>NZ_JAFIMU010000002.1:729818-1094727 GCF_017302985.1 Corallococcus macrosporus
CCCTACCAGCACCACCGCCGCCAGGGACTGCTCGCGCGTGGCGCCCAGGGGCACGTCGCGCGTCACCACCACGACCTCGCCCTCCATGTCGCAGCCCCACGCCTCGTCGGCCAGCGGGATGGGCTGACACGGCCCGAGGAAGCCGTCGGAGCCGCCCTGGTACATCAGCGGATCCGTCCAGAAGGAGGGCGGCAGCTCCGCGCCCCGCGCCTTGCGCACCAGCTCCACGTGGTTCACGTACGCCGAGCCGTCCGCCCACTGGTACGCGCGGGGCAGGGGGGCCGCGCACGCGGCGGGATGGAAGGACGCGCCCGGAAGCGCTCCGCGCTCCAGCCGCTCCGACAGCGCGCGCAGGGCCGGCGCGTGGCGCTCCCAGTCATCCAGCGCGGCCTGGAGGGTGGGCGCGATGGCGGACGCGTCCGTGTACCGGGAGAGGTCCTTCGTCACGACGACGAGCCGGCCGTCGCGTCCCTGGTTGAGTGACGCGAGCTTCACGGCTGTCCGCCTCCCGTGGACGGCACCTTCGCCTTGGGCAGGTCCGCCCAGCAGGCGTCGTAGTCCGCCTGGAGCGCGGGGCTCTCCATCGCCTGGCGCGTGGGCGCGATGACCCAGCGGGTCTCGAACATGAACGCGAGCGTGTTGTCGATCTTCTTCGGCGTCAGCTCCGCGGCGACGGCGGCCTCGTACGTCTTGCGGTCGGGGCCGTGGGCGCTCATGCAGTTGTGCAGCGACGCGCCGCCGGGCAGGAACGCGTCCGCCTTGGCGTCGTAGACGCCGTGCACCAGGCCCATCAATTCGCTCATCACGTTGCGGTGGAACCAGGGCGGCCGGAAGGTGTGCTCCGCCACCATCCACCGGGGCGGGAAGATGACGAAGTCGCAGTTCGCCGTTCCCGGCGTGTCGCTGGGCGACGTGAGCACCGTGAAGATGGACGGATCCGGGTGGTCGAAGCTCACCGTGTTGATGGTGTTGAAGCGCGCCAGGTCGTACGTGTACGGCGCGTAGTTGCCGTGCCACGCGACGACGTTGAAGGGCGAGTGGTCCAGCGTCGTCTCCCAGAGGTTCCCCTGGAACTTCTGCACCACGCGCGTGGGGCGCTCCACGTCCTCGTACGCGGCGTTCGGCGCCACGAAGTCGCGCGGGTTCGCCAGCCCGTTGGAGCCGATGGGCCCCAGCTCCGGGAGCCGGAACGCCGCGCCGTAGTTCTCACAGATGTAGCCGCGCGCGGGGCCGCCGGGCAGCTCCACCCGCATGCGCATGCCGCGAGGAATCAGCGCGACGTGGCCGGGCGGAACCTCCAGCACGCCCAGTTCCGTGACGATGCGCAGCGTGCCGGACTGCGGGACGATGAGCAGCTCGCCGTCCGCGTTGAAGAACGCCGTGTCCGTCATGGACGCGTTCGCAGCGTACAGGTGCACCGCCGCGCCCGCGCCCTCCGCGGGTGAGCCGTTGCCGCCCAGCGTGAAGAGGCCCTCCAGGAACGTGGTGGGCGCCGTGGGCATGGGCGAAGGGCTCCAGCGCAGCCGGTTGGGCGACGGGGGCACCTCCCGGAACGGACCGCTGCGCAGCGTGCGGGCCTCCACGGGCCGGTACGCCGGGTGCCCCGCGCTGGGCCGCAGCCGGTACAGCCACGTGCGCCGGTTCACGCCGCGCGGCGCGGTGAACGCGGTGCCGGAGAGCTGCTCGGCGTAGAGGCCGAAGGCGACGCGCTGGGGCGTGTTCTGGCCCACTGGAAGCGCACCGGGGACAGCCTCCGATGCGTGCTCATTCCCAAAGCCTGTCAGGTGGCGGACGTTTTCCATGGCACCCGAAATAGTAACAGATGTAACCAATGCGGCAAGGCTCAGGGGGCGGGCTCCAGGGCCCGGACGGCGGCGCGCTCCACGCGCTCCAGCAGGGAGCGCAGCACCGCGCGTTCAGCGGCTGACAGCTCCGCCAGCACCTCCGCCTCCGCCCGGAGCGCGGCGGGGGCCACGCGCTGGTAGAGCTTGCGGCCGGAGGCGGTCAGCGTCAGGCGCCGCGAGCGGGCATCGCTCTGGCTCGTGGCGCGCCGCACCAGGCCGCGCTCCTCCAGCGAGCGCGCGGCGCGGCTCACCGGCACCTTGTCCATCCGCGTGCGCAGCACGAGCTCCCGCTGCGAGCGCTCGCCGTCCTCGCCCAAGACGGCGATGAGCCGCCACTCCTGGGTGGAGAGGCCGTCCTCGGCCGCGTACACGCGCGCGATGCGCTGGCTCACCACGTTGTCCGCGACCGACAGGCGATAGGGGAGGAAGTCGTCGAGGGTGAGGCGCGCGGGACGTGCTTTCTTCATCGGGCGGCCGACTATAGCCAGCGCCGTGCGCCTGACAGCCCGCCGATGCGCGCTCGCGCGACGTGGTTTCATCGCCGGGCGGGTTTCGTTCCCTTGTCCGCTGACGCCCGTCCGGCTGCCCACCGAGGCGGGCGGACGCGGCCCCGTTGCAGGAGCGGGCAGGGGCGTGGACCTTTCACGCACCATGGCCACGAGCAAGCAGCGCGCCGCCGGGCGCAAGAACATCAAGAAGGCCGCGACCGCCGCCAAGCGCAAGCGCACCTTGAGCAAGCTCCCCAAGAGCACCCGCAGCGCGCTGGGCAAGCAGGCCAACAAGGTGAAGCGCGCCAAGGCGAAGGCGCGCTGAGTCGTCGCGCCCGGGGACGGGAACGCCATGCCACTCTGGCTCCAGGCCGGACTGTGGGGACTGCTCGCCGGGAGCGCGCTGCTCGTCGGCGCGGCGGCGGGCTATGCCTTCCGGCTGCCCACGCGGCTCATCGCCAGCGTCATGGCGTTTGGCGCGGGCGTGCTCATCTCCGCGCTCTCCTTCGACCTGATGGACGAGGCCTTCCACCAGGGCGGCTTCACCCCCACCGCGCTGGGCTTCGTCGCGGGCGCGTCCCTCTACAGCGCGGCCAACGTGGCGCTCTCACGCAGGGGGGCGAAGCACCGCAAGCGCTCCGGCGGGAAGCAGCCCTCGGAGGCCGAGCATGGGGGCAGCGGCATGGCCATCGCCGTGGGCGCGCTGCTCGACGGCATCCCGGAGTCCATCGTCATCGGCGTGAGCCTCATCGCCGGAGGCGCGGTGAGCCTCGTGGCCGTCGTGGCCGTCTTCCTCTCCAACGTCCCGGAGGGTCTCTCCTCCGCGGCGGGGATGAAGCAGGCCGGGCGCTCCCGGGGCTACGTCTTCGGCGTGTGGGGCGGCATCGCGCTCATCTCCGGCCTGGCGTCGCTGCTGGGCTACGTCGTCTTCCGCGGCTTCGACCCCAGCGTGGTCGCGGGCACCACCGCCGTGGCCGCCGGCGCCATCCTCGCCATGCTCGCGGACACGATGATGCCGGAGGCCACCGAGGGGGCCCATGAGCTCACCGGCCTCATCACCGTCGCGGGCTTCCTCGCCGCGTTCATGCTCACGAAGCTGGGTGGGTGACTTTCCGGGGAATGCGGGGGTGGGTGCTAGTCTCGCGCTCCCATCCGTCTTCGGAAGGAGTGCGCTCCATGTTGTCGTTGCTCGCCGCCGTCCTGCTGGCCTCCGCGCCCACGTCCCCGTCGCTGTCACTGCTGACGCCGGAGGATGGGCCGGCGCACTCCGCGCGGCTGCTGGGGGCGCAGCAGGCCCCGGTGGTTGGGGCTCCCGAGTCGACGCCCTTTCCGGACGGCGGCCTGGACGCGCGAATCCAGGAGCTGACCCAGCGCGTGGGCCTGCTCCAGGAGGAGATCGACGGCATCCGCCTGGGGCGTCCCCGCAGCTCGAAGATCATGACGACCTTCGGCTTCATCCTCGGGGCGGCGCTGCTGTTCGGCCTGCCCGTGTTGATTGATGGCTTGCTGGACTCAGGCACGGACCAGGACCTGAAGCTCATCGTGGGCGTTCCCCTGACGATCGTCGGTGTGGTGGGGGTGGTGATGGTGGTCGTGGGCTTCAGCCGGGGAGGGCGCATCGCGCGGGAGAAGAAGGCGCGCCGCGACGCGCTCGTCCAGGAGAAGACCCAGTTGGAGGCGGAGCTGCGGGACCTGCGGGCCCGCCGCAACGGGATGCGCACGCGGCAGTGGCAGCCCCGTCCGTCCCTGCCCCTCATCGCCGTGAACTTCTAGGCCGGGCCCCTGGTGACAGCGGTCATCAGGCCCCTGACGGCGGTCATCAGGGGCCGGGCTCCGGGGCCGGAGTAAACCCCTGGAATCACGAGGAGGCCTTGCGTTCCAGGGGGGCTCCGGAGGCGGCACGGCGGTTGCTCTAGGGATGGGCACACGACGTCTTCCGCATCCGAGGCCCCTCATGAAGCTGCGCTCCTCCTCCTTCTCCAAGCCTTCCATCCCCTCCGGTTCCAGCACGCGCAGCCCCAGCGCGCCCCCCAAGCTGGAGACGCCCAAGACGGTGAAGCCGGAGACGGTGTCGAAGCCGAAGGCGCCCACGGCCTCGGAGCTGCAGGCCGGCAAGAACAACCTCAAGCCCGCGGACCACGGCGTGGTGCACCCGGACCTGCCGGGTATCCGGACCCGCCGTGACAACGGCCAGACCGGCGCGCAGTTCGCGGACTTCACGCAGGACGCGCGCAACTCCACGCACACGCTGATGAGCCGCCCCGTGGGCAACCAGATGCTGACGGACCTCAACGGCCGCACGCAGCACGTGAACCCCGGCAAGACGGGCACGCCGCAGAAGCCGCTGACGGTGGCGGACATCTACTCCGGCCGCAACGAGTCCATGCCCATGTCGCACCGCCCGCGTCACGACGGCACGGTGCAGTCGCTGCGCCCGGCGTACCGCTACGACGGCCAGCCCAGCGCGGGCCAGGCCAGCCGCATCAACTACAACGAGAACGACCCCGGCAAGCGCTTCAACAGCCTGGGCCACGAGTCCGTGCACGCCTGGCGCGCCGCCAATGGCACGCAGGTGAGCCCGCTGGCGGTGAGCAAGCACTCCAACGCGGACGTGTTCAAGCGCTACCCCGAGCACTCGGCCGCGATGAAGGACACGGTGGAGACGCGCCTGCAGCTGCGCGAGGAGTTCGAGACGGTGGGCCTGCGCCCCACGCCGCGCATGCCGAACGCGCCCACGGAGAACGCCATCCGTGCCGAGCACGGCCTGCCCGCGCGCCAGGACTACTCGGGCTTCCGCCCCGGCGCGAACAAGAACGACGCGAACTTCGAGAACTACGACATGGGCTCGGATGACCGCAGCCGGTTCCAGAAGTTCATGGGCACCCCGTCGCCGCTCGGGAAGATCGTCGGCGACCTGGAGAAGTAGGCCCTCTTTCGGGACGCGTCCGGGCGAGGGGTTCGCCGGTGGGATTGCCGCGCGCGCAACCACCCCCCACCGTTGACCTGGGACCCAGGTCCAAGGGGGCATTCCATGCGCGCGCGATTCCTGTTCATCCTCATCCCGTTCCTGATGACCTCGGGGACGTCTGTCGGAGCGCATGGCAATCCGTCCGCCCTGTCGAGCCTGACCTCGCTCGCGCAGGGGGCCGTGCTCTTCGATGACCTGGGGAACTTCCAGCGCAAGGTGAGCACGCGGTCACCGGAGGCGCAGGCCTTCTTCGACCAGGGCATGCGGCTGACGTATGCCTTCAACCACGACGAGGCCGCGCGCTCGTTCGCCCGGGCCGCGCAGTTGGATCCGTCCTGCGCCATGTGCTTCTGGGGCACCGCCCTGGTGCTGGGGCCCAACTACAACGTGCCCATGCTGCCGGACCGGGCCGCGACCGCGTGGACCGCCCTGCAGCGGGCCCGGGCGCTCGCCCCCACGGCGCCCCCGGTGGAGCAGGCGCTCATCGGCGCGCTGTCGAAGCGCTATGGAGGGCCGGAGCCCCGCACGCCGGAGCAGATGAAGCCCTTCTCCCAGTCCTATGCCAACGCCATGCGCGACGTGGCGAAGCGCTTCCCGGACGACCTGGACGTGCAGGTGCTGTTCGCCGAGTCGTTGATGGACCTGAACCCGTGGAAGCTGTGGACGCTGGAGGGCAAGCCCAACCCGGGGACGGAGGAGATCGTCTCGCGGCTGGAGAAGGTGCTCGCGCGCGCGCCGGACCACCCGGGCGCCAATCACTATTACATCCACGCCATCGAGGCTTCGGAGCACCCCGAGCGCGCGCTGGCCTCCGCGGACCGGCTGCCGGACCTGATGCCGGGCGCGGGGCACGTCGTGCACATGCCGGCGCACATCTACCAGCGCGTGGGCCGGTATGCGGACGCCTCGGAGAGCAACCGCCGCGCCGTCGACGCGGACAATGCCTATCTGCGCAAGGTGGAGCCCATCGGTTACTACCCGATGTACCTCGCGCACAACTGGGGCTTCCTGTCGTTCTCCGCGTCCATGGAGGGCCGGCGCGAGGAGTCCATCCGCGCCGCGCGCGAGTCCTCGAAGGTCCTGCCGCCGGAGATGCTGACGGAGATGCCGGGCATGGACTTCTTCGTCTCCGAGCCGCTGCTGGCGATGGTGCGCTTCGGCCGCTTCGATGAGCTGCTCGCCCAGCCCCGGCCGGACGCGAAGTACCCGGTGCTGACGGGCCTGTGGCTGCACGCGCACGGACTGGCGCTCGCCGCGAAGGGCGAGTTCAAGCGGGCCCGCGCGGAGCACGATGAGCTGGTGAAGCTGGCCGCGAGCGTCCCGGACACGCTGACCGCCGGGAACAACTCGGCGAAGGACGTGCTGGACGTGGCGGCCCGCGTGCTCGACGCCTCCATCGCGGAGCGGCAGGGCTGCGCGGATGCGTTGTCGCGCTGGGACGACGCGGTGCGGGCGGCGGATCAGCTGGCCTACTCCGAGCCCAGCGACTGGTTCTACCCGGTGCGCCACTACCAGGGCGCGGCGCTGCTGGACGCGAAGCAGTACAGGGCCGCGGAGGCCGTCTACCAGGAGGACCTGCGCCGCAACCCGGGCAACGGCTGGGCCCTCTTCGGGCTCATGCAGTCGCTGAAGGGGCAGGGCAGGACGGCGGAAGCCACCGCCGCGCGTCAGCGCTTCGAGACGGCCTGGGCGAACGCGGACATCGCGCTCACGCGCACGGCCTTCTGAAGTCAGCGCGCTTCGGCGCGGCGAAAGCCATACACCCAGGCTCCGGCGGCGATGAGCGCGGGGAGGACCACGGACAGGGTGAGCGCGCCGAACACGGCGTCGTTCACCGGCTGCCCGATGAGGTCCACGCCGGACACCCGCAGCCACGCCTTCACGCAGGTGATGCCCCAGTTGGCCCAGTTGGCGACGATGACCGCCCAGGCCAGCCGGCGCTGTCCCACGGGGCCGTAGCGCAGCATGGGCAGCGTCCACGCGACGCCCAAGAGGAAGAACGTCCCCATCAGCGCGTTCAGGTGCGCGGCGAGCGCCATGTGCGGATCCGCCGGCACCTTGCCCGTCATCGCCGCGGAGACGTAGCCGCCCGTGAGCAGCCCCACCAGCATCAGCCAGGCCCCGGCGTGCGCCATGAGCCGGGCCGCGGGCTGGACCTGTGCCTGGGTCTCAGGCACCGCGGTGGATTCGGGGACGGCGGCCTCGGAGAGGGGACGGGCGGAAGCGGTGTGCATGGTGGGCGGAGCGTCATCCTCGCACCCGGCCAAGCCTGGACGCCAATCACCCCCTCCTGACTCCCAGCGTCAGAAGCGGGCCTGGAGCAGCACGTTGACGCCCACCGCGTTGGCGGGCTGGAAGACGGGCTCGGCGACGCCCGTCAGGTCGTCCTCGAAGCGGGTCCGGTTCGGGTCGTGGGTGTAGGAGACCTCCGCCAGCACGCCCGCCACCGTCCCCAGGTCCCAGCGGGCCGTGGCCTTCACGGTCACCACCAGCCTCGGGACCTCACCCTCGGGCAGGATGTCGAGCTGGTTGGGGCCCCGGAACACGATGTCGCGGGCCGGGAAGTCCACCAGCGCGTTCCGGAGCGAGGCGGGCCGGGTGACGCGCAGGAGCAGCCCGGGCGTCAGCCCCCAGGCCTGGAGGTGGTAGTCGCTGCTCAGCGTGCCGGACACCTCCGCGCGCGTCTCCGCGTCGTCCAGGAAGTCCTGGTGCGGGGGGAACCCGGGCACGTCCATCTGGAGGAAGCCGAGCGTGCGGACATAGGCCAGCGCGTGCGCCCGCCAGAAGCCCTGCTTCACCCGCGCCTCCAGGGCCCCCGCCCCCGAGGTCTGCGTGCTTCGCTGGGGCGGGGTGGTCCCCGGAGCCAGCAGGCCCTGCGACGCGAAACTTCCCTCCAGCGACACGGAGGCGCCGAAGCCTCCGGTGTACGTCTCCGGCTGGAAGAAGCGCTCGAAGAAGGTCGGGTCGCCCGAGTAGAGCGTCAGGTCGACGTTGTTCCCCACGGGCTCGCCCCGGTGCCAGACCGCGCCCAGCGAGGCCCCACGCACGGGGACGTCCAGCTCGATGCCCTGGATCGCGGCGGCGGGGATCTGCCCCCGGTTGAGCACGGTGCCCTTCGCGGCCAGCCGCAGCTCGGGGGTGACGTCCAGGAAGCCGCCCGCGAGCAGGGCATAGTGGCGTGAGGACTCCAGCACGAGGTCATCGGCCACGTTGGCGGACTTGAGCGCCACGAAGGCCTCCCACCGCCGCCGGGACAGGCGCAGCTCCAGCGCGGACTCGTTGCCGGTGCGGCGGGGGAACGCCTGCCGCTCCCAGCTCACCGGCCAGGTGAAGCCCATGTAGAGCCGCGACGTGCTCAGCGGATGGACCGCTACGACAAAACCCTCTCCGGACTCCCAGCCCGACGGGCGGTAGCGCAGCCGCAGGTTGCTGCCGAAGTCCTGCAGGCTGATGCCCTGGGTGCCCGGCGTGGACAGGAAGAACGACAGCGTGGCTTCCGCGCGCAGGCCCGACGCGAGCTCCGGCGTATGGCCTTCCAGCGCCGCGTGGAAGGACGTGCCCGAGCCCTCGCGGTCGATGTCCTCGTCGAGGGCCTGGAACGACAGCCGCGCCTGGAGGGGCGCTTCAGCGGGCGTGGATTCGGGGGCCTGCCCCAGGAGGAGCAGCAGGGGCAGCGTCAGCAAGGGAGCCGTCATGGACGCGCGCGTCTATCACGGGTCGATGCGGCTGTGGCGCCGGGTGTCTGGCATCACGGTGTAGACGAGCAGCGAGCAGAAGATGCAGGCCGTGACGTACCAGAAGAACCACGCCTCGTGCCCGGCCAGCTTCAGGCGCGTGCCCACGTACTCCGCGGTGCCGCCGAAGAGGGACACCGTGAGCGCGTACGGCAGCCCCACGCCCAGTGCGCGGATGCGCGCGGGGAACAGCTCCGCCTTCACCACCGCGTTGATGGACGTGTAGCCGGAGAGGATGACCAGCGCCGCGAGCACCAGCAGGAACGCGGTGAAGGCGTCCTTCGTCCGCGTCAGCGCGGTGAGCAGCGGCACGGTGCACAGCGTGCCCAGGATGCCAAAGCCCATCAGCACCGGCCTGCGCCCCACCTTGTCGGAGACGAAGCCCAGCACCGGCTGGAGCAGCATGTACAGGAACAACGAGCCCGCGGAGATGAGCGTGGCCTCATCCCGCGTGAGCCCCACGGAGTTCACCAGGAACTTCTGCATGTAGACGGTGTATGTGTAGAAGGCCAGCGTCCCGCCCAGGGTGAGCCCCACCACGACGGCGATCTCCTTCGGGTGGCGCAACAGCTCCCGCATGGGGTGGTGCCGGGCCTTCGTCGCGGCCTCGCGCGTGAAGGCCTCCGTCTCCACCATGTTGCGCCGCATGTAGAAGCCGAAGACGGCCAGCGCCGCGCCAATGCCAAACGGGATGCGCCAGCCCCACGCCTCCAGCTGCGGGCCCGTCAACAGCAGCCGCTGCAACACCAGCAGCGTCAGCGTGGCCAGGAGCTGTCCCAGGATGAGCGTGACGTACTGGAAGGAGCTGTAGAAGCCCCGGTGGCGGGAGGTGGCCACCTCGCTCAGGTACGTGGCGCTGGTGCCGTACTCGCCGCCCAGGGAGAGCCCCTGGAGCAGCCGCGCGAGCATCAGCACGATGGGGGCCGCCACGCCGATGCGCGCGTACGTGGGGCACACGGCGATGACCAGCGAGCCCAGGCACATCAGCGTGACGGACACCGTCAGCGCGGACCTGCGGCCCTTCAGGTCCGCGTAGAGCCCCATCAGCCAGCCGCCCACCGGCCGGATGAGGAAGCCCAGCGCGAACACCCCGGCGGTGTTGAGCTGCTGCACCAGCGGATCCGCGTCCGGGAAGAACGCCTGCGCGAAGTACAGCGAGAACGCGGAGTAGACGTAGAAGTCGTACCACTCGATGAGGTTGCCCACCGAGCCGCCGAAGATGGAGAGCAGCCGCTGCCGCGTCGCGGACATCGGGCGGGCTCAGGCCTTCAGCGTGCGGCCGAACAGGTCCTCGATGCGGGTCCAATGCGTCTCCGCGACCTCCGCGTTGAACTGCGGCGTGCCCGGCACCGCGTAGCCGTGCTGTGCGCCGGGGTAGAGCTCCGAGCGGTACTTCACGCCCGCGTCCTTCAGCGCCGCCTCCAGCGTGCGGATGGCGTCCGCGGGCATGGCGTTGTCCTGGTCCGCGTGGCCGAAGTACAGCTCCGCCTTCACCTGGTTCAGCAGGCGGTGGGGGCTCTCCGGCGAGTCCGTGGCCAGCCGTCCGCCGTGGGACGACGCCACCGCGGCGATGCGGTCCGGGAAGTCCGCGCCCATGCGCACCGCGAGCCCGCCGCTGAAGCAGTAGCCGGCCACGCCCGCCTTCGGGCCCTTCACGAAGGGCTGGCGGAAGAGGAAGTCCAACTCCGCTCCCGCGTCCGCCTTCAGGCGGTCCGGCGTCAGCGTGCCGATGAGCGCGTAGATGCGCTTGCGGAAGGCCTCGTCATGGAACGTGCCCTTGAGCTCCAGCTTCGACGCGGGCGCCTCCCGGTAGAACACGTTGGGCAGCAGCACGACGAAGCCGGACTTCGACAGGCGCCGGGCCATCTGCTCGAAGACGGGCCGGACGCCAAAGGCATCCGTCAGCATGATGACCGCGGGCCACGGCCCCGAGCCTTCCGGCTGGAACAGCTTCGCGTCCATCACTCCATCCGCGGTCTTGATGTCGACGTCCTGCATGGCGTGGGTCTCCTCCAGGGCGGGCAGGGCTGCGCGCCCGCGCTGGAAGAGACACCACACGTGCTGGCGATGCGCCATCCGTTTCGCGCCGGGCCCCCACCACCCCTCGCGAAACGGACACTTGCTTCCCTGGCGGGCCGCGCGACTACTTGACGCAGTTGCCCCAGCCGCGCTTGCTGTTGGAGACGGTCATCTCCCAGTAGCGGGTGCCGCTGTTGTAGTCGATGGACACGCCGTCGGTGTAGTTGCTGGTGCTGAAGTTGCCACCGATGCCGGACAGCATGCAGGCGACGCCACCCGGATCGTAGGCCAGGTTGTGCGTGAAGCTGCCCGGGTTGCCCGCGATCCACAGCCAGCCGCCCTGGTCCGAGGCGACGTCCACGCAGACGGCGCGAGCGCCGCCCGCCGCGCCCAGGTTGCCGCCCAGGTACCAGTTGTACCCGTCGTTCCAGACGCGGGCGTAGTCGGAGTTGGCCGTGTAGCCGCCCGCGGCCTCCACCTGCGTGAGGAAGCAGCGGCGCGCGGAGGTGACCGCGCCCAGCAGCTTCGCCGCCTGGCCGTCGTACCAGGAGACCTCCGGGGTCCGGTTGGTGGCGGTGTTGATGCACTGCACGCCCGAGCTCAGCGCCTTGCCGTTGCTCTGGTTGACGAAGATCATCCAGTTGCCCGCGTAATCGAACACGCCCACGCCGGCCCAGCTGGTGCCCTTCAGGTTGCCCTGGACGCCGGTCAGGAAGCAGGTGCGGTTCGTGGACGTCCCGATGGACGTGGAGGTCAGGCCGTTGGCGGCGGTGCCCCACCAGTACGTCCCGCCCAGGGCCACACCCTGCTCGCTCGCCGCGAGGGACGCGTCCGCCGGGGCGGCGGTCTCGGTGACAGCTTCGGCCGGCGCGGTCTCGTTCGCCAGGGACTGGTCCATCATCGGGTCGCCACCGCAGCCCACCGCGAAGAGGGACAGGGGGGCCGCCAGGAACAGCTTCCGCGCGAAGTGATGGGTAGACATGACGTTTCTCCGTTCTGCGTTCGGGAAATGCCAGCGATGCGTCCTGCTGGCCGGGGTTCGTCCCGGCCGGGTCGCCAGCGGGGAACGTGACGGTGCATGAGCAACCGGGATGCCAACGCCTCGCTCCAGGGGGCGCGCTGCCGAGGGCCGCGAGGAACGGCAAGCCTTGCGTGTCCCCGGTGCCTGGGGCCCGGCAAGGCTTGCACGGACGGCAAGAGTTGCACGGGGGAGCCCTCCTGGCAGGATCCGCGCAGTCTCCGGAAGCGGGAGGACAAGGTGGGCATGCATCGCGAAGGCGCGGCCGTGGTCCGGACCCTGGTGGTGCTGGGCCTGATGTGGGGCGCGGGCGCGCGGGCGGAGGTGACGCGCGCGGAGTTCCTGGTGCCTTCGGAAGAAGGCATCGAGGTGTCCGTCCGCGAGGTGAAGGACTCCGGCATGCAGATGGCGAACCTGCCGCCCCTCATCCTCCTGCACGGCGCGCGGGTGCCGGGGCGCGCCTCGTTCGACCTGCCGGTGGAGGGCGGCTCCCTCGCGGCGGAGCTCGCTCGGGCGGGGCACGCCGTGTACCT
This sequence comes from Corallococcus macrosporus, assembly GCF_017302985.1. NCBI lineage: Bacteria > Pseudomonadati > Myxococcota > Myxococcia > Myxococcales > Myxococcaceae > Corallococcus > Corallococcus macrosporus. Next base: position 742,423 of record NZ_JAFIMU010000002.1, read on the forward strand.
CATGGACGCGCGCGGCTATGGCGGCTCCACGCGGCCCCTGGCCATGAGCACGCCCGCGAAGGGCCCGCCCCTGGTGGGCTCGCACGAGGTCGTCCAGGACGTGCACGCGGTGGTGGCCTGGGTGAAGGCGCGCACGGGGCAGCGCCGCGTGGGGCTGGTGGGGTGGGCCACCGGAGGCCACTGGGCGGGCATGTACGCCAGCCTCCACCCGGACAACGTCAGCCACCTGGTGATGCTCAACGCGCTCTATGCGGGCAGCGCGGAGCACAAGATGCTGGGCAGGGGCACGGACTTCGAGGACCCCAAGCGGCCAGGGCAGTTCAACGCGGAGGGCATGGGCGCCTACCGGTGGAACACGGGCGCGTCGCTGATGGCGGTGTGGGACCGGCAACTGCCGGCGGAGGAGGCGGAGCGCGCGAAGTGGCGCGACCCGGAGGTGGCCGCGTCCTTCCAGCGCGAGGCGCTCGCGAGTGATCCGCTGGGCCCTTCGCGCACGCCGTTCGCGTTCCGGGCGCCGTCAGGGGCGCTGGAGGACAGCTTCTACCTGGCCACGGGCCGGCAGCTCTGGGACGGGGCCGCCATCACGGGGAAGGTGTTGATTGTCCGCGCGGAGAACGACTTCTGGAGCCGGCCGGAGGACGTCACGCGCCTCCAGGAGCACCTGAACCACGCGGCCAGCGTGAAGGCCGTGGTGCTGCCGGGCGCGACGCACTTCGTGCACCTGGAGCGGCCGGAGCGGGGCCGCCGCGTCTTCATGGACGAGCTGCTGCGCTTCACCGGCGCCCGCGTCACCCCCGCGCCGAAGCCCCCGAAGCCGGCCGCGCCGTGAGCCGGTTAGACTGGCGATGATGATTTCCATCCGGAGACTCGAACAGGCGACCCCCGACGAGCGGCGGGCGTTGGCCGAGCTGCTCATCGACTCCGTCGAGGGCGGCGCATCGGTGGGCTTCCTGCCGCCGCTGTCGCTGGACGCGGCGGAGGAGTACTGGCGGGGCGTCCTCGCGGCGCTGGGCCCGGGGCTGGTGCTCTGGGTGGCGGAGGTGGACGGGCGCATCGACGGCACCGTGCAGCTCGCGCCGTCCCTGCGTCCCAACGGGCTGCACCGCGCGGAGGTGCAGAAGCTGCTCGTGCACTCGCGGGCCCGGGGACAGGGGCTCGCGTCACGGCTGCTCCAGGAGGTCGAGCAGTTCGCCCGGGGACAGGGGCGCACGTTGCTGGTGCTCGACACGTTGGCGGGCTCGAAGGCGGAGGCCGTCTACCAGCACTTCCAGTGGCAGCGCGCCGGAGAGATTCCCGACTGGGCGCGGCACACCGACGGGGAGCTGCACCCCACGGTCCTCTTCTTCAAACGCCTCACGCCATAGGCATTACGGCGGGAGAACGGCTGCTGGCTTCCCTGGTCCCGGGAGCGCCGAGGGGCGGGGCTTCGCCGCGCCACCCGTGCAGGTGCGGATGCCGCGCGTCTTCATCTGTCATGAGAAGGAGGCCCGGGTGCTCCCCATCGGGCGTGGTGGTTGGAGGACGCGTGATGCGTGGGGCGCGTCCGCTGCTCCAGTAGCGTCCGGAGGCGAAGAAGATGCAGTCCGAGGCATCCAAGGCGACGGGCCGCACCGGCAGGGGGCGCAACAAGGTCCCCAAGGTGTCGCGCGCGGACTCCTCGGAGAAGAAGGGCGGGAAGCTGCGCGGCAATCACTCCACCAAGGCCTGACGTGGCCCGCGGGAGCCTGTGGCCCAGGTGCCCCTATCAGGGATGGTAGGGGTACCGCGCCAGGACCTTCCCCTCTGGCGATACGGCATACAGTTCGTACCAGTGCGCGGAGGGGTTGAATCCAGGTGCTGCCCAGCCGCACTTCTCGACGCGCCGGTTGATCTGCACGAAGTACAGACCGCCATGCTGAGCGACGGAGACCTCCATCGCCTTGGCGGTGTACGAACAATCTTTCGCATACTCCTTTGGAAAGCTCGCCAGCAGCCGCTGCAAGGCCGCATGGGCGGCGAGGAGCGCCGGGCCATCCAGCGTTGCCAGGGGCCGCAGGTCCTCAGGCCATTCGATTCCCTCCGCGATAAGAGGCGTGCGTGGGGTGGTGCCTCCGTCCGCGCTTGTCACCGTGGCGGAGGACACGGGGCTGCCCCCATCTCTCGCGGCGGTACCAGAGGAGGCGGGAGGCGTGCCTCCATCCAGCAGGAGCGTCATGAGAAGGACGTGGTGAGGAAGTTTCATCATGGGGACAGGCTCCAGGGAACTTCTACCACTTCAGTTCGGGCGAGCAGCGAGGCAGCAGCATGCGGGGGCTGCGCATGCCGGAGGACTCTTGTGGACGACAGTTCGCCTGGAACTCCCAACGCGCCTTGTCCTCGCTCCACTGGAAGACCTCCCCGGCGGTGTTCCACTTGTAGAAACGGGGTTCGTCCTTGTGACCCGTGGCGAGCCAGGCCCATGCGGGGATCAACCGGTTGCTTGAATCACGCGCCAGCTGTCCATCCGGGCTTGCCGCATAGGACACCATTGTCCACAACCCATCCGCCATCTTCACTGCGGGAAACTGCCCCAGGTCGTCACTGCTCATGCGCGTCGAGCAGGGATGGTTGTGCGCGAAGCCGATGATGGGCACGCCCCGGCCATAGGACTCATCGTCGACGCCACCGAAGGGAGGCTGGCAGGAGCTGCGCTCCTTCAGCAGGTTGCGGATGGGCCAGGAAACACGCCAGTCCTGCGGCGTCTTGTAGAGGGCGACACAATATTCGGCTGCATCCGGCCGTGGACCACCGGTGTTCGGGTCGCAGGCGTCCGCCGCGCCCGGCAAGGCCATCAGGGCCCGGAGCGTTGGCAGCACCAGGTCATCCGGAATCGTGTCTGAGCCCGAGATGACAGTCGGGACGTTCTCGTGCGGCCATGGCCCGGGCGCCACAGCGAGGTCGAACCGGCCCTCCAGGATGGGCAGCTCGGAGCGGAGGAAGTAGTGGCGACGGCCCGCGCATCCCAGGGCCAGCAAGAACAAGAGGGTGCGGGTCCGTCGCAATCCGGGCATGGCTCTTTCAGGATAGCGGGCCGTCAGTCCGCGCGGAGCACGACCGCGGGGGGCACGTTCGCGGCCCTCCGCGCGGGCAGCAGGGCCGCGAGGAAGGCCACGGCTCCGAGCACCGCCACCACCAGTCCGTAGGTGAGCGGATCCGTGGGCCGCACCCCGTTGAGCAGGTGTGACAACGCGCGGCTGGCTCCCCACGCGAGCCCCAACCCCAGCACGAGCCCCACCGCCGTGAGCCGCAGGTAGTGGCTCAACACCATCCCCATGAGCTGGCCCGCTCGCGCTCCCAATGCCATGCGGATGCCCAGCTCGCGCGTGCGCTGCACCACCGCGTAGGCCACCACCCCGTAGAGCCCCACCGCCGCCAGCACCAGCGCCACGCCCGCGAAGAGGCTCGCCAGCAGCAGATAGAAGCGCAGCGGCGCCACCGTCGCATCCACCACCGACGCCAGCGTCCGCACGCTGCCCACCGCGAGGTTCGCGTCCATCGCGCGAACCTCCGTGCGCACCGCCCTGGCCAGCGCGAGCGGCTCCCCGGAGGTGCGCAGCACCAGCGTCATGTCCGTGGAGCGCGCCTGCTCATAGGGCACGTACACCTCCGGCGCGGCGGGCACCGCCAGCCCCTCCGTCGCCAGGTTCGCCACCACCCCCACCACCCGGCCCCCGAACGCGCCGTTGCCCCAGTCCATGTCCGTGTCCACGGTGCGGCCCAACGGATCCTCTCCCGGCCAGAAGCGCCGCGCCGCCTCCGCGTTGATCAACACCGCGCGCCCTCCCGCGCCCCGGTCCTCCGGCAAGAGTCCCCGGCCGCGAAGCACCGGCACGCGCAGCGCCTCCAGCGCCCCCGGCGTGACGATGCGGATGCTGGCCTGCCAGGGCTCCGTTCCCGGCGGCACCGGCCGCGTCGGATCGCGCACCGCGAGCGTCCAGCGCTTGCCCTCCATGGGCAGCGCGTTCACCACGCCCGCGGCCTCCACGCCGGGCAGGGCCCGCAGCCGCTCGAGCAGCGCGTCATAGAACGCCGCGGGCGCCGCGCCGCCAAAGGCATAGCGGATGGGCGGCAGGTCGAGCTTCACCGTCAACACGCCCTCGGACCGGAAGCCCGGGTCGATGCGCCGCAGGTGCACGAAGCTGCGCAGGAGCAGCCCCGCGCTCACCAGCAGCAGCACCGCCAGCGCCGTCTCCGCCACGATGAGCGCCGCGCGGGTGCGGTGGTGGTGCGCGGCGCCTCCCGCGCCCTCGCCCGTGGTCCTGAGCACGCGCGCCAGCTCCACCCGCGACGTCTGCCACGCGGGCACCAGCCCGAAGAGGAGCGTGGTGAACACCGACAGGCCCGCGGTGAACGCCAGCACCGTGCCGTCGAGCGACACCTCGTCGATGCGCGGAATGTCCCGGGGCCCGAACGCCGCCAGCGCATCCAGTGCCCACATGGCCGCGAGCAGCCCCGCCACGCCGCCCAGCACCGACAGGAGCGTGCTCTCCATCAGCAGCTCCCGCGCGATGCGCCCCCGGCTGGCGCCCAACGCCAGACGCACGGACGTCTCTCCCTCGCGCGACGCGGCCCGCGCCAGCAGGAGGTGCATGAGGTTGGCGCACGCGATGAGCAGCACCAGCCCCACCGCGCCCAGCATCAGCAGCAGCGAGGGGCGCACCGGGCCCAGCAGCACGTCGCGCAGCGGCTCCACGCTCGCGCCCATGTCCGCGTTCGTCGCCGGGTACCGCGCCGCCAGGCTCCGCGCCACCGCCGAGGCCTCCTCCCTCGCCCGCGCGAGGCTCACGCCCGGTGCCAGCCGTCCGTACACCTCCAGCCAGTGCGCGCCGCGCGCCTCCGGCTTCGTCATGGACTCGTCCTGGACCAGCGGCGTCCACAGCTCCGCGCGCGAGGGGAAGTCGAACCCCGGCGCCATCACGCCCACCACCGTCCACGGCAGGGGCCCGCCCAGGTTCAGCGTGCGTCCCAGCACGTCCGGGCTGCCGCCAAAGCGGCGCTGCCAGAGCGAATAGGACAGCACCGCGACCTGCGGCGCCCCCGGCGCGTCATCCCCCGCCTGGAGCGCGCGGCCCAGCTGCACCCGGGGCCCCAGCACCTGGAAGAACCCGGCCGTCACCAGCCCGGCCTGCACCTTCATGGGCGAGGCCTCCGTGCGGTCCGCGCCGAGCGTCACCATCGCGGGGGCCACGCCGATGAGCCCCTCGAAGGACCGCGTCTGTTCGCGCAGGTCCACCAGGTCCGGCGGCGAGGTGAGCCCCGCGCCCTGCCGGCCCACGCTGAACAGCCGCACGAGCCGCGCGTCGTCGTGCAGGGGCAACGGCCGCAGCAGCACCGCGTGCACCACGCTGAAGATGGCGACGTTGGCGCCGATGCCCAGCGCCAGCGTGGCCACCGCCACGACGGTGAAGGTGGGGCTGCCGCGCAGCCGCCGCAGCGCGAGCCGGAGGTCCTGGAGGAGGGAGGCCATGTCGGACGCCTTGAGCATGGCGCATGCCACGGGGGCCGGGACAGCCACTCCCGGGCGACAGGGGGATGAACCCCTCACGTCGCTGACCGGCGCTGGGAATCCGCATCCCGCATCCGGACACGCCGGAAGGAGAACGGGAGGGCGTCCAGCACGGGCGCCCTCCCGTTGTTGCGTCAGGAGCTGGGGCTCACTCCGCGCGCGACCGCTTGCGACGGGCCGCCAGCGCGGCGAGCGCCAGCCACGCGAGCGGGGCCACCGGGGCCGCACCGCAGCCGCAGCCGGAGTCCTCCTCGGGCAGGGGCTTGCTCGTGCCCGAGCCGGCATCCGTGCCCGAGCCGGCATCCGTGCCCGAGCCGGCATCCGTGCCCGAGCCGGCATCCGTGCCCGAGCCGGCATCCATACCCGTGCCGGCATCCGGCTGCCCCGGCTCGCAGCTTCCGTCCCCGACGCAGACCGTCGCCGTGGCCTCGGCCTGGGCGCCGTTCGTGTCCACCACGACGAAGCGCACGATGTGCGGGCCCGGCGTCAGGCCCGTGGTGTCCCAGCGGTTGTGCGTGCCCCCGAAGTGGAAGTGATTGTCCGAACGGACGTCCGTGTATTGCAGCGTGCCGTCCACGTAGAACTCGGCGCGGGTGCAGCCCACGTCGTCCACGCAGTCGCCGAAGAACTCCGCCATGGCGCCGGACACGCGCTCGCCCTGGGTGGGGCGGGTGAGGACGGCGCTCGGCGCCGCATTCGCCTTCGTGACGATGCTGAAGGTCTGCTCCGCGTCCGGAGGCACGCCATTGGCCACGCGCACGCGCACGTCCACCGTGCCCGCCGCCGGGGGCGTCCAGGTGATGAGGCCGGTGACCGGGTCGATGCTCATGCCCTGCGGCACCGCGCCCTCCAGCGAATAGGTGGGCTCCGGCCGGCCCACCGCCTCCACGTCGTAGCGGTACGCGATGCCCACCACGGCGGTGGTGACGGGCGTGGAGGAGAGGGCGGGCGCGAGCGGCTCGTCGTCCGCCTCCACGGCCTCCAGCGTGCGCGCGTCCAGGCCCGGCATGGCGACCGTGATGGTGGCCACGCCGTCCACGTTGTCCGCGTCCTGCGCGGCCTGGAGCGTGACCGTCTGCGCCGTGCTCCAGTTGGAGACGGTGAACGGGAGCGTGCCCCCGGAGGTCACGGTGACGTCCGTGTCTCCCTGGGTGGGCGCCAGGGTGACGGTGACGTTCGAAGAGGGCCGCGCGGACAGGGCCACGGTGAAGGTCGCGGTGCCTCCCTCGGGCACGGAGACCCGGGCGGTGGACAGCACCAGCCGGGGCGAGTTGTTGTCGATGGTGGTGGCCACCACCGCCTCGTCCGCCATCCCCTCCGAGGTCACGGTGAAGGTGGCGGTGTCCGCGACCGCGTCCGCGTCCTCCACCGCCTCGAGCAGGACGACCTGCGGCGTGCTCCAGTCCTGCGGAGAGAAGGTGAGGGTGTCACCGCCCAGGACGCGCAGGTCCTCGGAGCCACCCATGGCCCGGGCCACGCGCACCGTCACGGGCGCGGCCGGCGCCTGGGCCAGCCGCACGGTGAAGGTCGCGCGGCCTCCCTCCATCAGCCGCAGGTGGAGTCCCGACACGACCAGCTTCTGGACGGTCGCCGTGGGCGTCACCCGCCGCACCACACCGTTGGTGTACCCGAGCGCGTAGAGCGCGCCGTCCGGCCCCACGCTCAGGTCCACGTTGGAGGTGAACTCCTTCCCCCACTCGTCCACCGTCGCCACCGAGTCGTCGGCCGCGAGCGTGGCGCGCGTCACCTGCCCGGTGTTGAAGTCGCCGAAGAAGTAGTTGCCGCGGTACTCCGGCGGGAAGAGGGTCGCGTCGTAGAAGGTGCCGCCGGTGATGGAGCCGCCCAGCCGCTGCGTCGTCGCGCTGCCCCCGCCACTCGTCGCATCCGGCAGGCCCGGCTGGGCCACGGTGAACGTGGTGGTGCCGGGCGCGTTGTTGGCGCTGGCGACGTAGAGGGTGCCGTTGAAGCTCGAGTTCCCGACGCCCGCGACGGTGAGCCGCTCCCCCTTGCGGAAGCCGTGCGACTCCGCGGTGGTGAAGGTCGTGACGCCGCCGCTGCGCACCGCGCCCGTGGCGGTGACGGAGCGCGTCTCCGTCCCGTTGGTGCGGTACTTGATGACAGGGGTGATGTAGTCGTTCCCGAGCGGCTGGTTGTTCTCGTAGTCGTCGTAGCCGGCGTGGCTGCGCCGGTTCACGACGAAGACCTGCTCGTAGTTCGTGCCCACGCCGTTGACCCACATCCGGCCGTTTCTGGGCTGGAACGTGAAGGTGAACGGATTGCGGAGGCCGCGCGCCCAGACGTATTCGTTGTTGGGACCGACGCCGTCGTTGAAGGGGTTGTCATTGGCGGGCGTGCCGTCCAGGTTCGCGCGGCCCACCTTGGCCGCCAGTGACGTCAGGTCCGCGTCCACGCCGGTGCCGTTGCCCAGGTCGCCAATGGACCAGTAGAGCTTGCCGTCCGGTCCGAAGCCCAGCCCGCCGCCGTCGTGGTTCTCACCACGCGTGGGCAGCTTCGTGACGACCTCCGTGCGCGCGATGCCCGTGCCGTTGGAGTCCGTGTAGCGGACGATGCGCTGCTCGGAAGGGGAGACGGTGACGAAGAAGTAGACGTACCGGTTGACCACGTAGTTCGGGTCGAACGCGATGCCGATGAGCCCGCACTCACTGTTGGTGTGGACCGAGGGCTCCGTGGCGAACGTGCGGGTCACCAGCGTAGAGGTGCCCGGCTGCGTCTCCAGCACGCCGTCCTTCAGGGCCACCGTCCGCACCACGCCGTTCTTCAGCGTGATGAACAGGCGCCCCGAACCATCCGGTGCCCACGCCATGCCCGTCGCCGGCGTCAGTTGGTTGGACGAATAGTTCGTTTCCACGAAGCCGGGCACTTCCGCCCGGGCTGGCGAGGACAGCATCAGGAACAGCAGTGAGGCCATGAGGGGGGTCCGCATGGCTCTGAACCTACCGCACCCGCAGTGCAGTCCGAGGGCCCTACCGCGTCGCGGTGAAGTTCCGCTGGATGAGGCACTTCAAGGCCGTGTTCTCGGTGGAGACGAGCTCCAGCACGTACTCACCCTCGATGACCGAGCGGTCGGTGGAGGAGCTGGGCGAGGGCGCGGCCACCGTCGAGGTGATGCGGACGGTGCGATCGAGCTTCTTGTCCGTGAGGCGCTGCCCGACGGCGAAGTCGAGCTTCCGGGACGGCTCGCCCGAGTAGTAGGTCGACAGCGTGATGCCGTCGAGCGTCGCCGTGATGTAGCCATTGGCTTCTTCCAGCACGAGCGGCCCCTGGGGCACACCCGCGCCCCAGGTCTCGCATTGTCCGCCCGGAGGCGAGGGATCCGCGAACTGGAGCTGATAGGTGCCTCCGATGTCGCAGCCCTCTTCACAGTCCGGAACCGAGCTGCTGCCACAGCCCGGGTTCCCCATGCCGCTGCCCATCGTCATCATGCCCACGGCGAGCAGCACGGGGACGCGGAGGAACGTGAGGGCCTTCGGGGAACGGGCGCTGCGCGGGGACCTGGTGTGCATGGACGACTCCGGGTGGAAGCAGGGAGGCGTGAGGATAGCCCAGACGCCCGCACCCCTTCTCACCCGGAGTCCGTCGTGCTTCACGTCACAGCGTGACGCTGCCGGACACCACCTGGGTGAACTTGCAGGGGATGTCGCTGGAGAGCGTGGCGCAGGTGGACGGCTGCGCCGGGGTCCACGTGGTGGCGTTCAGCTTGATGGCCGCCTGAGCGCGCTGACGATAGACGCCCGGGACGTTGGGCGTGGGGTTCGCCGTCTGGCCGCCGAAGTCGGTGTTCGTCTCCGGCCAGCAGCTGCGGCTGCCCTCCACCGCCGTCCAGGTCACGGTGCCCGTGCTGCTCACCGAGCGCTTCTCCACGATGGAGCAGATGTAGATGATGGGGTAGTCCTGGTCGCAATCCCAGGCGGACGCCTGGGCGCTGATGGGACCGCCCACGTCGTACGTATAGGGCTTCGTCGCTTCCACCACGCACGTCGTGCCCGGGATGGCCTTCGTCACTTCGGACCGCACCTGCGCGACGTCGCCTCCGGCGGGGGCCGGCTCCTTCGCTTCCGGCGCGGGACCGCAGGCGCTGAAGGCAAGGGCCACCACGGCGAGGCTGTACGTCTTGAACTTGAACATGGGGGAGTGTCTCGGGGGATGAGAGGTCTGAACGCGCGGCCACCGCTCCTCGCTTGAATCCCATGCATGTCCATGGGTTCCATGTCAGGAACGATTAGCGCGCCAGAAAGGTAAAACCTTTCATCCCCTGTCGTCCACCCACGCGCCGTGCAAGGGCATGGGTGGACGCCCCGTGAAGTCACGGTGGGGTGACGTCAGGGCCTGCGGGACGCCACGCTGGGCGCGGCGGTCATGGCCTGGCTGAGCTTGCGGGTGCCGGCCGAGAAGGCGCCCCGTGCGACCTCCTGCCCGGAGGTGCTCAGCACCTGGGCGAACACACGGTCAAAGCCCTTCTTGAGTCCCATGGACTCGTGGGGTTCGCCCTTGGAGTCGGCGACCATGTAGAGCGACGTGTCCAGCTCCGCGGGAGGCGCCTCGCCCTTTTCACGGAAGAGGTCCTTCATGGCGGTGAGCGACTCGTTGTGGCTCTTGCGGATCTCCCCGCGCGCCATGCCCTTGAAGAGCCCCGGGACGTCGCGCAGGTCCACGTGGATGACGACGATGGGCTTCTTCTCACGGACTTCATAGAGGAACTGGGAGGCATGCTGGCGCAGCTCCTCCCGGGTGCCCTTGTTGGCGTACAGCACCAGGGTGGGGCGGCCCTGCCCGATGGGGACCTCCTTGCCGAACACGTCCTTGAGCTCAGAAGCGGTGGCCGGGAGGGCTCCCAACAATCCGAGCAGGCAGGTCAGCAGTGCGGTCTTCTTCATGCAGTGGCTCCAGAAGGTGAACAGACGCATTGGGTCCACCAACAGCGCCATGTCACTCCTGAATCCCCACGAATGGATTCAATCCTCCGGGGGCGATGAGGGGCCGACGAAGCGAGCCCTGGGGCGCAGCAGGTGTCCCTGCTCGCGCTGCTCCATCACATGTGCCACCCAGCCCGCCGCGCGCCCCACGGCGAACACCGTCGCGGCGGCGCCCTTGGGCAAGCCCAGCGCCTCCGCCAGCATCACCAGTCCCACCTCCATCGACGGCGCGGGATGTCCCCCGTCGCGCATCACCTCCACCAGCGCGGAGCCCACGCGGACCGCTCGCGCGTCCGGGCGCAGCTCCCGCGCGGCGAGGATGAGCGGGGGCGTGCGTGGATCTCCCTGGGGATACAGCCGGTGGCCGAAACCCGGCACCGCTTCGCCCCGTTCGAGGTACGTGGCCACCGCCTCCTTCGCCTGCTCCGGACGGCCCACCTCCGCGAGGAGCGCCTCCACCCGGTCGCACGCGCCCCCGTGTTTCGCGCCGGAGAGCGCCGCCATCGCCGCGCTCACGCACGCGTACAGGTCCGCGCCGGAGGAGGCCGTCACCCGGGCGGCGAACGTCGACACGTTCAGCTCATGGTCCGCGCAGAGCACCAGGGCCTGGTTCAACACGGCGGGAGCGTGTGATGAGCGGGCGTCCCACGCGCGCGCCAGCGAATCCGCCACCGTCCCTTCGCGCAAGGCGAGCTCCACGCGCTCCGGCGCCCGGGCCGCGCACACCCACGCCGCCAGGTGACGCAGCAGGCTCCGGGCCCGTGCGAGCTCCTGGTCCGGTGGCGCGGCGAAGCGCACCGTGTCCCGTGCGCCCAGCAGGGACACCAGCGTCGCCAGCACCTCCGCGGGAGGTGTGCCCTGGGGCAGGAGCGCCGCCAGCGCGGAAGGCGGGAAGGGCATGGGCGGCCTGGGCCACGTCGTGTCCCGCCGCTTCGGCAGCACGCCGGACCAGAGCAGCTCCGCCACGTCCTCGAAGGAGCACCCTTGCGTGGCCAGCTCCACCGCGGAGTGGAGTCCCCGGTACGCCAGGCCTCGCGCCTCCACGCGCGACACGGCCGAGTCGATGACGGGCTCCCCCCACAGCAGCGCTCCCGCCGCGACCGCCGCGTGTCCCGCTCTTGCGTCGTGGCGGACCTTCAGCCGCTCCAGGTCCGCGCGCGCGTAGCGGTTCTCCTTCGTTCCCGGCACCGGCACGCACCGCACCAGGCCCCGGCTCACGTAGGTGTAGAGCGTCGCGAGCTTCACGCCGAGCAGCGCCGCGGCCTCGCTCGCGGACACCAGGGCTTCCTCGCGCTCAGGTCGATGGTCGAATCGAGATTGAGAGCGTCCACCCCGGCGTCTATCCATGATCCACCCACCTCCTGGAAGCAGAGTGTCGACGCGGCGCGGACGCGCTGTCGACGTGTCTTTCCTCATGGATGCGTGGAGCCCCGGACACAGGAGGACATGCCATGCAGGTGGACTTTGGCCGCACGTCGGAGGACTACGCCCGGCACCGCGCCGGCTTCCCGGACGCCTTCTTCGAGCGCCTGCTGCGGGAGGGCGTCTTCCATCCTGGCCAGCGTGTCCTGGACCTGGGCGCGGGCACGGGCACGATCGCGCGGGGACTGGCGAGGCGCGGGGGCGACGTCACCGCGCTCGACCTCTCCGCGTCCATGCTGGACTCGGCCCGGCGGCTTGCTCACGAGGAGGGGCTGACCATCGACTTCCGCGTGGCGCCCGCGGAGCGGACCGGGCTGCCTTCGGGCGCCTTCGGGCTGGTGACGGCCGGCACGTGCTGGCACTGGTTCGACCGCGCCGCCGCGGCCCGCGAGGCCTTCCGGGTGCTGGCGCCCGGGGGACGGCTGGTCATCGCGCACTTCGACTGGCTGCCCTTGCCGGGCAACGTCGTGGAGGTCGTCCACACCCTCATCGACACCTTCAATCCCTCACAGGTCGCGCCCTACGTCAGCTTCGGGCACGACGCGGGCATCTACCCGCGCTGGTTCGCGGACGCCGCCTCGGCGGGCTTCACCGGCCTGGAGTCCTTCACCTTCGACACCGTCGTCCATTACTCGCATGAGGCGTGGATGGGCCGGGTGCGGGCCAGCGCGAAGGTGGGGCCGGTGCTGCCTCCGGACGCCGCCGCGCGCTTCGACGTCGCGCACGCGAAGCTCCTCGAGGAGCGCTTCCCGGACGCACCGCTCGCCGTGCCCCACCGCGTGTTCGCCTTGCTGGCCACGCGCTGAGCGGGTGACAGAAAGCATGGCCCCCGGTGTTCGACCCGCCAGCATCCACTTCGCTGGAGGTCACAGACCATGGGCATCTCATTGGACCGTCGCTCCCTCATCCAGGCCAGCCTGGGTTTGACCGGAGGGCTCGCGCTCCTCCGGGGCTCTCCGGCCAGCGCGGCGGGACGGCCGTCCACGAATGCTACCGCCGCCGAGGAGCCCCGGCCCTGGTGGGAGCTGGGGTTGATGGCGGACCCCATCATGGAGAGCCAGCTCCTGCACTTCCTGGCGGGGACCTACAGCGCCCAGTCGGACATCAGCGAGGTGCTGGACACCGCGACCCGCATCGTCGCGGGGGATGACTGGAGCTGGCCCAACGAGTGGGTCCGCACCGCCGACCGCATCCGCGCCATGGGCGACACGAGCCTGGCCCGCCGTCACCCCATCAGCGCGGGCAATGCCTACCTGCGCGCCGCCAACTACTACCGCGCCGCGCTCATCCACCACCCGGAGCCCACCCACCCGAGCGTGGTCGCCACCGGGCGCAAGGCGGTGGACGCCTACAACAAGGCGCTCCCGCTGCTGAGGATTCCGGGCACGCCCGTGCGCATCCCGTACGAGGGCACCACGCTGCCCGGCTACTTCTTCCGCGCCCCGAGCGCCCGGAGCATCGCGCCGCTGCTCATCTTCCAGCAGGGCCGCGACGCGTGGCCGGAGGAGTCCAAGTACGTCATCGACGCGGCGCTCGCGCGCGGCTACCACTGCCTCATCGTGCACGCGCCCGGCCAGGGCATGGCCATCCGCGAGCAGGGGCTGCCCTTCCGCCACGACTGGGAGAACGTCATCCGGCCGGTGGTGGACTTCGCGCTGTGCATCGCGGGCGTGGACTCGCGGCGCATCGCGCTCCTGGGCTGGAGCATGGGCGGCGCCCTGGTGCCGCGCGCCGCCGCGTTCGAGCGGCGCATCAAGATCCTCATCCCCAACCCCGGCGTCCTTAACTGGGGCGATTCCTCCTTCGAGCAGTTCAACATGTACTTCCCGGAGGTGATGCCGCTGCTCGACAGCGACCCCCAGGCCTTCGACGCGGCCATGGCGCAGCTCATGGAGCAGGTGTTCCTCTACCGCTGGTACATGAAGGACTCGATGTCCAAGCACGGCGTCAGCACGCCGTCGGCCCTGCTCTTCGAGCTGCGCCGGTTCAACAACGAGCCTGTCGTCCACCGCATCCGCTGCCGCACGCTGGTGATGGATGGCACCGCGGAGGCCTTCTCCCAGGGCCAGGCCCAGCTGCTCTTCGACGCGCTGGAGTGCCCGAAGGACTACATGCTCTTCACCGCCGGGGACACGGGGCTCTTGCACTGCCAGGAGGGCGCGCAGGCCGTCGCCAACCACCGGATGTTCGACTGGCTGGACGAGTACCTCTAGCGCAGACCGCTGCCCAGCACCGCGCGGAAGACGGCCTCCACCTCCTGCGCGTCGGCCCCCAGCTCGCGGGCCCACGCGCGGCGCACGGCGAGCAGCGCCTCGAAGAGCGCGGGCTCGTTGCCGGAGGCCTGCGCGCGGCGCTGACGGCGGGCCAGCTCCTCGCGGCGGGCGAGCAGCTCCACCAGCTCCCGGTCGAGCGCGTCGAGGTGCTCGCGCGGCTCCCGGGGCGCGGGAGCCGCGGGCTCCAGTCCAGGCACGGCGATGCCCGAGGCCCTGGGCTCCTCCACGGAGGGCGCGGCCTGCAGGTCGCGGTGGATGCCCTGGAGCGCCGCGAGCAGCCGCCCGCGTGCCTCCGTTGCGAAGGGGTTCTCCTGCTGGATGGCGTTGAAGAGGTGGCCCGCGTCCGCGCGCACCGTCTCGATGGTGCGCGACAGCGCCTTGAAGCTGGCCGGCGCGAAGGGCACGTCCGCCGCCGCGCCGGAGTCCACCATCCCCTTGGCCACGAAGAACGTGAGGGCGTGCGTGCGCGCCATCACCCGGTCATGGCCTTCCGGCGTCTGCTCGATCACCTCGCAGCCCAGCCCCTCGTAGAAGCGCCGCGCGCGCGGGGCCGCCTCCGGATGCAGCGGGTTGGGGCAGAGCACGACGCGCATGGGGCGCTCGGCCATGGCCAGGCTCAAGGGGCCGAAGAGTGGATGCGTCCCCACCCAGGGCACCTGCGTGCCCAGCACCTCCGTCAGCGCCTCCACGGGCTTCACCTTCACGCTGCCCACGTCCAGCACCAGGTGCTCCGGCCGCAGGTGGGGCTTGAGGGCGCGCAGCACGTCCTGCATCTGGGGCACCGGCACGGCCACCACGACCAGCTCCGCGCCCGCCAGCAGCTCCGGCAGCGAGTGCGCGCGAAGCGGCTGCGGGATGTCCGCCACCGGGTCCAGGGCGCGGTGCTCCACGCCCACCGCCTCCAGCAGTGTTCCCAGCGCGCGTCCAAAACGTCCGTATCCCACGAGGGCGACATGCGGCATGCGCCGGAGTCTACGCGGGCCCGTGGGGGGATGGACGACCGCCGGACCCCCCGTGAAGAGGGGCCCGGCGGGGGAGGACCTGCCGGGGTGGCAGGCCGGGGACTACCGGGCGCGGACCATATCCGCGGTGAGGCAGGCGTCGGTCTTCTCCGGGACGACGAAGAAGGGCTGCTGGCGGCTCAGGCCCTGCGTGGTGCCCAGCCAACCGTCGCCAATCTGGTTGGCGCCGTCGTACACCAGGGCCAGCCAGTCATGCTGCGACGCGGGGAAGAAGTCCACGCTGTCGGAGTCGCGGTTGAAGTTGTAGGCGAAGGACGCGGCCTGGATGACGCCGCTGCCGTTGATGTCCAGGTTCGCGCTCGCGGTGCCGGCGCGCTGCACGCCGTTGATGCGCACGCCGATGTGGGCCAGGTCCGCCTCCGTGGTGGGGGCGACGGGCGCGAAGGCGGAGACCTCGTTGACGGACGCCTCGCTGACGGACGCGACGCGCACGCGCGAGTAGTCCAGCACGCCGTCCGTACCGTCGATGCGCAGGCCGAAGGTCTGGTACTCGTAGTTCATCACGCTCAGGTAGTTGGGCTTGTAGTTGGCGTCGTCGTTGCCGCCGTGCCGCAGGCCGATGTTGTGCCCCAGCTCGTGCATGAGCGTGCCGGCCTGCTGCAGCTCCGTGCCGCCCGGCGTGGACCAGCCGCCCAGCGTCACGATGAGGTCATGGCCGGGGATGCCGCGCGACAGGCCGCTGGAGCTCGTCGTGCCGTAGGTGTTCGCGAACAGCGCGTAGTGGAAGAAGGGCGCCCGGCGCGAGGCGAAGTACTTGCTCTTGATGGTATCGACGCCCACCCAGCCGGTGTCCAGGTTGGAGATGACGTCCGCGGCGGCGATCTGCGAGTCCAGCACCAGGTGCAGCGCGATGCCCGTGGTGCCGTTGGGGTTGGAGACGGGCGCGTTGGCGAAGGCCGTCGTCACGCGGTCCAGCGCCGCCTGCGTGGGCTTGCGGTCCGCGTAGTAGTCCACCTCCACGAAGACGTCCTTCTTACGCGGATCCGCGCCCCAGTAGTGCAGGTCCACGCCGCCGTAGCCGTACAGCTCCGCGAGGTCGCTGATGCGGTCGCCGTCCGTGTCGGAGCTGTTGGGGTTGGTGCCGTACTGGGACTCGGCCGCGTCGCAGACGCCGTCGCTGTCGGCGTCCGGCGCGAAGAGCGCGCACAGGTACACGGGCTGCACGGCGGAGATGTCGTAGCTGTTCCCGTCCTGCGTCACCGTCTCGTACTTGGGCCGGTGGTAGACCGTGACGGAGCGGTAGCCCGTGCGCGAGTAGACGAGCCGCAGGGCCTCCTCGCCGGAGGCCGGCATGATGATCTGGATGTGGTCCTCGCCGTTGTGGTTGCCGTACGCGTCGAAGACGTAGAGGCCGGACGAGTCCGTCTTCTGGAACGTGGGGTTGGTCCCGCAGCCGTTGCCGGAGCAGATGCCGGAGGCGACGGTCACCGTCACGTCCTGCACGGCGCTGCCGGAAGCCGCATCGTAGATGTAACCGTAGACACACCCGTTCAGGCCGACGAGCGCCATGGACGCCGTCAGAAGGCTCTTGTGAAACGTGGACATGCTTTCCCCCTCGGAGGATTCAGGGGCTGGCGTCTGGCGCCAACCGCCACGTCTACGGCGCGCGCGGCGGATATTCTTTCCGGGGATTTATTTCCCGTCGGATTGACAGGCAGGGGGTCGTGTTTTACTTGTAAGGAGTCATGAGGCCCGTCTCCTTCACTGCCCTGCCGACCCTGAGCGCGTTCGCGCCGGCGGCGGACGTGCGCCTCGCCCCCCGTCACGAGGTTCTGCTCGATATTTGAGCAGGCGGACCGGAAGTCTCCGGTGCGCGCCGTGGCTGGTTGCCCGCGTGCCGTGAGCCCCGTCTCCGCCCGAGAAGTCCCCGGAGTGCCCTCGTGTGCCCTCGCGCGTCCCTGGACGCGTGCGCGCCTGAGGCCTGCCCCGGGCTGATTCCTCTCATCCAACCGGCGTCTCAATCCAATACACCCGCGGGCCTCGCTGCCCGGACGGGAACGGGAGTCTTCCATGTCTCGCACCACGCGCATCGAGCGGTACCGCAACATCGGCATCATGGCCCACATCGACGCGGGCAAGACGACGCTCACCGAGCGCGTCCTCTTCTTCACCGGCCGCATCCACTCCACGGGAGAGGTGCACACGGGCTCCACGGAGATGGACTGGATGGAGCAGGAGAAGAAGCGCGGCATCACCATCACGTCCGCGGCGACGACGGCCTTCTGGCAGCCGCGTCACGGGCGCGAGGCGGGCGTGCCCCACCGCATCAACATCCTGGACACGCCGGGCCACGTGGACTTCACCATCGAGGTGGAGCGCTCGCTGCGCGTGCTGGACGGCGCGGTGGCGGTGTTCGACGCCAGCCAGGGCGTGGAGCCGCAGTCGGAGACGGTGTGGCGCCAGGCGGACCGCTACGGCGTCCCGCGCATCGCGTTCATCAACAAGATGGACAAGGTGGGCGCGGACTTCGGCCTGAGCGTGCAGTCCATGGTGGACCGGCTGGGCGTGCGCCCGGTGGCCGTGCAGTGGCCCGTGGGCGACGGCGCGGACTTCCAGGGGCTCGTGGACCTGGTGCGCATGCGGATGGTGCGCTTCCAGGGCGACGACGGCGGCTTTGACGATGGCGCGCCCGTGCCGCCGGAGCTGATGGAAGCGGTGCGGCCGTACCGCATGCGCCTCATCGAGGAGTGCGCGGACGTGGACGCGGGCGTGATGGAGAAGTTCGTGGACGGGCGGGTGGAGGACATCACCGCGGAGGAGCTGGAGCGCGCGCTGCGCTCGGGCACCCTGTCGCGGACCCTGGTGCCGGTGCTGTGCGGGTCGGCCTTCAAGAAGAAGGGAGTGCAGATGCTCTTGGATGCGGTCGTCAGCTACCTGCCGTCGCCCGCGGACGTGGCCACCGTGGAGGGCTTTGCGCCCGTCACCGGCGAGCGCGTCAGCCGTCCGGTGTCGGACTCGGGTCCGCCAGCGGCCCTGGCGTTCAAGCTGATGAGCGACAAGGCCGTGGGCGGCATCGTCTTCCTGCGGGTGTACTCGGGCACGCTGCGCGCGGGCACCGTCCTGCTCAACCCCGTCACGGGGCGCAAGGAGCGGGTGGGGCGCCTGATGTTCATGCACGCCAACCGCCGCGAGGAGGTGGCGGAGGTGCACGCGGGCGACCTGTGCGCGGCGCTGGGGCTCAAGGGCGTGCGCACGGGCGACACGCTGTGCGACCCGGAGGCGCCGGTGGTGCTGGAGGCGTTGAACGTGATGGAGCCCGTGGTGCAGCTCGCCGTGGAGGCGCGCTCCCCCGCGGAGCTGCCGAAGTTGGAAGAGGGCCTGCAACGGCTGGCGGCGGAGGACCCGTCGCTGCGCCTGGGCGTGGACCCGGAGAGCGGCCAGGTGCTGCTGTCCGGCATGGGTGAGCTGCACCTGGAGGTGGTCGTGGACCGGTTGAGGACGGAGTTCGGCGTGGAGGCGCGCGTGGGACAGCCGAAGGTGGCGTACCGCGACACGCTCCGGGGCGCGGTGCGCCAGGAGTACCGCCACGTCCGCCAGTCCGGCGGGCCCGGACAGTACGCGCGCGTGGTGCTGGACGTGGGGCCGGCGCCGCGAGGGGCGGGGCTCGTCTTCGTGGACGCCACCAAGGGCGGCACCATCCCCCGGGAGCTGGTGCCCGCGATTGAAAAGGGCGTGGCCGGCGCCATGGCGCGGGGCGTGCGCGAGGGCGTGCCGCTGGTGGACGTGGAGGTGCGGCTGGTGGATGGGGACACGCACGTGAAGGACAGCACGCCGCAGGCGTTCGCGGTGGCGGGCTCGCTGGCACTCCAGGAGGCCGCCCGGCGCGTGGGCGTGCAGGGGCTGGAGCCGGTGATGGAGGTGGAGGTGGTGACGCCGGAGGAGTTCCTGGGCGACGTGCTGGGTGACCTGGCGTCGCGGCGGGGACGGGTGCTGGGGATGGAGGCGAAGGGCCCGGCGCGGTGCGTGTCCGCGCGGGTGCCCATGGCACGCCTGTTCGGCTACGTGACGGCGCTGCGCGGCCGCACGCAGGGACGCGCCCAGGCCAGCATGCGCCTGGGGACGTACGAGCCGGTGCCGGAGGCGGCCAGCGCCACCCACGCCGAGGCGCGGGCCTGAGGTGACGGCCCCGGGCTTCTCCCACGAGGGGGAGGCCCGGGGCCGTGTTGTTTCCTGAAGGGAAATCGCCCCCCGTGTCGATTTCCGGGGCGCCCATTCGACGTGCATTTGATTGAGTTCGCGCCGTGACGGTTTCCAAGGCGCAGGCCGCGGTGCACGCGGTGTGGAGAATCGAGTCCGCCCGGCTCATCGCCGGGCTTGCGCGCATGGTGCGCGACGTGGGGCAGGCGGAGGAGCTGGCGCAGGACGCGCTGGTGGCGGCGTTGGAGAAGTGGCCGGTGTCGGGCGTGCCGGAGAACCCGGGCGCGTGGCTCATGGCCACCGCGAAGCGCCGCGCCATCGACGAGATGCGCCGTCACAAGCTGCTCGCGCGCAAGCACGAGGAGCTGGGCCACGGGCTGGAGGAGGCGGAGGTGCCAGACCTGGACGCGGCCCTGGACGACGACGTCGGAGACGACCTCCTGCGCCTCATCTTCACGTCCTGCCACCCGGTGCTGTCCCCGGAGGCGCGCGTGGCGCTCACGCTGCGGCTGTTGGGCGGCCTGACGACGGATGAGATTGCCCGCGCGTTCCTGGTGCCGGAGCCCACGGTGGCCCAGCGCATCGTGCGGGCCAAGCGGACGCTGGCGGAGAAGGGCGTCCCCTTCGAAGTGCCCCGGGGCGAGGAGTTGGCGGCGCGGCTCGCGTCGGTGCTGGAGGTCATCTACCTCATCTTCAACGAGGGCTACGCCGCCACCGCGGGCGACGGCTGGATGCGCCCGGAGCTCTGCCAGGACGCGCTGCGCCTGGGCCGCATCCTGGCGGAGCTGGCGCCGGGTGAGCCGGAGGTGCACGGGCTGGTGGCGCTGATGGAGATCCAGGCGTCGCGGGCCCGGGCGCGGGTGGGGCCCTCCGGGGAGCCCGTGCTGCTGCTGGAGCAGAACCGCGCGCTGTGGGATCAGCTCCTCATCCGCCGCGGGCTCGCGGCGCTGGAGCGCGCGGAGAAGGCGGGCGCGGCGGGGCCGTACGTGTTGCAGGCCTCCATCGCCGCGTGCCACGCGCGGGCTCGCACGCCGGAGGAGACGGACTGGCCCCGCATCGCGGCGCTCTACACGGTGCTCGCGCGGCTCACGCCGTCACCGGTGGTGGAGCTGAACCGCGCCGTCGCCCTGTCCATGGCGTTCGGTCCCGCGACGGGCTTGGAGCTGGTGGATCAGCTCGTGGCCGAGCCGTCGCTCAAGCACTACCACCTGCTGCCCGCCGTGCGCGGCGACCTGCTCCAGAAGCTGGGACGTCTGAAGGAAGCCAGGGCGGAGTTCGAGCGGGCCGCGTCGCTCACGCGCAACGCGAAGGAGCAGGCGCTGCTGCGCTCGCGTGCCGCCGCGTGCGCGGGTGAGAAGCCGTCTTAGCCACGTCGCGGCACCCAGGAGCAGGGAGCGGCGGGCATCCGTGAAGCATGCCCGCCCTCCCTTCACGTCACGCGCTCAGGGGAGCGGCGACAGCTCCAGGTTGTCGAAGTTCGTGTCCCAGCCGTTGGACGTCTTCACGGTGAGCACCGAGCAGGGCGTAGTCCAGGTCGGCACCAGGTGCGTAATCGCCCCCGCCGTCAGGGGGAAGGTGATGGCGGGCTGGTCGAGGCAGCTCAGCGTGACCGTGGCGCCGGTGTCCCACGTGAAGGCATCCAGGCCCAGGACGCGCCGCTGGCCCAGGAAGGACAGGTTGGCCTGGGTGAGGCCGCCGCCGTTGAAGGAGATGCTCTTCGTGTCGAACCCGCCCCAGGGCGACGCGATGTACCAGCGGTTGAGGCCGAACTGGACGGGGCCGTGCGTGCCGTTGAAGGTCTCGTCCTGTCCGGGGAAGGTGTCGAAGGTGACGAGGTTGGTGGACGGGCCCACGGGGATGGGCAGCGCGTGGGTGTTGTTGCCGGGCACGAAGTCCGCCTGCGTGGCGGAGATGGTGGCCTGGCTGGTGAACGTCCCGGTGCCGAAGGGGATGGCCTCCACGTGGATGGTGAAGCTGCCGCCCGGCGGCAGGGTGGGGGCGCCGCACTGCAGGTCGCTGAAGAACCCGCAGTGGCTGCCGCTCATGCCCGGCGCGTTCGCGGAGTAGAAGAAGTAGTTCAGGCCCGCGGGGATCGGGACGTCGAGCACGACGTCCGTGGCGGTCGCCGGGCCGTTGTTCGTCACGGTGATGTCGTAGAGGAGCAGGTCACCGTTGGCGCCCGTACCGGCGGGGAACGACTGCGTCACGGCCAGGTCCGCCGTCGCGGGACCGCCCGGCGCCGAGGGGACGAACGTCACGTCCACCCAGAAGTTGGTGTTGAGCCACGCCTCCGTGGGGAACGCGCTGCCGTTGAGGTTGCGCACGCCGTTGCCGCCCGCCGCCACGGTGGAGGGCGCGTGCAGCGGGGGCATGTCCACGCCCGCGGTGCTGAAGTAGTTCGGGGTGATGGCGTAGCGCCCGCCCGTGGCGAAGTACGACACGACATAGGTCGTGTTCGCGGTCAGGCTCACCGGCGCGGGGAAGGACAGCTCACGCCAGCCGAAGCCCGTCTCCGCGGGCGTCGTCTCCGTGGTGGCCAGCAGCGTGCCGGTGGCGCTCCACAGGTGGCCCACGTGCGGGCCGTTGTCGGTGCTGCCCTTGTAGTAGCGGACCTTCGTCACCGTGCCCGCCACGTCGGTGCGGAACTTCACGCCGACCTCCGCGGGGGTGGTGTCGGCGTTCTCGAACTGCGGGTCGCCCGTCACGCTGTTCCACAGGCTGCAGGGGTTGCAGGCCATGTTCGCCAGCGTGGTGCCGAGGACGATGGTGGAGGACGGGCTGAGGTTGCCGGCGGCGTCACGTCCGCGCACGGCGTAGTTGTAGCTGGTGGAGGGCGTCAGGCCGGTGTCGCGGAAGCGCGTGGTGGTGCCGGGCAGCTCCGCGATGAGCTCGTTGTTGCGGTACACCAGGTGCCAGCGGGCGTTGCCCTGCGTCTCGCCCGTGCCGTCCACGGACGCGTACCAGGTCAGGTCGATGGCGGTCGGCGAGTTGGCCACGGCGGTGACGTTGGTGGGCGCGCGCGGGGCCGTGGTGTCGTTGGGCTGGAAGGCCACGTCCACCCAGTAGTTGCTCGCGTTGAAGGAGCTCGTCGGGAAGCCGCTGGTGCTGCCGTAGCGGTAGAGGCCGTTGCTGGTCGCCTCGGCGTGCAGGGGCGGCACGTCCAGCGCGGTGGCGAAGCCATTGCCCGTCACCGCGTAGTGCCCGGCGGGCGCGTAGTACGAGACGACGTAGTTCGTGTCCGCCGCGATGGTGACCGGCGTGGTGAAGCGCGCCTCCTGCCAGCCGGAGGCCGTCTCGTTCTGGAACGTCACGGTGGCCAGCAGCGAACCGGACGCCGTCCACAGGCTGCCGGTGTGCGTGCCCGTGTTGCCCGGGCCCTTGTAGAAGCGCACGCCCATGATCCGCCCGGGCGCGTCGCTGCGGAAGCGCACGCCCAGCTCCACCGCGCCGCTGTCGTCCGCGGCCGCGACGGCCGGGACCGCGGTGGTGCCCAGCAGCGACCGCTCACCGGCCAGCAGCGGCTGCGCGGCCGCCGTGGCCTCCGGTGTCTCCGGAGTGGCCGTTTCCGCGGGCGCACAGCCCGCCTGAATCCAGGTGATACCCAATACGAATGTCGTGACCCATCGTGATGCACGTCGAAGCACGTCGGACTCCTTGTCTGGGAAAGCCGGACGTGGGTTCGCACAGTGTCAACCTGGAATTCAAGTGTTCCATGAGTGGTCGACATTTCTTGCGTGGCTGACGCCGTGTCTCACGGTGCTCGCGACAATTCCGCCAGGAATTGAAACAACGCCGCCTGTTCGGATGGGAGGGCCAGCAACCATGTATGGCCCTGGCCCGGCACCTCGCGCGTCTCCAGTCTCAGCTCGGCCGTGCGCCAGGATTCACTCGCGGTCCTCCACAAGGGCGCGCTGCCATCCGTCTCACCGATGAACGACAGGATGGGCACCCGGGCATGCGCGGCGGTCCGGGGCGGGGTGTGTTCATCGCCTTGTGACAGACGCGGGGCGCCAGCGATGAGGACCAGCGCCCGGAAGGCCTCGGGACGCGCGGCCCACAGCTCCAGCGCCATCTGCGCGCCCGCGCTGAAGCCCAGGAGCACCGGCCGCTCCGCGTCCACGCCAGGGACCCGAGCCACTTCTGGCAGCGTGCCGAGCATCATCCGGTTCGCGTCCGCGCCGCTCCAGCCCTCCGCGTGCTGGCGGGGGAACGTCAGCAGCGCGAAGCCCTGATCCGCGAAGGCCCCGGCCAGGGGCTCCACCAGCGTCAGTCCATCCGAGCCTGTCGGATGCAGCCAGACCACCAGGCGGTGCGGGTGTTCCGGGGTGGCCTGCCCGGAGACGAAGAGGCGGTAGGGCAGTCCGTTGGCGGGAGCGCCCGTCCGCGTCGGAGAGGCCGTCTCCACGGGCGTCCCGGGCACGGTGGCGCACGCGGTGGCCAGGGCCATGGCCAGGAGGACACGGAGGGGCTTCAGGCTCATGCGGTGGGAAGCCTCCTGGCCGGGACGGACGCCTTCAGTCCAGCAGGGCTTGGAGGGTGCTCGCCAGCATGAGGAGGAGGATCCGCCACGCGACGCCCTTTCGCTTCCGGCCGCGTTGAACCCCCGTGACGTGCTCTTGCGCAGTCGTGATCGGGCAAATCCAAGCAGGGGCTCCGGTGGGGGCCCCCGGGGGCCTGTAGGCGTTGGAGGCACACGAGTCTTCCGCGGGACGGAAGCCTGGGGCAAACGGGCTGCTTCTCCTCTGGGAGATGCCGCGTCTTCACTCGTGGCGAAGGACCTTCCACTGCCGGACATCCGCGGGGGCGCCGGGCGCTCGCGGGGGGTTGTGGGCCTGGGGCGCGTGCCTAGCTTGCCGGCGTCCATGACGAACGAACTGCACCCGACGGCGCGGCCTACGCGCGTGGCTCACGTGATGTATGGCCTGGAGATGGGCGGACTCGAACAGCTGGTGGTCCGGCTGTCCCAGCATGGCCGCGAGCGGGGCATCGAATCCGTGGTGCTGGCCCTGGGGCCGGACGGTCCGGTGCGCGAGCTGCTCCAGCGCGTCAACGTCCCCACGGTGTGGCTGGGAGGCCTGGCGGGCATGACGCCCACGGCCATCCGCCGGCTGGCCCAGGAGGTGGACGCCTTTGGCGCCGACGTGGTCCACGGCCACGACGTGGGGCCCTGGCTCAACGCCGTCGCCACCCGGACGCTGCGTCCGCGCACGCCCGTGCTGGGCACCTTCCACCAGACGGTCGAGCCGCAGGGCAAGCTGCGCCCCGCCGCCATGGCCGCCGCGATGTTCACCCAGTCCCTGGTCGCGTGCGGCAGTGAAGTGCGCGCCAGCCTGGAGCGCTGGAGCCCGAAGCTGCTGTCGAACGTGGTCACCATCGAGAACGGCGTGCCGCTGGAGGTCGCCACGGGCGACGAGGCCCGCCGGGCCGCCCGTGAGCGCCTGGGCCTGCCGCAGGACGCCACCGTGGTGGGCTACCTGGGCCGCCTCTCCGAGGAGAAGGGCCCGGACCTCCTGGTGGACGCCTTCCTGCGCCACTTCGCGGACGCGAAGGACACGCACCTGGTGATGATTGGCCCCGGCCCGATGGAGGCCTCGCTGCGCGCTCGAGCCGCCGCGTCGCCGCTGGCCGGACGGGTGCACTTCACGGGCGCGCTGCTGGAGGCGAGCAAGCTGCTGCCCGCGTTCGACGTCTACGTGCAGCCGTCCCGCCGTGAGGGCCGCTCGCTGTCGCTGCTGGAGGCGATGGCGGTGGGGCTGCCTACGGTGTCGCACGCCATCCCTGCCATTCAGGAGGTGCACCGCGATGGCCAGACGGCGCTGCTCGTGCCGTCCGGAGACGTGGATGCGCTCGCGGGCGCGGTGAAGCGCCTGGCCCACGACGCGGAGCTGCGTTCGCGCCTGGGTGAGGCCGCGAAGCGCGAGGTGCAGCGCTACTCGCTGTCCACGATGGTGGACACGTACGCGAAGCTCTATCGGGGTGCCGCGGCTCGCGCGCAGGCGTGAGCGGCACGGGAGAACGACGGGTGCCGCACTCCACCATCCTCCATGTGCGCAGCACCTGCGGCCTGTACGGCGCGGAGCGGGCGCTGCTGTCGCTGGCCGCGTCGACGCCGCAGCCGTGGCGGGCGCAGGTGTGCAGCCTCGTGTCGCCCGGACGGGTGGACGTGTTGTCGGGCGCGGCGCGTGAGCAGGGGCTGGACGCGCTGACGCTGGAGGTGCCCGGCCGCTTCAGCGCGATGGCCGTGGCCACGCTCGCCTCGGAGGTCCGCCGCCGGGGCGTGGGGTTGCTGCACGCGCATGACTACAAGTCGCTCACGCTGGGCGCCGCCGCGAGCGCGCTCGCCGGAGTGCCGCTGGTGGCCACGTACCACGGAGACACCGGTGCCACGCCCGCGTTGATTGCCTACGAAGGGCTGGCGCGAGTGCTGGGCAACTGCACGAGCGCGGTGGCCGCGGTGTCGCGCGAGCTGACCGCGCGCCTGCGCCGCTACGTCCACCGCTCGCCGGTGGTCTACATCCCCAACGCGCTGCCTCTGTCGGAGCCGTGCACGGAGGAGGAGCGTCTCCAGGCTCGCGAGTCCCTGGGGCTGGCGCCGGAGGGGGCCGTCATCGCGCTGGTGGGCCGCCTGTCGGTGGAGAAGGGGCCGCAGGTCCTGCTGGACGCGATGCAGCGCCTGTCCAGGACACCCGGAGCCACGGTGCCCACGCTGCTGCTGGTGGGCGATGGTCCGCTGCGCGAGTCGCTGGAGGCGCAGGCGCAGGGACTGCCGGTGCGCTTCCTGGGATTCCGCTCGGAGGTGCGCAGCGTGTACGCCGCGGCGGACGCGGTGGTGATGCCTTCGCTGAGGGAAGGCATGCCGCTGGTCGCGCTGGAGGCGATGGCGCTGGGACGGCCCCTGGTGGCGTCCGGAGTCGGAGAGCTGCCCCACGTGCTGGGCACGGGGCGCGGGCTCGTGGTGCCACCGGGAGATGCGGGAACGTTGGCCTCCGCGCTGGCGGGGCTGCTGGCCGCGCCGGGTTGGAGGGCGCGGATGGCGCAGGCCGCGCGGGAGTACGTCGTGGCCCATCACGCGCCGGAGCGGATGGCGAATCGGTACATCGAATCGCTCTACCTGCCCGCGCTCATGGATCAGCCTCACGCCCAGGCGGCCGCCGCCGGGTAGGGCAAGCCCCTGGCATTCTCCTGCCTCGGTCGGGCCCGCGGTCGGTGCCCACCGCACCCTGCAAGGAGGCTCAAGCGGCTCCTGCCCCATCGGCGATGGCCCCAGGCTCCAGACCCGCATGCGGTCCGCCTTCCGCCCGGCCTGGCCCAACTGGTCCGACAGTCGGACCAGTTCGTGAGCCGCACGTCCAAACCGGTCGGGCTGTAGGACAGGTTCGTGCGCCGCTCGTCCAAGCCGGTCCGGCTGTAGGGCCAGTTCGGACGCCGCGCGTCCAAGCCGGTCCAGCTTTAGGACCAGTCCGTGAGCCGCTCGTCGAAACCGGTCAGGCTGTCGGACCAGTCCATGAGCCGCTCGTCGAAACCGGTCAGGCTGTCGGACCAGTCCATGAGCCGCGCGCCCAAACTGGTCCGACTGTCGGACCGGTTCGTGGGCTGGCCGGCCAGTGGTGCGTCACCCCGTTCATTCCTGTAGGCGTGCGGCGCAACCCCACCGCACGCCCGGGAAGGCTCAGGCGGCCTGCGTCCCCGAGGGCTTCTGCCCGCTACCGCCGGTGCCCGACGCGCTCAGGTAGAGGTCGCCCAGGCCCGCGCCGATGCCGTCCCAGGCGAAGGCCTCCGCCATGCGCCGGGCGTTGTCCGCGAGCTTCTTGCAGAGGGCCGGATCATTCCGCAGCCGGCGCAGCGCGGCGGCGAACTCCTGCGGGGACTCCGCGAGCAGCACGTGCTGCCCCTCCACCACCGGCAAGCCCTCCACCGCGAGGCGCGTGGCCACCACGGGCACTCCCGCCGCCGCGGCTTCCAGCACCTTGAGACGCGTTCCACTGCCCGCGCGCAGCGGGATGGCCGTCGCCAGCGCTCGCGCCAGGTACGGGGCCACCGACGGCACCGAACCCGTCACCACCAGCCGCTCGTTCTCCAGCGCGCGCACGGACGCGGGCGGACTGCGGCCCACCACCATGAGCTTGCTGGTCGCCAGGTCCGCCGACACCAGCGGCCACACCTCGCGCGCCAAGAGCAGCACCGCGTCTTCATTGGGCCACCAGTCCATGGAGCCCACGAAGACCAAATCGTCGCCCGCGGCCTCGCGGGGCGCGAAGTCCGGCAGCTTCACGCCGTTGGGCACCACGTGCACCCGCTTCGCCCCCAGCGAGCGCAGCTGCTGGGCGTCCACGTCCGAGCACGCCAGCACCGTGTCCGCCTGGCTCACGCACTCGCGCTCCAGCCGCTCCACCCGCTTGAACTGCCAGTTCAGGAACGCCCGCAGCGGCGGAGAGCTCAGCGGCGCCATCCGCGCGAGCAGCTGGCTCTCCACATTGTGCTCGTCGATGACCATGTGCGCGGCCGGGTTGAGCTTCCGCGCCAGCGGCAACAGCTGCGCCATGTGCAGGTGGTCGAAGTGGATGATGTCGAAGGGGCCGCGCTCCGCCAGCACCCGGCGCAGCGCGTCCTGCAGGCCCTGGCGCGCGAAGCGGACGTAGGTGAGCGGCGTGCCCCGCAGGAAGGCCCGCGTGCTGTTCAGCGTCTCCCGAGGCGCCACGCGCGGCAGGTCCACCAGGTGCAGCCTGGAGGCCGGCACGCCCAGCTCTCCCAGCCAGCGCTTGAAGCCCTCGGCGTCGTTGCCCGCCCGGTGCACCGCGAACACGTCGAGCTCGAAGCGCGAGGCAAGGGCACGCACCAGCTCGAGCGTGCGCAGGGTGCCGCCCGTATCCGAAGGCAGCGGAACGTAGGGAAGGATGGCGAGTACGCGTCGCACGGTGGAAAACCAGACCTGCTCAGGAGACGGGTGGACCTGGGCCGCGTGCTCCTCACCACGGCCACCGGCTTGGTAAGCACCTGCGCGCCATGGGCCCAGGGCCCCGCCGCGCTTTCCCGTCAATGGACAACAGATCGCGGATCCCCCACCCAATGGGATGCCGCACCGCGTCTTCCGAGCGACAGCAGGATTCCCGGGAGTCTGGGCCCAGGGGGCACCCGGTGTGCGAGGGCCTCGAAAAGGCGCGCCGTTTCCGGCATGAGGACGCCGAGCAGCGCAACGACGGAGGAAGCCATGGGCCTGGGGCAGACGCAGGGGGCCGCGGCGCGCGAGCGCATCGCGCGGCTGCGGCAGGTGATGCGGGAGCGCGGTGTGGCGGCGGTCTGGGTGCCGACGAGCGACCCGCACCTGTCCACCTACCTGCCGGGCCGCTGGAAGGGCCGGGAGTGGGCGTCTGGCTTCACCGGCTCGCTGGCCACGCTGGTGGTGACTGCGGACTACGCGGGCCTGTGGGTGGACAGCCGCTACTGGGACCAGGCGGACGCCCAGCTGAAGGGCAGCGGCATCGCGACGGTGCGTACGACGAACGCGCCCGGGCAGTCACACCTGGACTGGCTGGCCGCGAACGTGCCGCCGGGGCAGGTGGTGGCGGTGGACGGAGCGGTGCTGGGCCTGGGCCAGGCGCGCTCGGCGGCCACGCAGTTGTCGGCGGCGGGGCTGGTGCTGCGCACGGACCTGGACGTGGTGGCGGAGGCCTGGGCGGACCGGCCGTCCCTGCCCGCCGCACCCGTGTACTCGCACGCGCTGTCCCCGGTGTCGCGCACCGACAAGCTGCGGGCCGTGCGCGCGGAGATGGGCGTGCTGGGCGCGACGCACCACTTCATCTCCACGCTGGATGACGTCGCGTGGCTGACCAACCTGCGCGGCGCGGACGTGGACTACATCCCGGTGTTCCTGGCGCACCTGCTGGTGGAGCCCGGCGGGGCCCGCCTGTTCATCGGCGCGGGCAAGGTGCCGGACGCGCTGCGCGCCGAGCTGGAGGCGGACGGCATCACCCTCCATCCCTACGACGAGGCGGCCCGCGCGCTGGGGGCGCTGCCGGAGGGGACGCGGCTGCTCGTGGATCCGCGGCGCATCACCCACGGGCTGCGGCAGGCGGTGGGCAAGGGCGTGAGCGTGGTGGAGGGGCTCAACCCGTCCACCGTGGCCAAGTCGCGCAAGACGGACGCGGAGCTGGCGCACTTCCGCAACGCGATGGAGCAGGACGGCGCGGCGCTGTGCGCGTTCTTCGCCTGGTTCGAGTCCGCGCTGGGCCGCGAGCCCATCACCGAGCTGACCGTCGACGAGCGCCTCTCCGCGGAGCGGGCGCGGCGCCCGGGCTTCGTGTCGCTCAGCTTCTCCACCATCGCCGCGTTCAACGCGAACGCCGCGATGCCGCACTACCGCGCGACGCAGGCCTCGCACGCGACGGTGTGCCTGCCGGGACAGAAGCCGCGGGGCCTGCTGCTCATCGACTCCGGCGGGCAGTACACGTCCGGCACCACGGACATCACCCGCGTGGTGCCCGTGGGGGAGCCCTCGGCGGAGCAGCGGCGCGACTTCACGCTGGTGCTGCGCGGGATGATCAACCTGTCCCGGGCCCGCTTCCCGAAGGGGACGCGCTCCCCGAACCTGGACGCGCTGGCGCGGGCGCCGCTGTGGGCGGAGGGGCTGGACTACGGCCACGGCACGGGCCACGGCGTGGGCTTCTTCCTCAACGTGCACGAGGGGCCGCACGGCGTCTCCCCGACGATGCCCAATGACCTCACCACGGCGCTGGAGCCGGGGATGATCACCTCCAACGAGCCCGGCCTCTACCGCCCGGGCCGCTGGGGCATCCGCATCGAGAACCTCATCGCCGCGGTGCCGGACCAGAAGACGGAGTTCGGCGACTTCCTGCGCTTCGAGACGCTGAGCCTCTGCCCCATCGACACGCGGCTGGTGGAGAAGGCCTTGCTGTCGCGGGAGGAGACGGACTGGCTCAATGCCTATCACGCCACCGTGCGCGAGCGGCTCCAGCCCCACGTCGAAGGCGCGGCGCGCGACTGGCTGCTCCAGCGCACCCAGCCGCTCTGAAGCCACGCTGCTCACGGCCGGACGGAAGGACAGACACGGCCCTGGACGCGCTGGCCCGGCGGCGCGCATGCTGGGCCGCGCGGGGGGCCGGCCCCGCATGGGATGGGAAGGACTTCGCATGCGATTGACCCGAGTGCTGTTCCCCCTGCTGGCCATCCTCCCCCTCCTCGCCTGCGGCGACAGCGAGGGCGGGGTGGGGGAGAGCTGCGGCGATGAAGGCTGTGATTCCGGCCTCACCTGCCGCAGGGACTTCCCCGGCACCTTCTGCGCGCAGGACTGCACCGAGGAAGGGGCGGGCGGCGGCTGTCCGTCCGGCACGCTGTGCACGCGCCAGCTCGACACGCTGATGTGCTCGCCCGTCTGCGACTCCGAGTCCGACTGCCGCGAGAGCTTCGCCTGCAACGGCGTCAGCAACACGAACCTCAAGGCCTGTCAGGTCAAGCTGTAGGCCCCGGCCCCACGGACAGTGTCCGCTGGCGGGGAGTAGCCAGCCGCCGGGACATGGGATGGATTGGGCCCATGGCCTCGTCCCCGTCGTCCCACCGCTGGATGCTGACCGCCTTCCTCGTCTGGCTCCCCGGGCTCGTGCACGTCTTCCCGCTGCTGGGCGTCTACATGCTGATGTTCAACAAGGCCTACGCCCTGGCCTTGTTCGTCGGCTTCGCCCTCACCGGGCTCGCCCTGGGCCTCATCCAGGGGCTCACGCGCGGCCCACGGGCGCTGTGGGTCACCCCGGCGTCCTTCGTCGTGGGGTGGTCACCGCTGGCGCTGCTCATGGCCCTGAACGCCCCCTTCAACGTCGCGTGGACGCTGACCCTGTTCACCTCCGCCGGGTGCGTGGGCCTGGGGCAGTGGATGCTCCGCTCAGAAGACCGGGCCTGAGGCACCCCGGAGGGCATGACGCGGCCGGACAGGGGCTGGGCGGCTCCCGTGAAAATCCATAGCGTCCGCTATGCCTTCCCGCGTCATGCGGGACCTTCGCGATCCATGTAACCCGCGGAGCGGCAATGGCGTATCGCCTCCATCGCCCCGGGATTCGTGCGAACGCGGAGAAGCCAGCAACATTCGACGCGAAATGTAGAGAATCCCGAGGACTTTCTCGGTTCTTGAAAAGGTAGGAGTTCCGCCCATGTCCACCCCCATCGATAGTGCCGCCGCCGCCGCCGCCGCTGCTGCCCGTGCCGCCGCCGAAGCCGCCGCTCGCGCCGCCGCGGAAGCCGCTGCTCGCGCCGCCGCCGCCGCCGCGAAGGCCGCCGCCGAGGCCGCCGCGAAGGCCGCCGCCGAGGCCGCCGCGAAGCAGCAGGCGAAGCAGCCGTCGGTGAAGCTCTTCCAGCGGGACGAGTTCTCCTCAGGGGGCCCGCAGAACCGCAACGGGGTGAACCGGCTGACGGGGGAGACGACCTCGCCGTTCGCCACGCCGCTCACCTCCAATGGCAGCGCGCGTCCCGTCAGCGGCCCGGTGCAGCAGAACGTCGCGGCCCCGGCGGCGGACCCGAAGCCGCCCCACGCGGAGGCGCTGCCCGACAAGGCGGAGGACCTGCCCAAGCTCTTCCCGGAGCTGAAGGACAAGAAGAAGGAGGACCTGCAGAAGGCCTACGACTCGCTCAACAAGCTGGGCACCGGTTCCTTCTCGGAGAAGGCCACCGCCCTGGGCGAGCTGGCGTCGCAGTTCCCGGAGACGGTCCCCAACGCGCTGGAGCGCCTGGGCGTCAAGGACGACAAGCTGGCGAAGCTGGCCACCAACTCCGACGCGCTCACCTCCCTGGGCAAGCTGACGGACCCCAAGGCGAGCACCGTGGACAAGGCGCAGGCCGCCCTCACCCTGGCGAAGGCCACCGGTGACACCTTCGCGCCGGCGGACCTCAAGGGCGTGCTGGACACCACGCTCAAGGGCCTGCCCGCCGCGGAGAAGCTGGTGGGCGCCATCGGCAAGTGGACGGACCCCAACGCCTCCGCCACCGACAAGGCCACCGCCACGCTGGAGCTGGGCAAGGCGCTCAAGGACTTCGCCGGGGACAAGTTCCCGGCGCTCTCCAATGACCTGCGCAAGCTGGACGGGTCGCTGCGCGCCGCGGGCTCCGCCATCACCCTGGCGGACCCCAACGCCTCCACGCAGGACAAGGCGCTGGCCGCCGCGCAGTTGCTGGCGGAGGTGCCCGACCTCAAGAAGGACCTCAAGGCCTTCACGGAGGTCCTCAAGAACGCGGGCGTGAAGAACGCGCAGGACGTGGCCCAGCAGGGCACGCAGCTGGCCAACGTGAAGGTGAAGGGGCTGGATCCGCAGCTGGCCTCCAAGCTCACGCCGGATCAGCTGAAGAAGCTGGAGGCCGCGGCCACCAGGCTGGGCGGTCCGGAGTCGCTGGAGGGCGCGCTCAAGGGCATCAGCGACCCTAAGGCCCTGGACAACCTGGTGGGCCAGCTGGGCAAGGCGGACGCCGCGGCCGGCAAGCGGATGGTGAGCGCGCTGGCCGGCATGGAGCACAAGGTCCTCAACGAGGTCCTGTCGGATCCGAAGACCACCGAGCAGTTCGCGAAGCTCGCGGGCAAGCTGGATGACGACGCCGGCAAGGTGCTGTCCAAGCTGGTGACGGACATGGACTCCGGCGCGCTCAAGGCGCTGCTCAAGTTCACCGACGGCGTCGGCGCGGACGCGCTCAACACCACCGTGAAGGGCCTGGGGCCGCTGCTGGACAAGGCGGGCAGCAAGCTCGTGGGCCAGGGCCTCAAGGTGATGGACAAGGTGCTGGGCAAGATCGGCGTGGAGGTCACCGCCGACGTGGCCGGCAAGGTCTTCAAGAACCTGGCGAAGGTCGTCCCGGTGGCGGGCGCCATCCCCAACGCCATCGACGCGGTGAAGTACGAGAAGGAGTCGCTGGAGCTGCACGGCAAGAACAACGACCTGGGCTACTTCGCGCACACCGCCGCGGTGCTGAACACCGCGGACGGGGCCCTGGGCATCGCCCTGGACCTCACCGGCGTGGGCGTGGCCGTGGACGTGGGCGCCAGCGTGCTGCTGGGCGCCGCCGAGCTGGCGATGGACATCGGCTTCAGCCAGGAGAAGGAGAAGTTCGAGGCCGACCCCAAGGGCTACGAGGCCCCGGACTGGATGAGGGCCGTGAACGTGGCGGCCGCCGCCGCGCAGGGCCCCGCGGGCATTGCGCACATGGCCGCGTACTACGGGCCCGAAGGGGCCGCGCAGCTCATCCAGTGGGGCATCGAGAAGGGCGCGAAGGGCGCCGTGAAGGCCGCCGAGTTCGTCGGCGTGTCGCAGGCGGAGCTGGCCGGCGATGGCCTCAAGGGCGCCGCGAAGGTCATCCACAAGCTGGCGGACGTGGTGCGCAACCCGTCCAAGTACGGCGAGGCCGCGGCGAAGGCGGCCTCGGAGGCCTTCAACACCGCCATCGAGAAGGGCGGTGAGCTGGCGAAGGAGGCGAAGCAGGTCCTCGACGGCGTCATCGACGGGGCGAAGAAGCTGGGGGAGAAGGGGCTGGAGACGCTGAAGTACATCGCCCAGAACCCGGGCGAGGCCGCGAAGAAGGCGCTCGACGGCATCAAGAGCGTGGTGGACAAGGGCCTGGACCTGGCCACGGACGCGGGCAAGGCGCTCTACAAGCAGGCCGTCTCCACGCTCAACGACCTGAAGGCCGGCTACGACAAGCTCACCGGCGCCGCGAAGGAGAAGGCGAAGGAGCTCATCGACGGGGCGACGAAGCTCGTCTCCAACACGGTGAACAAGGCCAAGGAGCTGGGCGAGAAGGGCCTGGAGCTGCTGGCCTGGACGGCCCAGAACCCGGGCGAGGCCGCGGCCAAGGCGAAGGAGGCCATTGGCGACGCCCTGGCCAAGGGCGGCGAGCTGGCAAAGAAGGCCTGGGGCGCCGTGAAGGACCTGGGCGCCAAGGGCGCCGAGCTGGCGGAGGGCTTGGTGAAGGGCCTGGCCAACGCGGGCGAGAAGGCCGTGGAGACGCTCAAGTACATCGCCCAGAACCCCGGCGATGCGCTCGCCGAGGCTGGCAAGTGGGTGGGCGGCGCGCTGTCGGACATGGCCCGCAAGGGCGGCGAGCTGGCCACCAAGGCGGCCGGCGCCCTCAAGGACTTCATCGACAACCGCGTGACGTGGGCCACGGACTTCGCGCGGGATCTGCTCAAGGACGGCGTGGAGTCGTTCAAGAACGTCGCCAAGGCCTGGAAGGACAACCTCTCGGAGGGCGGCAAGGCGGTGCTCGTCGCCCTGGCGGACCTGCAGGACGCGGGCGTGGACGCGCTCAAGGACCTGGCCGGCGTGGGGGGCCAGCTGGCGGAGGCCGCCGTGGGCCACCTGGGCGACCTGGCGAAGAAGGGCATCGACGTCGCCAAGGACGCGCTGGGCGCGCTGGCGGACCTGCCCGGCGAGGTGGGGGACCTGGCCGGCGACGTCTTCAGCGGCGTGAAGGACTTCCTCGGCGACCTCGTCCCGGACGACATCCCGGGCATCCCGGGCATCTGATTCGCCGCGTCACGGACCTGTAGCAGCCGACGGGGTCTGTTCCTTCACGGGAACAGGCCCCGTCTGCATTTGAGGGGTCATTGTTACCCGGTCGTGACAAACCCACAGACAAGACAAGTTTGAGCGGAAAATTCCGAACTGGTTAAACTGCAAGATCTTTATTTCCGGATCTCGCGCAACTCGCCGGGAGACGCCTGGATAATCGGGGCAGGAATCACAGCCGCCACCGAGGAATCCCCCGCATGAGCCTCAACGCGACCACGTCCCAGCGCACGAACTCCGTCTATTCGAACCGTTCCCAGGCTGTGACGCCGAGCGCGGTTCGCAACGGCGCGAACCCCAACGCCATCCTGTCGCAGTACCAGCCGACGGGAGCCTCGGCGCGCACGGCGCGGCAGGACGGGTTGCAGCCCGGCGTGGCCGCATCGCAGAAGATGGCGCAGGCGGACCTGGGCCGGCTGCAGCAGTTCAAGGGCAACATCGAGGCGGCGGCGGCGAAGCACGGCCTGCCCCCCGCGCTGCTGGCGGCCATCGCGAGCCGCGAGTCCCGCGCGGGCGGCGCGCTGGACCGCACGGGCCACGGCGACGGCGGCAACGGCTTCGGCGTGATGCAGGTGGATCACCGCTACCACCAGACGCAGGGCGGCCCCACCAGCGCGCAGCACATCGACCAGGCGGCGGGCATCCTCAAGGGCTACCTCAACGACGTGAAGAAGGCGCACCCGGACTGGCCGGAGGCGCAGCAGCTGCGCGGCGCGGTGGCCGCGTACAACTCGGGCCCGGGCAACGTGCGCACCCTCCAGGGCATGGATGTGGGCACCACGGGCAATGACTACTCCAACGACGTGTGGGCGCGCGCGCAGGCGCTGGCGCCGCACTTCGGCGGTGCCGCGAACAGCACCGGCACCAACACCAACACCCCGACGCGCCCGTCGCAGACCGCCGACACCTTCGAGCCCTCGGCCACGCAGCGGCCGATGCGCTGGACGGCCGCGCCCTCGATGGACCAGGTGAAGGTGCGTGGCAACAACCTGCGCGAGGGCATGCAGGGCCCGGCGGTGAAGCAGCTCCAGCAGATGCTGGGCGTCCCGGCGGACGGCAAGTTCGGCCCCGTGACGAAGAAGGCCGTGGAGGACTTCCAGCGGGCCAACGGTGTGCGCGCGGGCAACAACCTGGGCCAGGTCGGCCCGGACACGCTCAACGCGCTGCAGGGCAAGCGCCCCGGTGGCACGAACACCACGGGCGGCACGAACTCCACCGGTGGCACGAACACCACGGGCGGCACGAACACCACGGGCGGCACGAACTCCACGCAGGGCACGAACAACAACGGCGCGGTGCTGGGCAACGGCGTCCGCATCGACACGAACAACGCCACGCTGAAGAAGCTGGCCACGTCGCGCCTGAACAACGGCCAGACGGGCTACTGCGTGCGCACCACGCTGGACAACATGAGCCGGCTGGGCATCCCGAACACGCCGGCGGCGACGGGCAACGACCCGAACAACCCCCGCGGCGGCATGGCGCAGATGCTGCGCAACGGCTGGGAGTCCATCCCGTTCCCGGGCGCGCAGCAGAAGGCCATCAAGAGCCCCTACGGCAACGCCACCGCGAACGTCGTGTCCGCGGACCAGTACCGCAAGCTCGTCGCGGACGGGAAGGTGCCGGACGGCGCCATCATCTTCCAGTCGCGCCACGGCTGGGACTACAGCGGCGGCTCCAAGGGCAACGACATGGGCATCGTGCGCAACGGCGGCAAGACGACCCACAACTACCAGGACATGAACTCCATCATCTACTCGGACTGCAAGGAGGTCGTCATCCTGGTCCCGAAGGGCGCCATCCAGCGCGACTGATGCGCGGATGAGCTGAGCCGTCCAGAAGCCCGGCCCGCGCAAGGTGACGCGGGGCCGGGCTTTCTCATGCGCGGTCGCCGGTCAGCAGCTCCGCGCCCAGCTTCTTCGCCGCGTCCAGGAACTCGTCTCCCAGCTTCGTGCCGCGCACCGCGCGCGACAGCGACAGCGCGCCGTACATGAGCGCGATGGCGGCCAGCGCCTTCTCCCGGCGCCGCGCCCCCAAGGGCAGCAGCTCCGCGTACGACTGGACGAACTCCTGGAGCTCCGCCTCCAGCGCGCCCCGGTAGGGCTCCCCCGCGCGCGACACCTCCGCGGCGATGCTGGGCAAAGGACACGTGGGCGTGACGGCGTCGCGGTGCTGGCGCGACAGGTAGCGCTGCAGGACCTTCAGCGCGGGCGCGTCCGGCGCGTCCTCCTTCGCCTTCTTCAGGAGCGCGTTCCACACCGTGCGCGCGGTGCCCCGGAGGGTCTCCGTGAACAGGTGCTCCTTCGAGTCGAAGTGCCCGTAGAAGCCGCCCACCGTGAGCCCGGCGCCCTTCATCACGTCCATGATGGAGCTCGCCTGGATGCCACGTTCCAGGAGCAACGTGGCGGCGGACGCGAGGATGGCGTCGTGCGACTTCTGCTTCTGCTCCGTCTTCTGGGTCATGATGGATGATGGCAGTAATATTGCCGTCATCCTCCGTCAAGGCGGCGCTCCCTCGCGCCCCTGCTACTTCTTCTTCTTGCGCGAGCCGTCCTCGTAGAAGGCCTCGTCCTCCACCAGCCCGCCGTCGGGTTCCCAGCGCTTGCGCTCGGTGACGCGGCCCTTCACCCACTGCGAGTCCTCGATGAGGGTGCCGTTCTCCGCCCACACCTGGCGGCGGCCTTCGGCCTTGCCCTTCACGTAGTGCTCGCGGCTCTCCGGTCCGCCGTCCGGGAGGAAGGTCTCCGTGACGCCATCGGAGTCGAAGCCGTTGTGGAACTCGCCTTTAATCAGGTTGCGCCGCTCGCGCAGGGAGCCGTCGTCCTCGAAGAAGGACTCCACCGCGCGCTCGCCCGTCACCACGAGCTCATGCTTGCGCTCGCCGTTCTGGAAGTACTCCACGCGCTTCACCTGCTGGCGGCCCTTCCAGGTGACGACCTGCTTCTTGCCGCCGTCGCTGAAGAACTCCGTCTCGTCGCCGTCCCGCTCGCCCTGGGCCCAGGTCGTGGAGCTGAGGGCCTTGCCGGCGGAGTACCGCGTGCTCACGCCGTGGAGCACGCCCGCGGAGAACGCGTTCGTCGCGGTGCGCTGCCCGTCCTTGTCGAAGAGCTCCGTCACGCCTTCGCGCCGCCCGTCCTTCAACTGGATGACGGCGCGCTTCTGTCCGTTCGGGTGGAAGAACACGAGCGGCGAGGGCCCCTTCCAGACGCAGTCCTTGAGGCCCGCCTCCCAGGAGGAGCGCAGGCCGCAACCCGCCTTGGTGAGCCGCCCCTCCTCGTCGTAGTCCGCGTAGGTGCTCTTCGCGTCGTCCGGCTGACGGTCCACGCGCCGGGACACCTTGCCGTTGGGGTGGTAGCGCAGCGACTCGCCCTGCTCGTTGTCGTCCACGTAATGGCTGGTCTCCACCAGCCGGCCGTCCTCGTAGCGCTTGAAGCCGCCGTGGCGCTTGCCGGCCTTGTACTCCTGCTCCACGGCGCGGCCGTCGGACCAGCGGCGCACCTCCCAGCCGTCCTGCTGGCCGTTCTTGAACGCGACGGTGTGCGTCTCCTTCTTCGTGTCCTCGTCCACGCAGCGCACGGTGCCGGTGAGCTTCGCGGTGGAGCTGCCGTTGTCCAGGTTGATGGGCTTGCCCTGGAACGAGCAGCGCTCGATGGCCCACGCGGGCGCGGAGAACAGGGGCACGGACAGCACGAGGAGACGCATCACGGAAGGCGCACGCATGGAGGACTCACGGAAGGGAAAAACGGCTTCCGGGCCCACACCCGCCACGAAGCGTGGCGAGGGGGCCCGGAAGGGGGCTGCGAGGAGAAGAGGCTACTCGAAGGTCCAGGCGAGCCGACCCGTCCCCGGGCCGATGCGGGTGTTGCCCGCCGCGATGTCGCTGCCGCGCACCCAGCCCGTCCTGCCGTCCATCGGGTCGGTGACCAGGTACTCGCGGTTGGCGCCCTGGCCGCGCACGTCGGACATCACCATCGCGTGGCCGCCACCGCCGCTCCATTGGACGGCGAAGGGCACGTCCACGCCGTCGCGCAGCAGCCGGTCCGCGCGGTCCAGCGCGCCCTGACGCGCCTGGGGCGAGTCGGGGATGGTCTGGGTCGCGTAGGTGCGGTTGCTGCTGGGGGAGACGCCCCGGTTGAACATGTCCCGCATCGCGTCCGGGGAGACGCCCAGGCTGTCGCCCGTGCCGCCCTGGCGGGGCCGCGCGATGCCGCCGTTGTTCTCCAGCACGCGCCGCTGCTCGCGGCCGATGTTCGTGTTCGCGTCCAGGCTGTGGATGGGCTCGCGGTGCATCCGGCGCGCGTAAACGGGGTCCGCGTCCGCGTGGGCGACCTGCGCCGCGGTGGGCGCGCACGAGTCGTCGAAGCGCTGCTGGAGCGCGCCCGCGCCCGCGTTCACGTCGATGGCGGTGGACTGGTTGATGAGCGTGGCGCGCGGCGTGCCCGCGATGTCCCGGGCGAAGCGCGTCACCTCGTCCATGTCCGAGGTCGTGTCGCCGAAGAAGTTGCGCACGCGGTCGAGCGCGCCGGGCGCCGTCATCTCCTGGCTGCGCGCCCCCACGGCCTTGAGGATGAGCGAGCGCTCCGTCTGCACGTCCGCGTTGGGCACCGGCTGGCCGTCGCGCGTGCCCGCGTTGCGCAGGGCGCCCTGGAGCGCGTTGAAGTCCTCGCCCGTCATGCCCACCATGGCGCTGGCCGCGGCGCGCGCCTGGGCCGGACCCAGGATGCCTTCCTGGCCCGCCGCGCCGGTGCCACGCGGCTCCGCCACGCCGCGCGTCAGCGTCTCCACCGTGTCCATGCTCAGCCGGGCCGGACGCGCGGCCTGCATCGCGGACAGGTCCAGGAACGTGCGCGTGGCGCGGTCCGCGTTGGGCGTGTTGAGGACGTGCTGGTTCAGGAACTGCGTGGCGCGCTCGCGCTCGGGCGCCGGCATCGCGGAGAGGCGGGCCTGGAGGGCGGTGTTCGTCTCCGGCTGCAGCGGCTCCGCGCGCGTGTTGGCGGCGGGCGCGGCCGGCTGCGTGGCGGGGGGCGGCGTCGCGCGCTGGGTGCGGCCGCGGCGGCCAATCTCGCCGCCGTCCGCCTGGAACGTGTCGTTCCTGGCGTAGCCCAGCGACGGAGCAATGGGCGCGCGCGGCGCGACGGGCTGCGACTCGGGCAGGCGCGTCTGCGGGACACCAGCGGCTGGAATGCGGACGGACACGGACTTCCCCCTCTGCACAAAACTGGAACCCCCGGATTGTCTCACGGGGGTGGGGGAAGTTGCGTCCGCGCCGGAAAAAACCTCCCGGCCTGTGTGTGCCGGAGACCTACCCGGCGTGAGGGCCGGGGAGGATCAGCGCGAGGCGACGGGCTGCGTCTCGGGCTTGGGCTCGACGGTGGCCTTGGCGGCGGCGATGGCGGCCTCGATGTCCAGCTTGCCGCCGGTGATGACCTTGCCCTTGAGGTCCGGGTCCTGCTGGACCGTCTTGAGGATGAGGTCACGCACCTGCACGGCGGTCAGGTCCGGGTTCTCCGCGAACATGCGCGCGGCGGTGGCGGCCACGGTGGGGGTGGCCATGGAGGTGCCGCTCATCTCCTCCCAGTCGTTGCCGGGCACGGTGCTGAGGACGTCCTCGCCCACGGCGGCCAGGTCCACCACCTTGTCGCCGTGCGACGAGAAGCGGGCCAGCTTGTCGTTGTTTCGGTCCATGGACGCCACGGTGAGGACGTTGGGCAGGTCCACGTTGGCGGGCATGTCCGGCACGTTGTTCATGTTGCTGCCGTTGCCGTTGGCGGTGGCGGCCAGCAGCAGGATGTCCGCGTCCGCCAGCTTCTGGATGGCGGCCTCCCAGCGCTTCTGGGACGCGGCGTCGCGGTAGGAGTCACCGAAGCTCGCGTTGGCGGCGCGGATGTTCACGCCGTGCTCGGTCTTCATCTTGACCAGGTAGTCCACCGAGCGCTCGAAGTTGGTGAGCAGGTCCGCGCCGTCGTACAGGCCGCCCACGCTGAGAATCTTCGCCTTGCCCGCGGCGATGCCGGTGTTGCCCTCGCCGTTGTCCTCGGCGGCGATGATGCCCGCCACGTGCGTGCCGTGGTCCGTGCCGTCGCCCTTGAACGGGTCGCCCTTGCCGGTGCCCACGTTGAAGCCGTGGATGTCGTCCGCGATGCCGTTGTTGTCGTTGTCGACGCCGTCCCCGTCCACCTCACCGGGGTTCGTCCACATCGCGTCGTCCAGGTCGGTGTGCTTGTAGTCCACGCCGCCGTCGATGACCGCGATGACCGGCTCGCCCGTGAGCTTGGGCTTCGGCTGCGACGGGTCCACCTTCTTCGCGTCGACGGCCTTGTTCGCGTCCGGCTTCACCGCGACGTTGGCGCCGCCGAAGGTGAAGGCCGACGCCGGCACGCTGGCGCCCGGGGGCGTGGGGCGGCCCGTCGGGCGGTCCACGAAGTTGGAGGGCCGCGCACCCTGGGTGTCGAAGCCGTCGCGCACCGTCAGCGGCTTCGCCTTGGGTGCCTGGGCGCGGGAGGTGTCCGTGCGGGCGGTGGGGGCAATGGAGGCGGGCGACTTGCGGTTGATTTCCATGGTGTTCCTCCGTGGGGGGATGCGGAGCGGACCTACCGACTCCCACATTGTCGCAGCGCGCTGTTTTAAGTTGCGCCTCCATGTTTTTTGGGAGGACGCACGGGCGCCTCGCAGAGTGCCTTCACTGTCCGCCGCAGCCAGACGTGCGCGGGGTCGTGGTCGAAGCGGGGGTGCCACGCCTGAGCGACGGTGACGCGCGGCAGGGGCAGCGGCACGGGGCGCTCCTTGACGGGCATCAGCGCCGCCACCGCGCGGGCGAAACCGCCGTTCACGACCGTGACGGCCTCTGTCTCCGCGACGAACGCCGCCGCGGCGAGCAGGTTGGGCACCACCGCCGTCACCCGTCGCGTGTGGCCGTGCTGCTCCAGCACGTCGTCCAGTGGGGTGCGCAGCTTGCCCCGCCGTGACACGCCGACGTGCTCGGCGCGGGCGAAGCGCTCCAGCGTCAGCCGTCCTCGCGCGAGCGGCGACGCCCGCCCCACCAGGCACATGAAGCTCTCCTCGCCCAGCTTCTGCACGCGGATCTCCGGCCCCAGCGCGCCCTGCACGCCGATGTCCAGGTCCACCTCGCCGTCGCGCAGGGACTCCACGTCCTCCGCTCCCTCCGGCACGAAGCGCAGCGTCACGCCGGGCGCTTCGGCGCGCGCCCGCTGGTGGAGCGCGGTGCCCAGCAGCGGGATGACGCCGTCGTTCACCCGCAGCGTCAGCGTGCGCGTCAGCGCTTCCGGTGCGGTGGGCGTGCCCGGCGCGAGCAGCGCGGTGGCCTCCCGCACCACGGCGCGCACCTGCTCCTGGAGCGCCAGGGCCCGGGGCGTGGGGACCAGCCCGCGCCCCGCGCGCACCAGCACCGGGTCTCCCAGCGCGGTGCGGATGCGGGTGAGCGTGCGGCTCATGGCGGGCGCGCTCAGCCCCAGCCGGTCCGCGGCGCGCGCCACGCTGCCCTCTCGCAGGAGGGCATCGAGCGCCACGAGCAGGTTGAGGTCCAGGTCCGCCATCCGGGCCATCCTAGCCGCGCGTCTTCACGCGGCGCGCACGGCGAAGAGGCAGTCGTCGTCCTCCCAGGGCAGGGGCACGGTGACGTAGCCGTGCTCCGGCCGCGCCAGGTGCGCCGCGAACGCCGGGCTCATCTTCACGTTGTCCGCGACCAGCAGGGCCCCGGGCCCCAGCTTCGGCTCCAGAAGCCGCAACAGCGGCAGGTAGAGCGGCTTCGCGCCGTCGAAGAGCACCAGGTCGATGCCGTCCGGCACGTCCGTGCGCAGCGTCTCCAGCGCGTCGCCCACGCGGAACTCCACCAGGTCCACGAGCCCCGCCTGGGTGAGGTGCTCCTTCGCGCGGCGCACCTTGGAGGCCTCGTACTCCGTGGTGATGATCCGGCCGCCGCCGCCGTCGCGCAGCGCCGCCGCCAGGTGCACCGTGGAGATGCCGAAGGACGTGCCGAACTCCACCACCGTGCGGGCGCGGCGCGCGCGGGTGAGCGCGTAGAGCAGCTGCCCCAGCTTCTCCGACACGGGCAGGTACGCCTCCGCGACGCTCGCGTAGAAGGCGCGGGGGTCGTTGTCCAGCCGGGCCCTGCGCTCTTCCGCGGGGAGGGCGCTGAAGGGCGCGAGCACGGCGGCGTCCGTCTTGCGCGCGTCCGCGAAGAGGTGGGTGAGCAGCGAGGCGACAGGGGGCGAATGCAGGGTCGTGGTCATGCCCCCACCGTGCGCCCGCGCCGCGCCATGCACCAGTGCACCGGACGCACGGACTTCGTGCGCCCGGTGCGGGGATGCTTCGGCTACCAGACCTTCACGCGCTGCTCCGGCTTCAGGTAGAGGCCCTGGCCGGGCTTCACGTCGAACGCCGGGTACCACGCATCCAGGTTGCGCACGGTGGCCGCGCGGTACATGCCGGGCGAGTGCCCATCCGTCACGAGCAGCCGGCGCAGCATCGGCTCGCGGAACTTGTTGCGCCACGCCTGGGCGAAGCCCATGAAGAAGCGCTGCTCACCCGTGAAGCCGTCCAGCGTGGGCGCGGGCTTGCCGTCCAGGGACATCTGGTAGGCGTCATGCGCGATGGACAGGCCCGCCACGTCGGCGATGTTCTCGCCCAGCGTCAGCTCGCCGTTCACGTTCATGTCGGGCAGGGGCTTGTACGCGCTGAACTGGGCGGACAGCGCCTGGCCCGCGGCCTTGAACTGCTCCAGGTCCTTGGGCGTCCACCAGTTGGCCAGCTTGCCCTTCGCGTCGAACTGCGCGCCCACGTCGTCGAAGCTGTGGACGATTTCGTGGCCGATGACGGAGCCGATGCCGCCGTAGTTCACCGCCGGATCCGCGTTCGGGTCGAAGAAGGGCGGCTGGAGGATGGCGGCCGGGAAGATGATGGAGTTCTGCTGCGGCGAGTTGAGCGCGTTGACCTCCTGGGGCGTCATGAACCACTCCTTGCGGTCCACGGGCTTGCCCAGCTTGGCCAGGTTGCGCTGGTGGTCGAAGAGCTCCGCGCGCTCCGCGTTGCCGAAGGCGTCGCCCTTCACGATTTCCAGACCG
This sequence comes from Corallococcus macrosporus, assembly GCF_017302985.1. Lineage (NCBI taxonomy): Bacteria > Pseudomonadati > Myxococcota > Myxococcia > Myxococcales > Myxococcaceae > Corallococcus > Corallococcus macrosporus. The sequence goes on from NZ_JAFIMU010000002.1 coordinate 786,369, forward strand.
GAGTAGTCACGCCAGGTGTCCGGGTGGCCAATGCCCACCTGCACCGTGCCCAGCTTCTCCTTGGCGCGGGCCTTGGTCTCCGGCGACATCCACTCGAGCGCGTCGATGTGGCGGCCCAGCGCGGCCAGGATGTTGCGCACCATCACGTCCGCCTCGGCCTTGGCGGCGGGCGGGAAGTGCTTCTCCACGTAGCGCTTGCCCACGGCCTCGCCCATGGCGCCGTTGGTGAAGTCCACGCCGCGCTTCCAGCGCGGGCGCAGTTGCTGCGCGCCGGACATGGTGCGGCCGTTGAAGTCGAAGCCCGCGTCCACGAAGGGCTTGGACAGGACCGAGGCGTTGCGCAGGATGGTGTGGAAGGACAGGTAGTCCTTCCAGGCCTGGATGGGCTCGCTGCCCACGAGCTTCGCGATGCCGGTGATGGCGGACGGCTGCCAGACGATGAAGTCCTTCTGGGACGCGAGGCCCGCGCTGGCGAAGTACGCGGCCCAGTCCATGCCGGGCGCCTTCTTCGCGAAGTCCGTCTGCTTCCAGGGGTTGTTCACCTTGGCGACGTCCTGCGTGTCCTGGGCCGCCCAGTGGATCTGGGCAATCTTCTTCTCCAAACCGAAGATGGCGCGGGCCTTGGCCTCCGCGTCGGCGATGCCCGCGTTCTTCAGCTGGATGGCGATGTGCTGCTGGTACTTCTCCCGCACCTCTTTGAAGCGCGGCGTGTCCTTCAGGTAGAAGTCGCGGTCCGGCAGGCCCAGGCCACCCTGGAGGAGGTAGGCCGCGTAGCGGCTGGGGTCGTTCAGGTCCTCCGCCACCCACAGGCCCAGCAGGCGCTCCGTGGTGGCCTGCCCGGTGTTGAGCGGATCCACGTCGCTGCGCAGCGTGGTGCCCAGCAGCGAGGCCAGGTCCTTGCGGTTGGCGACCGCGGAGATGCGGTCCAGCTCCGGCTTGAGCGGCGTGGCGCCGCGGGCGTCGATGGCGGCCTCGTCGATGATGCTGGAGTAGAAGTCGCCCAGCTTGCGCTCCTCGCTGCCGGCGGGGGCGTCCGACTTCGCGGCGGCCTCCAGCAGCTCGCGCGTCTGCTGTGCGGCGTCATCGGACAGCCGCGAGAACATGCCGTAGGAGGAGCGGTCGGGAGGAATCTCCGTGTTGTCCACCCACTTGCCGTTGACGTAGCGGTAGAAGTCGTCGCCGGGCGCCACGGACGTGTCCATGCCCGGCGTGTCGACGCCGAAGCTCCCGTAGTGCGGCTTGGGAGCGGCGGGGGCCGCGGGCGCGGGGGCCGGGGTGGCGGCGGCCTGGGCCTGCGGCGGGGACTTCTCCGCGGGCGCGGTGGAGGCGCACGCGGTGATGAGCGCGGACGCACAGACGCCGAGCGTCATGCGCGCGGCGCCAAACGGCGGTCTGGAACGGAACGACATGGAGGCTCCTGGAAGTGCCCGAACGGGGTGGCGCACTCTGGCGCACGCGGGCCCGTCTCCAACAGCCCAAACGTCGGTTTCATCCCAGCCATTTCATTCCAGCCGCCCGGGCCCTAGCGATACCAGCGCAGGCCGGCCACGGCATCGCCCCCGTGCTCGTAGTACTCCATGACCACGGAGTGCTCGCCGGCGGTCATCCAGCGGCCCACGAAGTAGCTGGTGGTGGACTGGTCCTTCCACCCGTCGATGACGCGCGAGCCGTCCACGAACACCCGGACGCCGTCATCCGCCTGGGCGATGAAGTAGTACAGGTCCGACACGAAGTAGAACCGCCCCGTCCAGCGCACGGAGAAGTCGTCGGGCCCCACCTCCGGCACGGGGCTGCCCGTGCCCCAGAAGTTTTCGAGCGGCGCCGACTCGCATCGCACCCTCGCCGGGGAGCCCTCCAGGTCGCGGTTGCCGAAGTACTCCGCGCGGTACTGGCCGGGGGGGCACTCCAGGGGGGCGACGGGGTCGAAGAAGGCCGTGTAGCTGGCGCCGTCCGGGCCCACCTGGATGACGTGCTCCGCGGCACCGCCGTCGGACCACTCGCGGAACCCGAAGACGCCTTGCGGCGAGGGCGCGCGCAGGGTGTGCGTGGAGCCGACGATGACCGGGAGCACCCGGGGCGCCGGTGCGCTCGTGCCGTCGAACACCAGCTCCAGCCCCGGCGGTGACGTCTGGAGCGTCAGCTGCACGAGCAGCGGGTCCACGGTGATCATCCAACTGCTCGTCAGCCCGGTGGAGCTCATCGCGGTCAGCTTGAGATCGAAGTGCACCTCGTCGCCGTGGTCCGGCACGGTGAAGGATCCGGTCACGCCCGTGCTCGTGGAGTACGGGTGGGTGTGGCAGCCGCCCGCGGTGCAGTGGCGCAGGGTGACGGTCCACCTCAACCGGTCGCCGGGAATGGGGCCCTCGTTGGGGTCCACCGCCGAGCCCGAGTAGGTCACCACGTCGCCGACCTTGAAGCGGTACGTCGGCGGGGGCGACTGGATGGTCACGACGGGCAGCACGTTGCCCACGACGGTGCTCACCGCGGCGGAGTGGCTGCCCCCGCGTCCGTCGCTGACGGTCAGCCGGGCCACGTAGAAGCCGGCGGTTGTGTACGTGTGCTCCGGGGAGGGCAGCGTCGACACGGGGGAGTTGTCCCCGAAGTCCCAGCGGTACTGGAGCGCGTCCCCGTCCGGGTCGCTGGAGCCCGCGCTGGAGAAGCGCACGAGCAGGGGCGGCTGACCCCGGCGCGGCGTGGACGAGGCCACGGCCACGGGCGGCGTGTTGCCCGCCGTGTAGCGGATGCGGCGCAGCTCGCCGGCGACGACGTCCACGAAGAAGAGGTTGGAGTCCGGCCCGAAGCCCAGCTCCACCAGCCCGCCCACGCCGGTCGCGAACACCGTCACGCTGTCGGGCACGAGCTGATCATTCGCATCCACTCTCAGGGTTCGGATCCACTGCTGGCTGTAGTCGCCGAAGAAGTAGGCGCCCCGCCACGCCTCCGGGTACGCCATGCCGGTGTAGAAGCCGCCCCCCGTCGCCGTCTGTCCCACGCCGTGATCCCAGACATACAGCGGAGGCCGCACCGCGCCGGGCCCCCGGGCATAGAGCGCCTGACAGACGGACTTGGATTCGTAGCCGCGCTGGCGGAAGTTGCCCTCGTAGCAGGGCCAGCCCAGGTTCGCCCCCGGCGCCGCGACGTTGATCTCCTCGTAGGTGTTCCAGCCGACGTCGCCCAGGTAGGGCATGGAGGTGCCCGGGCGCAGGCTGAAGCGATAGGGATTGCGCAGCCCCAGCGCCCACACCTTCGAGCGGTTGGCCCCGGCGTCCCCGTTCCAGAACGGGTTCGAGCCCACGCCCGCGCCCGTGCGCGTGATGTGCAGGACCTTGCCCGCGAGGGAGTCCAGGCTCTGCGCCCGCAGGGCGTCGTCGTCCACCGCGTCGAAGCTGGCCGCGTCGCCCGTCGTCACGAAGAGGGTGCCGTCCGGCGCGAACCGGACGGTGCCCACGGAGTGCGAAGCGCTGTCCGAGGGAATGCAGTCCGCTCCCAGGGGAAGGTCGTTGCAGGAGGCCCCCACCGCGGTGCCGAGCAGGACAAGCTCGCTCGTGGGCGAGGCCATGTCGCCCACGGCGGTGTAGCGCGCCAGCCGCGCCGTCTTGGGGCCGGCGTCATCCGTGTCGTCGTCGTCATAGGTGTAGAGCAGGTAGACGAAGCCGTTGGTGGCGAAGGCCGGGTCCACCGCCAGCCCCAGCAGCCCGCGGTCATGGTGCGAGTTCACCCGGCCACGGATGTCGATGAAGGGCACGGGCTGGAGGACGCCGTCCTTGAAGCGCCGGACCACGCCCTCCTTCTCCGCGATGAGGAGGCTGCCGTCGGGGAGGTTCGCGAACGTCGTCGGGTATTGCAGGCCGGTGACGACGGGCTCGGAGGAGAAGCCCTCCGGGAGGGTGAGAGGCGCCAGGGGTTGGGCTCCGGCGAGGGACCCTCCACCCAGACAGAGCGCCAGCAGGACAACGAGGCAAGGCGGACAGCGTCGCGGTGACGGCATGGAAGGGTCCCCCGGGTGCGGGCCCGTCCCGCGAGGCGGGAAGCTGTCACTGCGCCGCCCGTTGGCCATCCGTCCCCCAAGACCCGGGTGGCTGTCCGCCAATGCGCGATGGCTCGGCCTACGGCGCGATGACGCCACCCCGGGGGATGACGTCCTCACGGCCCGCGCGGATCAGCGCGCCGCCCGCGAGCAGCAGGGCCAGCCCGAAGAAGAGGAAGCCCACGTCCCAGGCGGTCTGCGAGGGGCCGGTGCGCACGTGGTGCACGCCGAGGAGCTGGTGGTCGATGAGTCCTTCGACGACGTTGAAGAGGCCCCAGCCGCCCAGGAGGCAGCCGGCGAAGGTGCGCGTGGACCACGGCACGTCCGACCTGAGCCCCGCGCGCCAGAGCAGCACCAGGCCGCTGAAGGTCATGAGCCAGGTGAAGGCGTGAAAGAGGCCATCCCAGAACATATTCACCTTGGCGTTCACCAGCGTGTCCGGCGGCAGGTGGCTGGAGAGCATGTTGTGCCATTGGAGCAGCTGGTGCAGGAGGATGCCGTCGACGAAGCCTCCCAGCCCCACGCCCAGCATCACGCCCGCGGAGAGCAGCGGCCCCCGGTGCATCCGGCTCATCGCTCACGCCCCAGGAAGTGCAGCGGCACCACGACGCACAGGACGACGCCGAAGGGCAGCAGCGTGATGGCCAGCCGGCCCCAGAAGTGGTCGTTGAAGATGCCGGCCTGCACCGCGGGACGGCACGTCTCGCAGGCGAGGGCCGTGCCGCTCGTGAGCAGTGTGCTGGAGAACAGGAGGGCGCGGAGCCTTCGCATGCGATGTTCCTTGGTTCTGGCTACCGTAAGGGATTGAGCCAACCGGGAGCCGCATGACTCCAGCCGCGTGTCGTCCTGCATACACAGTCCATCCCGCGCGCCTTCGACATGCTGGGACAGAAGCTGCTTTGAAATGACAATCATCGCGCTTGGAATGGAAAGAGGTGTCTCAATGGCGTTGAAGCCCGCTGCGTGGTGCACGCGTCTGCCCGTGGTCCTGCTGCTCCTGCTGTTGCCGCTCACGAGCATGGCCCTGCCGACGACCGGCTTCCGGTTCGTCGACATCCCCATGAGCGACGGCACCGTGCTCAAGGCCAACTACATCGCGCCCACCACGCCGGGCCCGCATCCGGCGGTGGTCTTCATCTCGAGTTGGGGACTCAACGACCTGGAGTACCTGGCCCAGGCCAACGCGCTGGCGCAGAAGGGCTACGTGGCGCTGTCGTACACGCCGCGCGGCTTCTGGGCCTCCGGCGGCGGCATTGATACGGCCGGCCCGGCGGACATCGCGGACACCTCGCGCGTCCTGGACTGGATGGTCGCCAACACGACGGCGAATGGCTCGCGCATCGGGCTCGCTGGCGTCTCGTATGGCGCGGGCATCGCGCTCATCGCCTCCGGCTTCGATGCTCGCGTGAAGGCGGTGGCGGCGCTCTCCGGATGGTCGGACCTGGTGGCGTCGCTGTTCGGCGGCGAGACGCGGCGTCCGCAGGCGGTGGCGCTGCTCGACCTGGCCGCGACGCTGCTGGGCCGCCCCAGCCCGGAGCTGCGCACGACCATCAACAACTACTTCGCCAACCAGGACATCGAGTCCATCAAGGCCTGGGGCCGCGTGCGCTCGGCGGCCACGTACATCAGCTGGATCAACACCAACAAGCCCGCCATCCTGATGGCCAACGCCTACGGTGACAGCCTCTTCCCGCCCAACCAACTGGTGTCGTTCTACGGCCAGCTCTCCGGCCCCAAGCGGCTGGAGTTCGCGCCGGGTGACCACGCCGTCGTGGAGGCCACGGGCCTGCTGGGCCTGCCCAACCATGTCTGGGGCAGCGTGACGCGCTGGATGGACCAGTACGTCGCGGGCGTGGACACCGGCATCTCCCGCGAGGCGCCCGTCGTGCTGCGCACCTACGACGGTGACGTGGAGGGCTATGCGTCGTGGGCCCAGGTCTCGCGCGGCTCGCAGCGCTTCGGCCTGGGCGCCATCCGCCTGCTGGATGGCACGGGTACCCTGGGCGGCTCGCCCACCTTGAGCGGCTCGCGGGTCGTCTGGTCCGGCTTCGACACCTCCGCCGACGCGGGCGTGGCGCTCCTGACCAACGGGCTCCAGGCGCTGACGGGCATCCCGCCCGTGGTGTGGCTGCCGGGCGTGAACCGCCTCAACGCGGGCGTCTGGACGTCGTCGCTCACCACGAGCGGCGTCTCCATCCGTGGCTCGGCGGTCCTGCGCCTGCGCGTCACGCCCTCCACCGCGTCAGGCACCGTCGTCGCCTACCTGTACGACGTGGCCGGTGACTACGGCGGCCTCATCACCCACGTGCCCCTGAGCTGGAAGGGCGCGACGCCGGGCGTGCCGCTCGACCTGGACCTGGCGTTCCCCGCCACCGCGTACGACGTCCCCGTGCTGCACCGGCTGGCGCTCGTCGTGGACACGGAGGACCCGCTCTACCTGGACGCGAACAGCACGGGCGCGACGGTGTCGTTCGGCGGGCCGTCCTGGCTGGACCTGCCGCTGCGCTGAAGTCCTTGGCGCGGGGACGGAAGGGCGCGCGTGACAGGCGCCCTCCGTCGTTCCAGCGGGCCTGCCCGGTGTGTTAACGCTCCCGGCGCCCATGGGAACCGCCGTCTCGGAACGCACCCGCGTCGCCCTGCTCGTCCTCGTTGGCAGCGTGCTGGCCCTGCTGCTGTCGCACCACCCCGCCATCCTGTCCGGGCTGCGCCTGGTGCAGGGGGACGAGGGCGACGTGCGCTTCAACCACTACGTCCTGGAGCACGGCTGGCGCTTCGTGTCCGGCGACCCGGCGCACGCGCGCTTCTGGGATCCGCCGATGTTCTACCCGGAGCCCAACGTCGCCGCGTACTCCGACGTGCTCCTGGGCGTGGCGCCGTTCTACTGGGTGTGGCGCATCCTCGGCCTGGGCGCGGACCTGTCGTGGCAGGCGTGGGCGCTCACCATGGCCGTGCTGAACTACGCCGCGGCGGTGTGGCTGCTGCGGCGCGGGTTCGGCCTGCGCGCGTTCCCGGCGGTGGTGGGCGCGGTGCTCTTCACGGCGGGCGCGCCGCGCATCAACCAGCTCAACCACCCGCAGCTCGAAGGGCAGTTCTTCGCGCTCCTCGCCGTGGGCGCGGTGGTGGCGCTGACGCGGCCGGAGACGGACCGGCGGCGCGGGGTGGCGTGGGCCGCGCTGCTGGTGGGCGCGTTCGTGGCCCAGCTCTACGCGGGCTTCTACTGGGGCTGGTTCCTCTTCTTCTTCCTGCTCCTGGCGTTCATCGCCGGGCTCGCCTTCCGGGACACGCGCGGCCCACTGCTGACGGCGCTGCGCCGCCACCTCCCGGCGCTCGTGGGCTTTGGCGTCGTGGGGCTGGCGCTGCTCGCGCCGCTCGTTTTGCACTCGCGTCAGGCCATTGGCACGGTGGGCCTGCGCAGCTTCGGCGAAGTCTCACCCATGGTGCCGCGCATCTGGAGCTGGTTCTACCTGGGCCAGGACAGCTGGCTGTACGGCTGGACGAACGGCTTCTCCAAGTTCCAGCGCATGCCCGTGGCGTGGGAGCACCGGCTGGGCTTCGGCTTCGTCACGCCGGTGCTCGCGGGCATCGGCCTGTGGAAGGCGCGCTCACGGCCCGCCGTGCGGCTGCTGCTCGTCGTGACGGTGGCCACGGTGCTGCTCGCCTCGCGCTACACCGGCGGCGTCACGCCCTGGTGGCTCGTCTTCCACGGCGTGCCCGGAGCGGCGGCCATCCGCGCCCTGGCCCGCATCGGCATGTGGCTGCTGGTGCCCGCGGGCGTGGGGCTGGCGCTCTACCTCCAGCGGCAGTGGGACGCCGGCCGCGCGGCGCTGGCGGTGGGGCTGGGAGCGCTGTGCCTGCTGGAGCAGGGGCTCACGGGCCCCGTCTACGACCGGCACGAGGCCCGCGCGGACGTGGAGGCGGTGGCCGCGCGCATCCCGTCCGGCTGCGCGACCTTCTTCTACGCGCCGACGTCCGGCGAGTCGCAGGAGTGGAAGTACAACCTGGACGCCGTGTGGGCGTCCTGCGAGCACGGCGTGCCCACGGTGAATGGCTACTCCGGCAACTACCCGCAGGGGTGGAAGCTCCAGGACAACCGCCGCTTCAACCCGGAGGCCGCCGCGCGCATCGACCGCGACCTGGAGGCCTGGATGCGCTCGCGGAACCTGGCGCCGGAGAGTGTCTGCCGCATCGAGGTGCCGGCGCGGCGGTAGCGGCCGCCGCGCCCGGGCAGGACGGCGGACTACTTCGCGATGGTGGCGTAGTCGCCCTTGAGCGCGACGCCGGTGACGAAGCTGCCGGCGTGGCACTCAATCTCGGTGGCGCTCTTGAACTCCACCTTCTTGTAGTAGCTGACGATGTGGACCACCGCGTTGGCGCCGTTCTTCTTCGCGCCCTCCTGCAGTGCGATGAGCGCGGAGAGGGCGGCCCACTTGCAGGCGTAGTCGTCCGACTTGCCCACGCCGTTGGTCTTCTTGTTCGCGGTGTCGCTGCCCAGCGTCTTGAGCACGTTGGGCGTCTTCGCGCCCTCCATGAAGAACTTCACCGAGCCGTCCAGCTTCTGCTTGGCTTCCGGCAGGGCCATCACGTCCGCCAGCTTGATCTTCGTCACGTCGTCGCGCGCCAGGGCGGGGGTGGCGGCAATCAGGGCCAGCAACAGGAGGGCTTTCTTCATCGCGAGGTCTCCAGCGTCAGGGCCAGCGGCGGAAGATCAACGACGTGTTGATGCCGCCGAAGGCGAAGTTGTTGCTCATCACCAGGTCCGTCTGCAAAGCACGTCCCTCGCCCATGACATAGTCCAGCGGCGCGCACTTCGGATCCACGGAGTCCGCCGTCAGGTGCAGCGTCGGCGCGAACCAGTCCGAGCGCATCATCTGGATGCTCATCCACGCCTCCAGCGCGCCGCAGGCCCCCAGCGTGTGGCCCATGTAGCTCTTGAGGCTGGAGATGGCGACCTTCTCCCCGAAGACCATCTTCGTCGCCGCGCTCTCCGCCACGTCGCCCGTGTCCGTCGCCGTGCCGTGCGCGTTGACGTACGGAATGGCGGAAGCGGGCACGCCCGCGTCCTCCAGCGCCAGCCGCATGGCCTCCGCCATGGTGTCCGCGTTGGGCTGCGTGACGTGACGGCCGTCGCTGTTGGTGCCGTAGCCCAGCACCTCCGCGTGGATGGTCGCGCCGCGCGCCTTCGCGTGCTCCAGCTCCTCCAGCACCAGCGTGCACGCGCCCTCGCCCAGCACCAGGCCGTCGCGCTGGGCGTGGAAGGGGCGGGGGGACTGGTGCGGCGCTTCGTTGTGCTTCGTGCTGGTGGCGAACAGCGTGTCGAACACCGCCGCGCCCGTGGCGTCCAGCTCCTCCGCGCCGCCCGCGAGCATCGCCACCTGGCGGCCCAGCTTGATGGCCTCGTACGCGTAGCCGATGCCCTGGCTGCCGGAGGTGCACGCGCTGGACGTGGTGACGATGCGCCCGGTGACGCCGAAGAAGACGCCGATGTTCACCGCCGCCGTATGGGACATCATCCGCAGGTATGTCGTCGCGGTGATGCCCTCCGTCGTCTTGTGGGTGATCATCTTGCCGAAGTCGCCCATGTTCTCCGGCGTGCCCGCGGAGGACCCGTAGGCGATGCCCATCCTGCCCCCCTTCACCAGGGGGCTGCCCAGCAGGCCCGCGTCCTGGAGCGCCAGCTCGCTGGCCCGCGTCGCCATCAGGGCCACGCGGCCCATGGTGCGCGTCGTCTTGCGCGAGTACGTGGACGGCGGCAATTCAAACGGCAGGGCGGGCGCGCCCAGCCGCGTGTTCAGGCCTTCGTATTCCTTCCAGGGCTCCATGACCTGGACGGCGTTCTGGCGCGCACGCAGCCGCGCCTCGACCGTCTTCCAGTCGTGTCCCAGCGGGCTCAGCGCACCGACTCCGGTGACCACCACGCGCTTCATCCGATCATCCCCCCGTTCACCGAAATCACCTGCCGCGTGATGTAGGCCGCATCCTCCGCCATGAGGAAGCTCACCGCGGCGGCGACCTCCTCGGGCCTGCCCATCCGGCGGGCGGGGATGATCTTCAGCGCTTCTTCCAGCACTTCCGGAGGCACCATCTCCGTGTCGATGAGGCCCGGCGCCACGCAGTTGACGGTGATGTTGCGCTTGGCCAGTTCCACCGCCAGGGCCTTCGTCGCGCCGATGATGCCCGCCTTCGCGGCGCTGTAGTTCACCTGGCCGCGGTTGCCCATGAGCCCGGACACGGACGCCAGCGTGACGATGCGGCCCGGCTTCTTGCGGCGCACCAGCGGCATCGTGAGCGGGTTGAGCACGTTGTAGAAGGCGTCCAGGTTGGTGTGGATGACGCTGTCCCACTCCTCGGACGTCATGGCGGGGAAGGCGTTGTCGCGAGCGATGCCCGCGTTGCACACCACGCCGTAGTAGCAGCCGTGGGCCTCCACGTCGGCCAGCAGCGCGGCCTGCGTGCCCGCGCGGTCCGCCACGTCGAACTGGAGCACGCGCGCCTCGCGGCCCGCCTCGCGCACCTGCGCGGCCACGGCGTCCGCCTCGTCCCGCTTGCTGCGGCAGTGCACCACGACGTCGTAGCCGTCGCGGGCCAGGCGCAGCGCGATGGCGCGGCCGATGCCCCGGCTGGAGCCCGTCACCAGCACCGTCTTGTCACCCATCTGTGTTGCCCCTTCCCAGGTCCTGGCCCGGTTGCGGCTCGTAGACCGTCAGCGCCGCCGTGGCCACCTGCTCCGTCCCGATGCGCAGGGTGCAGTCGAACTGGCCCAGCCCATTGTCCGCGGAGAACTGGCGGTGGACCTCCACGCGCAGGGTCTCCCCCAGCTTGAAGACGGGGCGGCTGCACTCGTAGCGGCGCGTGCCCAGGAGGAAGCCCACCCGGGGCGTGCCGCCACGCCGGCGCGCGTGCCACCCGGCCCAGGCGGCCACGGCCTGCGCCATGTACTCGATGCCCACCCAGCCGCCCACGACGCCGTCGGAGAAGAAGAGGCTGTCCTCGCGCACGGTGACCTCCGCGACGAGCGAGTCCGTGTCGCCCTCCAGGGCGCGGTCGAGCAGCCGCATGCGCCCCTCGTGGGGCACCAGCGCCTCGATGGGCTCGTTGATGACGATGCGCATCATGCGCGCTCCAGCACGAGGGCCGCGTTGCTGCCCCCGAAGGCGAACGAGTTGCTCAACACGCGCTGCACCGGACGCCCCAGCGCCTCGCCCGGCTTCACCAGCGACAGCGCCGGCAGCGAGGGGTCCACGGCCCCGTCCCAGAAGTGCCCGGGCAGCCGGCCCTCCGGGTTGTCCACGAGCGTGAGGTACGCGAACGCCGCCTCCAGCGCGCCCGCGGCCCCCAGCGTGTGGCCGGTGAGCGGCTTGGTGGAGCTGGCCTTCACGTCCGGCCCCAGCAGCGCGTGCACCGCGCGGCTCTCCATGGCGTCGTTCTGCACCGTCGCGGTGCCGTGCAGGTTCACGTAGTCCACCTGCTCCGGCGAAAGGCCCGCGCGCTTCAGGGCCTCCTGGATGGCGGCGATGGCGCCCTTGCCGCCGGGCTCCGGCGCGGAGATGTGGTGCGCGTCGGAGGACTCGCCCCAGCCGGACAGGCGCACCGGCCCCGGCTCGCGCGTCATCAGGAAGAGCGCCGCGGCTTCACCGATGTTGATGCCGTGGCGGTGGACGCTCATCGGGTTGCAGCGCTCCTCGCTCACGGAGTCCAGCGCGCGGAAGCCCGCGATGGTGAAGCGGCACAGCGAGTCCACGCCGCCCGTCAGCACCGCGTCCACGGTGCCCGCGCGCAGCATCCGCGCCGCGCTGGACAGGGCCTTGGCGCTGGAGGAGCACGCGGTGGAGATGACGTAGGCCGGGCCGCCCACGCCCAGCACGTGCGTGAGCGCCATCGCCGGGGAGCCCAGCTCCTGCTGGTGCAGGTGGAAGCGCGAGGGCAACGCCCCCGTGGTCAGGTGGCTGACCATGGCGGTCTCGCTCTCACCGATGCCGGAGGTGCTGGTGCCCAGCACCACCGCCACGCGCGCGGGGCCGAAGCGGGCGAGCGCGGCGTCCACGGCGGGGCGCACCTGCTCCAACGCGGTGAGCAGCAGCGCGTTGTTGCGGCTGTGCTGCGAAGGGGGCAGGGCGTCCTGGGCCGCGAGCGGGGACGTGACGGCGCCCAGGTGCAGCGGGCGGTCCGCGTAGCCCTCCAGCGAAGTGACGCCGGAGACGGTGTCCGCGAACAGGGCGCGGGCCACCTCCTGCTTCCCGGAGCCCAACGCGCAGACGAGGCCCAGTTGATTGAGGAAGACAGGAGGCATGGGGTGTCACTCGTCCGCGCCGCGCGATTCGATGGTGAGCTGGTAGTGCTCGGACAGGTTGGTGAGCTGCGTGCGCCCTTCCCAGCGCGGTACGCCATCGTAGCGCACCGTCACCCATTCCCTGCCGTTCTTCGACAGGGAGCGGCGTCCCGGGCCATCCTCCAGCGTCCAGCCGGCGGGCAGGGCGGCGCGCACGGCGTCGGCCGGCCAGTAGACGAGCTGCACGTCCCGGAGCACCAGGGCGGAGTCGAACTGGGCGGGCAGACGGGAGTCCCGCTCCTCGTCCAGCTTCGTGCCGTCCCAACGCAGGGTGAGGATGCGCTGCCCCATGGCCAGCCCCGCCAACTGAAGCGAGGCCGGGTCCACTTCCATCAAGGCCTCCAGGGAGCGGGGGCCTCCCGGGTCCTGCTCGTGCGCGAACACCAGCCGCTGCGCCAGGCTCACGGACGCCCCGAAGGCGGCGGGGGCCAGGCGCAGCTCCGGCAGGGGCTCGCCAGGGGCGGCGGGCCTCGGCCGGGGCGTGCTGGTGCAGGCCACGAGGCCCGCGACGAGCAGGGCGGGAATCAGGCCGCGCACAGGGCCTCGAGCACGCCCAGGCGCCGCTTGCTCTCCGCGACGTAGGGGTTGTTCTTGTCCCACGCGTAGCCGGCGAGGATGGCGGAGATCATCCGGCGCACGTCCTCGGACGGGTTGGGGTGGAAGATGACGTTCTGGAAGCCGCCCTCGTACCAGGACTCCACGAAGGTGCGGAACGTGTCCACGCCCGCCTTGAGCGGCTTCGCGTACGCGGTCTCCCAGTCCACCTTCTCCCCCGCGAACTCCCGGGCGATGCAGGCCGACGCGAGGCTCGCGGACTTCACGGCGATGGTGACGCCCGAGGAGAACACCGGGTCCAGGAACTCACCCGCGTTGCCCAGCAGCGCGAAGCCCGGGCCCCACAGCGACTTCACGTTGGCCGCGTAGCCGGTGAGCTTGCGCGCGGGCGTGTCCCAGACGGCGTCCTTCAGGAGGTTCTGCAGCGACGGCGCCTCCTTGACGATGGCCTGCAGCCGCTCCGTGTCCGTGCCGGTGTACTGGTCCAGGTATTCCTTCTTCGCGACCACCCCCAGCGAGCAGCGGCCGTCGGAGAAGGGGATGGTCCAGTACCAGACGTGCACGTGCTCCGGGTGCGTGGTGACGCGGATCTTGTTCCGGTCGAAGGTGCCCGGCGGGACGTTGTCCACGACGTGCGTGAAGATGGCGCCGCGCACGGGGAAGTCCGACGGCGTCTCCAGGTTCAACAGGCGCGGCAGCACACGGCCAAAGCCGCTCGCGTCCAGGACGAAGCGCGCCTTCACGCGGTACGTCTCGCCTTCGGCAGAGCGCGCCGTCACCTCCGGCTGCCCGCTGGCGAAGTCCACGCTCAGCACCTCGTGGCGGAAGCGCACGGTGGCGCCCTTCTTCTCCGCGGCGTGGGCCAGGAGCTGGTCGAAGCGGGCGCGCTGCACCTGGTAGGTGGTGCCCCAGCCGGGGCTGAACTTGTCGCGGAAGTCGAAGTCCGTGTACCTGCCGGCGCGCTCGAAGGCCGCGCCGTTCTTGTACTGGAAGCCCGCCTCCACCACGTCCTGGAGGAAGCCGGCCTCCTCGATGTACTGCATGCTCTGCGGCAGCAGGCTCTCGCCAATGGAGAAGCGAGGGAACTGCTCGCGCTCCAGCACGAGGACGTCACGGCCCTGCTTGCGAAGAATGCCCGCCGCGACGGAGCCCGAGGGGCCCGCGCCAATGATGAGGATGTCCGTCGTTTCAGTTTTCATGTGTGGCTCTTCTGGGGTGGAAGTCGGAAACAGGGGGTGAGGATCCAGATGGTGACCTCGCCCAGCAGCATGGCGAGGCCGAAGGAGCGCAGCGCGGGCGTGGCGGACAGGCCCAGGAGCCCGAAGGACAGGAGCGTGCTCACGCCGGCCAGCGCCACCGCGAGCCACGCGGAGCCGTCACCGGGGTGCTCCAGCAGGAAGATGCCGTAGTCCACGCCCATGCCCAGCAGCAGCACCAGCCCGAGCACGGTGAAGAGCTGCAGCGGCGCGCCCACCCAGCCGAAGATGGCGAGCGTCAGGAGCGTGCCCAGCACGGACGGAATCCACGCGCGCCACGCCTGGCGCCCGAAGCGCGCCACCAGGGTGAGCAGCACCGCGATGTACCCCGCGACGATGAGCCCGCCCATGATGCGGCGGTAGCGGCTGAGCAGGCCTGAAATCTCCGCCGTCTTGTCCACCCAGCGGATGCCCTCCAGGCCGTGCGCCACCTCTTCCAGCCGGGGCAGCACCTTGGGGTCGTTGAGGCCGCGCAGCATGAGGACGCTGTACTGCGCCTTGCCCAGCGTCCCCAGCCACTGCTGCCGGATGGCGCCCGCGGCGGGGCCCGACAGGAAGCGCGAGGGCGTGAGCGGTTCAGGGGAAAACGCGGCGCGCTCGGGGGCCTCACCGGTGGAGGCGCTGACGGCGGCGACCGCCTGTCCCTCCGCGCGGGCGCTCAGGGCGGCGTCCTCGCGCTGCTGCGCCTCGGACGGGAGCCAGTCGGACACGGCGCGGTAGCCCGCGAACACCTTCTGGGCGACGAGCGCGTCCAGCTTCGTCTTGAGCAGGGCCTCGCGCGCGAGCACCTGCTCGTCGCTGTCGCCCTGCACGAGGAAGAACTGCGCCGGGCTGGGCAGCCCCAGCAGGCGCCCCAGCTCGCGCTGATCCGCGATGAGGTTGGGAGGCGCGCCCTGCAACTGGCGCAGGTCGTCGCGGGGCTCCAGCTTCCAGATGCCCACGGCCACCAGCACCGTCAGGACCGCGCCGGAGAGCCACCAGGCCGGGGTGGACGCGACGCGCGGCCAGCGGGTGATGGACGCGGAGAAGCGCTCGGAGAACGACGTGACGGGCAGGGCGCCCGTGTCCAGCGACGGGAACCAGCACACCACGGTGAGGAACGCGGCGGTGAGGCCGGCGGCGGAGAACACCGCCATCTGCCGCAGGCCCGGGAAGGGCGCGACGCCCAGCGCCAGGTACGCCACCACGCTGGTGACGAGCGCGAGCACCATGCCCGGCAACAGCGAGCGCATCACCGGCCCGCGCTCCGACGGGGCCTTGCCCTGGCGCGCGGCGAAGTAGTGGAAGCCGTAGTCCTCCGCCACGCCGACCAGGCTGGAGCCGAAGACGAGCGTGAGCAGGTGCACCCGCTCGAAGACGAGCGCGGTGACGGTGAGCGCCACCGCGCAGCCCAGCGTGAGCGACACGCCCACGAGGAGGATGGGCCGCAGCGAGCGGAAGGTGAGCCAGACGAGGAGGAGCACCGCCGCCAGCGACCCGAAGCCGATGGTGGACATCTCCCAGCTCGCCTGCGCCGCGGCGGCCTCCGCGTACAGCGGCACGCCCGCGGCGACGAGCCGCCCGCCGGGCACCGCGGCCTCCACCTTCGCCCGCGCCCGCTCCACCGCGGCGGTGACGCGCGAGCCGTCCCCCAGCGCGAAGGCGGACACCTTGCTCTTCCACGTGAGGAGCACCCACTCGCGGCCCTCGCCGGACAGCCACAGCCGGCCGTCGCGGGGACGGGCGGACGTCTCCGCCGCGCGGGCCTGCCACCAGTCCTGCCACAGGCCCAGCGGATCCGCGTTCCAGTCCGTCAGCCGCGCGCCCGCGGGCTGGTACAGCTTCATCAGCGCCGTGCCGCCCAGTTCCTCCGGCGTCGCGCGTGAGAGCCACTGGCGCTGCGCGGGCGTGAGCAGCCTGTCTCTGTACGGGCGGTAGAAGTCCACCGCCTGCTCCAGCGCGGAGGTGTCCACCACCGCCGGCTCCAGCAGGTCCGAGGACTCCGACAGCACGTGGCTCGCTTCATCCGCGGCGCGCTGAGCGGAGGGCCAGTCCTTCGCGCCCACCAGCAGCACCACCTGCCGTCCGGCATCGTCCGCCAGCTTGCGCGTGGCGGCGTCCACCTCCGGCGCCTGCTCGTCCTCCGGCAGGAGCGCGAGCACGTCGGTGTCCAGGCGCGCCGAGCGCCAGAACTGCACCTGGTGCACGCCCACGGCGAGCACCACCAGCGCCCAGAGGATGGCCAGCTTATTTGCCAAGGCGTTCCGCTTCCGTGGCGTCGGGGGGAGGCGTCTGTGCCAGCTGCTCGAACGTGATGACGCTGCTGTCGCCACGCGTCTCGTCCAACTGCACCTGGCGCACGTACCCGTCACCCTCCAGCCGGATGTGCTTGAAGACGCGCGCGAGCCCCGCGTCCGTGGGCGTCAGCTCCAGCTTCCAGCCGGCGGTGCCCACGAGCGCGCCCTCCACCTTGAAGCGCTTCTGGAGCGACGCGACGTCGCCGGACAGCAGCGCGAAGAGCAGTTCGTTCACCGCCGCCAGCGCGGGCTCCTTGGTGGAGTCCAGGTGGTACGCCGCGCCGCCCGCGCCCTGCTCGGCGCTCAGCGACTTGCGCGTGAGCGTCAGGGTGGAGGCGAACGGCGTGCGCGTGTTCCACAGCACGCCCTGGTCGCGCGCGAGGAGGAAGTCCCCCTTGGACACGAGCGGCTTCTTGAAGCCCGCCACGCTCTTCTTCTGTTCGAACTGGCCGCGCACCAGCGGCGCGTCCACCAGCCGCGCGCGCACGTCCTTCACCAGGTCCGCGGCGTGGGCGCTGACGGACAGGAGCGACAGCATCAACACGAGGAAGGGCTTCATTCCGGCCTCACTCCCAGCTTCTGCCAGAGGACTTCCGGACAGACGTATTCCATCTCACCTGTCTTCAACGACACGGCGACCTGGATGGTGTGGGCCTGGTTCACCTTGCGGCCGGTGTCCGCGTCGCGCAGCAGGTAGTCGAAGCGCAGCCGGTTCTCCCACTCGGTGATTTCGGCGCGCACGATGATGCGCTGCTTGTAGCGGATGGGGGAGACGTACTTGAGCTTCATCTCCACCACGGGCCAGCCGTAGCCGGACTCGCGCATCTGCGGCCAGTCGTAGTCGTGCTTGCGCAGGATGACGGCGCGCGCCAGCTCCAGGTACTTCACGTAGTGGCCGTGCCAGACGATCTCCATCATGTCGAGGTCGTGGAACGCCGGGTCAATCAGCAGCTCGCAGCTCAGGTCAGGCTTCATGCAGCCTCCACTCCCGGCGGCGGATGGCCGTGAGCAGGCCCTGCAGCTCGCCGTCCAGCGCGCGGTCCTCCACCAGCAGGGGGATGCGCGCCTCCAGGTCCGCCTGCATCGCGGCCAGGGCGGGGCCGGGCTTCGCGTCCGCGTCCAGCCGCTGGCGCAGGGTGACGCCCTGGCGCGCGGCGATGAGCATGGCCGCGGCCACCTGCTCCGTCAGCTCCAGCACGCGCAGGCAGTCGCGCGCGGCGATGGTGCCCATGCTCACCTTGTCCTGGTTGTGGCACTCGGTGGAGCGGGAGAAGACGGACGCGGGCATGGTCTGCTTCAGCGCCTCGGCGGTCCACGCGGAGACGCTGATCTGCGCCGCCTTGAGGCCGTGGTTGATGGCCGCGCGGGCACCCGTGGACGCGGAGAGGTTCGCGGGCAGCCCGTGGTTGAAGCGCGGGTCCACCAGCAGCGCGAGCTGACGGTCCAGCAGGTCCGCCACGTTGGCCACCGCGTTCTTCAGCCCGTCCATGGCGAAGGCGATGTGGCCGCCGTAGAAGTGGCCGCCGTGCAGCACCCGCTCTCCGTCGGGGTCGATGAGCGGGTTGTCGTTGGCGCTGTTCAGCTCGTTCTCGATGAGCGTGCGGAAATAGGGCAGCGCGTCCTCGAGCACGCCGATGACGTGCGGCGCGCAGCGCAGCGAGTACCGGTCCTGGAGCCGCTGCTCGTTGCGCGGCGGCCGGTCCGACACGAGGTCCGCGCGCAGCCGGGCCGCGACGCGCTGCTGGCCGGCGTGGGGCTTCGCCGCGAAGAGCGTCTCGTCGAAGTGGTGCGCGTTGCCGGCGCTCGCCAGCACGTTGAACGCCGTGAGCCGCGTGGCGAGCCGGGACAGGTACTCCGCACGCTCCCACGCCAGGCACGCCAGGGCCGTCATCACGGCGGTGCCGTTCATGATGGCCAGGCCTTCCTTCGGCCGCAGCTTGAGGGGAGCGATGCCCAGTTCCTTCAGCACCTGCGCCGCGGGCTTGCGCTCGCCCCGGTGCCACACGTCGCGCTCGCCGCAGAGCACCGCCGCCACGTAGGACAGGGGCGTCAGGTCGCCGGACGCGCCCACGGACCCCTCCGCGGGAATCATGGGGAGCACGTCGTGCTTGAGCAGCAGCTCCAGTTGGGTGAGCAGCGGCACGCCCACGCCGGAGAAGCCCTGCGACAGCGACGCCAGCCGCGTGGCCAGCACCGCGCGCGTCTCCTCGGGCGTGAGGAACCGGCCCGCACCGATGCCGTGGTACGTGTAGAGGTGGTGCGGCAGCTCCGCCACCAGCGCGGGCGGGATGGACACCGTCACGGAGTCGCCGTAGCCGGTGGTGACGCCGTAGATGACGCCGTCCTCCGCCAGCAGGCGGTCCAGGAACGCGGCGCCCTTGGCGATGCGCTGGCGGAAGGCCGGGGCCGTGCCCAGCTCCGCCGGGCGCTCGCGGCGCGACAGCGCGCCCACGTCCTCGAGCGTCAGCCGGGTGCCGTCGAAGCGGACCGGGGTGTCAGAAAGTTGGGGGCTTCGCGGAGACATGCACCTGATCCCAGAAGGGAAAGAAGTTGAACCAGTCGTAGGGGGCGCGCTTCAGCAGCGCCGTCACCCGGCCCGCGTAGTGCTGGGCACATTCAGTGAGCGCTGCCTCGCGCTTGCCCCGGGGCAGCACGACGCGCTCGAAGAGGCGCTCGAAGTGGATGGTGTAACCGTCGCCCTCATGGATGCAGCCCAGCAGGTAGAGCGGACACTTGAGCAGCGCCGCCAGCACGTACGGGCCCACCGGAAATGGCGCCGGGTGGCCGAGGAAGTCGACGCGCACGGTCTGCGCGGAATTCACCGGGATGCGGTCCCCCGCGATGACCACGAACTCGCCCGCCTCCACGCGCTCGTTCAGCGCGACGGCGGTGGCGGGGCCCATGTCGGTGACTTCCATCAGGCGGAAGTCGTTCTCCGGGTTGAGGCGCTTGAGCAGGCGGTTGAACTGCTCCGCGTGCAGCGTGTGCACCAGGATGTTGAGCTTCACCTCGCCCCGGCGCTCCGCCATGGTGCGGCACAGCTCCAGGCAGCCCATGTGCGCGGTGACGATGACGCCGCCCCGGCCGGACGTCGCAACCTGGTAGAACTCCTCGCGGCCCTCGGTGCGGACGCTCTCGAAGCGGTAGCGCCCGCTCACCGCGAGCAGCTTGTCCAGCATGGTCTCCGCGAACATCAGCACGTGGCGCACGCTGTCGCGCCAGCGGGGCGCGTGCCCCAGGGCCCCCGTCGCGGCCTGCATCCGCTCCAGGTATTCGCGCGACGCCTGACGCAGCGCCGGGCGCCGGAGCCAGTTCACCAGCACCACCGGGTAGAGGCAGACGCGGAACGGCCAGCGGCCCAGCAGCCGGTGGATCCAGTACAGGAGCCAGATGCCAGCGACGAAGGTGGTCTCCCCCATCTCCGCCCAGTGGCGGGACTTCATTTCGCCACCTTCCGCCAGAGGAGCACCGGCAGCCGCCCCAGCATCCCGAAGAAGAGCCGGGCGTGCATGCCGGAGATGCGCACGTTGTCCCAGAGCACGTCGAAGTGGGAGATGCCGTCGGTGGGGTAGCGCACCTGGGTGGGCTGATTGAGGATGTGCATGCCGCGCCAGAACAGGCGCACCAGCACCTCCACGTCGAAGTCCATTCGCTTGCCAATCTTCACCGAGTCGATGAGCGCCACGGTGGGCTTGAGCGGATACACGCGGAAGCCGCACATGGAGTCGCGGATGGCGAAGGACAGCGTGTTGATCCACACCCAGATGTGCGTGGCGTAGCGGCCGTACAGCCGGCCCTTGGGCACGGACTCGTCGTAGACGGGGGTGCCGCACACCAGCGTGTCCGGCTGTGCCTTCGCCAGCGCCAGGAAGCGCGGGATGTCGTTGGCGTTGTGCTGGCCGTCCGCGTCGATTTGCAGCGCGTGGCTGTAGCCCCGCTCCAGCGCCGAGCGCAGGCCCGCCATCATCGCGCCGCCCTTGCCCTCGTTCTGGGGCAGGCGGACCACGGCGACGTGCTCGCTGTCCTCGCGCGCCAGGCCGTCCAGCACCGCCGCGCAGCCGGGCTCGCTGCCGTCATCCACCAGCACGCAGGGCAGCCCGTGCTCGCGAACCGCCTTCACCACCGCGCCCACGGCCTCGCCGTGGTTGTAGACCGGAATCACCGCGCAGACCTTCATCCCGCCTGTCCCCCCAACACGATGCGGCCGCTGGCGTGCGAGCCCGCGGCCGACGTCAACTTGAACCCCAGCCGCCCGGACTCCTTCGCCCAGGTGAGCTCCACCGTCAGCTTCGTGCCGGGGGCAATGACCTGCTGGAACTTCAGCGTCTCCAGCCGCAGGAAGTCCGGCGGCAGCGCGAAGTGCTCGCGTCCCAGGAGGAGCGCCCACTCCAACTGCACGACGCCGGGCAGGATGGGCGAGCCCGGGAAGTGCCCGTCGAAGTACGGCGAGTTCGCGGGGACCTCCACTTCGAGCAGCGCGCGTTCGGCGGAGCGCTCCAGCACGCGGAACGGGGGACGCTTCGGGTCGAAGAGCGCGGCGAGCGCCGCCTCGGTGGATTTGCCCTGGGAGTTGACCGGCATGGCCTCCAGATACCGGAACCGGCGCGGCAAGGCACTGGACTCGAAATGCGGGGCCAGCTTCTCGCGCAGCGCCTGGCTCAGGGAGCGCCTGCCCCCCGCCTCCTGGAGCCGCCAGCCATCCGCGTCCGGCACGCCCACGACGGCCAGGATGACCCGGTGCCCCTCCGTGAGCGGCAGCACGCGCGCCTCGCGCAGGAGCCCTCCGGCCACCAGCGTCCGCTCCATGGCGGAGAGCGACACGCGCTTCTCCTCCAGCTTGAGCAGCCGGTCGCGGCGTCCCAGCAGCTCGAAGCCGCCGGGCACGGGCCGCGCGCGGTCCTCCGTGGTGAACCAGTCGTCCGAGGGCAGGTGCGGTGAGCGGACGCGGAGGGCGTCCTCGTCGGCGCGGACCTCCACGCCCGGCATCGTGCGCCACGACGCGGTGTCGTCCGTGTCGCGCCGGCGCCACGCGACGCCGCCTGTCTCCGAGCTGCCGTAGACCTCCACCGGCGCGCGGCCCAGCAGGTCTCGGCAGGACTCCAGCGCTTCGGGGGTGAGCGGCCCACCGGAGGAGAACAGCCCGCGCAGGTTCCCGCGCACGGCGGCCCAGTCCAGCGTCGGCGGCAGCCGCTTCAGGTGCGCGGGGCTGGCCACCAGCAGGCCCGGCCCGGTCTGGAGCGCGGCCAGGATGTCCTCCGGATAGGGCAGGGCGTTCGCGTCGAACGGACGGCCCGACGTCAGCGGCCACAGCACCCGGAACAGCAGGCCGTAGATGTGCTGGTGCGACACGGTGGCCAGCACCGGCACGTCCCCCACGTCCGCGTCGAACAGCGCGCCCAGCGTGGCCACCTCGGTGGACAGCTGCGACAGGCGCTTGGGGATGGCGGTGGGCTCCCCGCTGGAGCCCGACGTGTAGACCACCAGCGCGGCCAGCGAGGGCGGGAGCGGCTGGAGCGCGAGGGCGCTCTCATCGCCATCCGCGAGCGGCGTCAGGGCCGTCATGGCTTGGGGTGCCCGGCCGGCGAAGCCGTCCACGTGGGCCTTCAGCGCGTCCAGCGTGGCGGGGCGCGCGTCCGCGGGCAGGTAGACGCACGCGCCCGCGTGCCACGCGCCCAGCAGCGCGGTGGCGAAGTCGAAGGTGTCCTCGCTGAAGAGGGCGAAGCGCTGGCCGCCGTGCGCCGCGAAGGCCGCGCGCCAGCCGGCGACCCGGGCGCGGAACGCACCGAAGTCCCGCATGCCGTCCTCGCACCGCGCCACGGGGTACCGGGAAGGACGGCCGTGGGCGAGGAGGTGTTCGAGCGCGAGCGGCTCAGCCATGGGCGTGCCGTGCGCGCACCCGCTGCCGCACCACCCACTCGCCCGCGAACAGCAGGCCCATGAGGCCGTAGGCGATGAGGCCATTGTAGAGCGCCCAGGTCGCGTCGCTCGCGAAGAGCGCCGTGGTGAGCGCGAGCGCACCGTTGAGGACGAAGAAGCCGCACCACACCTGTGTCACCCGGCGCGTGTAGGCCACGCCGGACGGCGGCAGGTCCTTCTCCCGGATCCGCGCCAGGCGCTCGATGACGCTGGGCGGATACACCAGGCTGGTGAGGAATACGGTGAGCAGCACCGCGTTCACCAGCACGGGGTAGAGCTTCAGGGGCAGCGCGTTGTTGCCCAGCATGCTGGAGCCCGCGAGCACCAGGGCACCCACGGCGGCCGCGAGCCACATCTTCTCCCGCGTGGCCACCGCGCGCACCACCGCCATGGCCGCCAGGGGCAGCGCCATCCAGCGGGGCTCGAAGTGGCCCAGGCCCAGATAGACGAGCGGCGGGTAGGCGAGGCTCAAGAGCCCCAACAGCACCGGACGCAGACGCTTCACGCTGCCGCGGAGTCGCTGCCGAGCAGCCCGTACAGCGCGTCCACCACGTCCTGCAGCGTGCGCACCGAGCGGAACACCTCCGGCGGAACGCGCTGGCCGGCCACCGGCTTCAAGCGCACCAGCAGGTCGATGGCGTCAATGCTGTCGATGTCCAGGTCGTCGTGCAGCCGCGCCTCCGGGATGATGCGCGACGGCTCGATGTCGAAGGTTTCCTGGAGGATGGCGCTCAGGCGCTCGAACAGCTCGTGCTTCGTCATGGGGTGACTCCTCACTTTTGGGTTTTAGAAGGGAGCTTCAGGACCGGGTACGGTGGGTGCTGACGAAATCCGCGAGGGCTCGAACGCTGGCGAAGTGACGGCGATTCTCCTTGGAGTCGCTCGCCAGCACGACGCCATAGGACTTCTGCAGCGCGAGGCCGAGCTCCAGCGCGTCGATGGAGTCCAACCCCAGGCCCTCGACGAACAGCGGAGCCGCCGGATCAATGTCCTCCGGCTTCACGTCCTCGAGGTTCAGCGTCTCGATGACCAGCCGCTTTATTTCCTGCTCAAGCTCCAACATGCCCTTGGCTCCCCCTGGAGAAATGGTCGTGCAAACGGGTGGTGAGCTGGCGCGCGGCCTTCGCCGCCTCGCCCGCGTCCACGTCCTGGGACGACACGTGGATGTCGTCCTCGACGCGAATGACGTAGTGCATGGGCCTTTCGGGCACCTTCCACCAGGGCATGCCCTTGGTGAGGCCCCGCGGCTCGCACTGGATGATGACCGGCGTGATGTCGCAGGGGCCGCGCACCGCGATGTTGGCGGCGCCGCGCTGCAACTGCATGGTCCCGTCCAGCGGCGTGCGCGAGCCCTCCGGGAAGATGATGAGGTTGTTGCCGGCCTTCACGGACGCGATGCAGTCCTGGATGAGCCCGGGCCCGGAGTCGTTGCACAGGTAGCGCGTGGCCCGGATGGGGCCGCGCGTGAACGGGTTGTTCGCCAGGCTCGCCTTCACCACGCAGTCCGCGTTGGGGACCAGCGAGATGAGGAACACCACGTCGATGAGCGACGGGTGGTTGGCCAGGATGAGCAGCCCGGAGCGCGCCAGCTTCTCCACGCCCTGCAGCTCGTAGCGCAGCACGCCCAGAAAGCGCATGTAGCCGATGAAGAAGCGGAACGTGTGGTGCACCGCCAGCCGCGCCAGCCGCTGCTGCCGCTTGGGCTCCCGCACGAACAGCGCGAGCAGCGGGAAGTAGAGGAGGCGCAGCGCGAGCCCGCCCAGCCCGAAGGTGGCGAAGGACAGTCCGGTGGCGAAGATGCGCCACAGCCGGTTGAGCTTCTCAAGCATGGCGTTCCCACCGCCAGCGCCGGGCGCCCGCGGCGTGCTCCCACCGCGAGGCTCCGGAGACGAGGAAGCGCAGGGCGCGCAGGTCCGCCGGGAGCGCGTCGGGCTCCTGCCGCGTGACGGGCGCGTCGGAGGGAGTGGTCGCGCAGCCCAGGTGGATGGCGTCCGGGCCGGTGCTGGCGGACAGGAGACACGCCCACGCGTGGGGGAACGCCACGTCCCGGGAGAAGTGCTCCCAGGGGGTGGGCACGGGCTCGTCGTAGACGACGACCATCACCCGGGGGACGCCGTCGGACAGCAGGCCGCACGCCTCCGTGAAGGCGGCCTCCACCGTCTCCTCGCCCGCGGCGATGGCGCTGTACGAGGACGTGTCGCCCCGCGCGATGGAGTAGAGCGCGCCGATGGCGTTGTGCACCGACAGGCTGAAGGACGTGGGGGACAGCGGCTCCGAGCGCGCCAGCTGCGTCAGGAGTTCCACCGAGCGGGCCAGGTCCCCGTAACGCGACGCGAAGAGGACGGGCGCGTCCGGCGCGTCCACGTGCGCGTCATACGCCGTCTGCAACGCGATGCGTCCCAGCCGGTCCACCCGACGGCGCATCATCGCGGGCATCGCGGAGAGCGCGGGCGTACCGTCGGCCGGGAGCGGGTGAGGCGTCGCGAGCCACGTTTCCCAGGAGGCAGGGTTGACGAGGCCGGGGGCCCATGCGGCCCAGCGCTGTACGGAGAATCCCATCATCATCGTGACGGGAGGCCCCCAAGCGCTCCCAAAGACAACCTTTACCAAACCATTCACAGGGAGACAATTGGCCGCCCCGTCCAAGGGGCCCGGAAGCCAGGAGGCCGTCCTGCTGCCTGCCCTGCGGCCGTTGCAACCCCATGGACTTGTTGACGAAACGCGCAACGGCGGCTCCGGTTTCAGGTTCTTGCAGGTTTGTCCAGGGGTGACGCGCCCCGGTCCTCCCGCAGGTCTGAAAAAACCCTGTGAGGCATTCGGGGTGGCGGGTGGAAACGGGTCGTGGCCGCGCGCTGCGTGACGTGGCCGCGACCGCGTGTATTCACGCGGAGCGACACGCCGCCGGGGCCTGGGGGCTACGACTCCGTGGGGAAGAGGGCGCGCAGCTCGCGGAGCGTGCGGGTGGTGGCGCCCCGGGGACCGGTGACCCAGATGCGCTCGGGCTCCAGCGCCAGCTCGCGCCAGGACACGGCGCCGCCGTCGGGCAGCAGCACCTCGCCGTCCAGGCGCACCACCGAGTGGCGCCGGGACACCGCCTCCAGCCCGAACAGCAGCCGCTCCACGTCCGACCAGCGCGCGGGGGCGAAGAGCAGGTCCACGTCCGACAGCGGCCGCACGAAGGGCACGCCCGAGCGGTGCTGCCAGGCCAGCGAGCCGAAGACGCCCACCGTCAGGTCCAGCGCGGTGCCCAGGGCGGTGACGTCGTCCAGCGCGGGCCCCCAGGTTTCCGGGGCGGAGGGGCGCGCCTCCTCCACCGTGGGCGGCGGCAGCCGGCGCTCCACGGCGGGCAGGGCCAGGTGCAGCGACAGGTGGCGGCGGTCGGGCAGGGTGAGCGTCAAGCGCAGCTCGTCGTCCTTGTCCGGCATGTCCTGGCGGGCGACGGCGAAGGGCCGGCCCTGCTCCCGCCACGCGGTCGCGTGCACGACGACGTCCGGGAGCAGTGGGGTGCGCAGGTGCTCCGCCCAGCCGGCGCCCAGGTACACCCAGTCGTGCCGCACCGGACGTTCACCGTCCATCAGCGGGCGTCTCCTTGGGCCGGGTGGACCACGGGCTTCCTTCCGCGGCGCGGGACGGGGCCAACCCCCGGGGCTCGCGGTCGCGGAAGGGGAACGCAGGACGTCACTGCCCGATTCATTACCCGGATTCACGCGTCCGGTGGGGCCCAACCTGCACGACACGGCACGAGAGCGCCCGGTCCGGCGCCTCTCCCCGGAAATCCGGGTGGGAGCCGCGCGCACGCATGAGGGGTTCCCCTGAGGGCGCCCTGGCGACGTGAGGGGGGCTAGCGGGGCTTCTGGAGGATGGGGCTCACGGCGCTCACGTGCTGGCGGCGCATGTCGATGAGGATGTCGTAGTTGCGCGGCTCGGGGGCGACGGGGCCGGCGGCGAAGCGGTAGAGGCCGCTGACGTCGCGCTCCCGGGGAAAGCGCTCCTTCACCAGGGCCTTGAGCATCTCCTTGGCCACCCACTCCGCGTCCACGGAGACGGAGCCGAACTCGTCCAGGTAGTGGAACGGCGCGGTGGAGTCCGACTGCCGGGCGGTGAGGACGAAGACGCGGGGCTTGCGGTCCGGGACGACGAGGCTGGCGCCCTGCTCCATCAGCGCCAGCTCCCGGCCCTGGGGCAGGGCGAACAGCTCCAGGGACTGCTCGTGCGCGAGCAAGGCGCTGAAGGCGACGAACGCGGTGAGCAGCGCCGTGGCCATGCGCGGGCCGTGCTTCGGCCAGATGGTGCCCAGGTTCACCAGCGACGCGGCGAAGAACACCGCCCACACGCCGGTGAGCGCGTTGAGCGTGCGGTAGGTGGGCCACCGCTCCCCGGCGAGGAAGCTCACCGAGTACGCCGCGCCCGACAGCGCCACCAGCGCCAGCAGCCAGCGCCCCACGCCCCCCAGCCCCGAGCGGCGGCCCTCCACGGCGACGCCCACGCCCAGGAGGGTCAGCGTCAGCACCACCATGGCCCGGTAGCCGTCCATGTCGCCCACCGGCGCCTCGTTGAGCGCGGACAGCGCGAGCGCGTTGGGGAACACGTGCGTGAGCGCCCAGACGGTCTTGTCCACCCAGTGCTTCTCGAAGGTGAGCCGGGGCGAGGGCGGGAAGACGCCCGTCTTGAACAGCACCTGGGTGACGACGTACGCGAGCGCCAGACCGGCGCCCATCACCAGCAGGTGCTTGAGCATCCAGCGCGCGGTGGCCTTCAGCGACACGTCGCGGTGCACCACCAGCGACGCCGCCAGCAGCACCGCGGAGAACAGCCCGCTCACCTGATAGATGAGCGTCGCGGTGGCCATGCAGCCCACCGCGGCCAGCGCGAGCGGCCACCGGACGGGGGCGTCCTCCTGCGGCGGGCCCATGGCGCGGCGGGCGAAGGCGAACGCCCCCAGGCCCAGCATCAGCGCCACCGCCTGCGGCCAGCAGATGCCCCAGTTGGCGATGACCTGCGCGGACGGCGTCACCGTGAGGAACCCCGCCAGGAGCGCCGCGGAGCCCGTCCTCCAACCCTCCCTGCGCAGGAGCAGGAACACCGCCGCCGCGAGCACGCCCAGGCCCGCGACGCCCATGAGGCGCAAGCCCATCAATCCGTCGATGCCACCGGCCGCCTTCGCGGACGCCTCCAGCATCCAGCCATAGAGCGGACGGCCCTGCGAGGCGCAGACGCGCAGGATTTTCCCCGGCTCCTCGCGCGCCTCGCGGAGGATGGCGTAGTCGTCACGCAGGCCATAGCGGTGGATGACCGCGCTCCAGTAGATGAGCCAGGGAAGCAGGAGCAGCAGGGCCACGGTGCCGGGAACCACCAGCGCGCGCGGCGTGGGACGCGTCATCAACGAGAAGGCCATCGAGGTTGACGCAACGTAGCAGAACCCTCCCCACGCCTCCCGGAAGAACCGGGACACGACAACGTTCCAGTCATGGTGACAAGGGCGGGGCTCCAACCACCGGGGCGTCTTCACCGAACTCCGGGCCCGTGGGTTCCCGGATGACGTTGAGCACGGGCCGCGCGTCCGCGAGGGACGGGGTGAAGAGGGAGGGCTGGTCGGGGTCCGCGAACACCGTGGCGAAGTCCTCCGGGGTGAGGGCTCGCGCGAGCCGGGCCGCGAACGAGTCCTTGAGCAGGCGCACGTAGTACTCGACGTCGTAGTCGCGCGCGTCGTCGCCGGCCGGGTCGCCCGGGGCGGGCCGCGGTCCGGGTTCGCCGTCCTCCGCGTCCGCCTCCGGGAGCAGGCCCGCGCGGCCGCCGGTGGCGCGGTAGATGCGCACGCGCTCGCCCAGGGACCAGTGCTCGCGGCCATTGGTGAGCAGCGCTTCGTACGGCAGCTCCCGGCGCTGCTTGCGCGTGGCCAGGTACTGCGAGGGGGACTTGGTCAGCCGCACCTGCGCGGAGACCTCGAAGGTGGGCACCTGGCGGCGGCGCAGCGCCATCACCGCGTCCACGTAGGTGTCACGCACGGCGCGCACGTCGCCGGCCAGGAGGTGCTGGAGGGCGCGGCGCAGGAAGTCCTCTCCGTACGGCTCCGCGCGGCTGGAGCGGAATGCCACACCGCGCAGCAAGAGCGGCCCGGCGTAGGGCTGGAGCGCGTAGTTCTTCGGTTCGTGCGACAGCATGGCGGCGTAGCGCCCGTCGAACTCCAGCCGCACGCGCGGCGGCAGCAGGGCCGCGACCTCCGACACCACGCGGCGCTCGTCGGCCTCCGTCCAGTCCTCCGGCACCGCGAAGTAGACGCCGTCCGTGTCGGCCTCCAGCAGCGTCACGCCCCGGTGCGCCAGCTCGCGGCACAGCAGGCCCAGCAGCTCGCGCCCGCGCCGCGTCACCTCGTTGGCGGCGTGCACGTCGGAGAAGCGGGTGAGGCCCACCGCGCCCAGGTAGCCGTAGGCGGAGTTGATGAGGATCTTCATCGCCGCGGAGAACGCCTCGTGCGTGTGGCGCTCCGCAGAACGGGGTGGGGCCTTCTTCGCCTTCGCCTTCGCGTCCAGGCGTTGATCCACCAGCCGGTCCACCAGCGCGAGCAGCGCGTTCAGCCGGTCTCGCCGCGGGCCGATGCGGTACTCGCGCATGAGCGACGGATAGAGGCTGGCCACGTCCGCCTTCACCACGTGGCGCGCGACGCCGGTGGCGAACAGGTGCAGCGCCGCGCCGCTGTGGGACGTGCCGTCACCGGTCTCATGCGAGGGCAGCGCCGCGCCCGAGCGCACGTAGGCGCGCACCAGCAGCGGATCCAACACGCCCGTCGCGGGCCCCGCGTCCGCCAGCCGCTCGTAGCGCCGGGGGGCCATGCGCGCGAGCGCGAACGCCGCGCCGCCCAGCAGGTGCGCCAGCCCCGCGGCCTCCGTCACGTCCTCGCGCGCGTAGCGGCGCACGCGCTCGGGGTCCTTGAGGAAGACGTCATGGATGCGCGCGCCGGGGATGAGCTCGCGGTCGGGCCCGGACAGGCCCAGGTGCCGCGCCACCGCCTTGAGGCCATGGCCGGGCAGGTCGCGCGCGGAGAAGTCGTGGCGGCGCACGGCGTCCAGCGTGTCGATGAACTCGCGGCCGGGGACGGTGTAGCGCGCGCGGCGCATGGGGTCCGCGTCCCGGCCTCCGGGGCCCCGGTACAGCGCGGCGCCTCTCGCGGAAGGGCGGTGGCGCAGGCCCGGCAGCCCCGCGCGGCCCAGCGCCAGCGGCACGTTCAGCCGCTTCGCGCGCTGGTCCAGGAAGGGCAGGTCGAAGCCGTGCAGGTTGTGGTTCTCCACCACGTCGGGGTCGGCCTCGCGGATGCGCGCAACCAGCCGGCGCAGCAGGTCCGCTTCCCCTTCGTCGCCATCCGCCGTCACCTCCAGCGTCTCCGCGCGGCCGTCCGGGTCCCTCAGCGCGACCAGGAAGATGCGGTCCTTCGACGGGTCCAGCCCGGTGGTCTCCAGGTCGAACTGGAGCCGGCGCAGGTCGTCGAAGACGAGGTCGCGGAAGTACGTGCGCCCGGTGGCCACCAGGTACTGCTCCTCCGGAGGCAGCACCAGCGCCGCGGCCGGGCCCAGGTCACGCAGGTGGCCCACGCGTTGATCCAACCGCTTCGACGCGCCCTTGAGCACCGCGGACGCGAGCGCGCGGCCGTCCTCCGCGCTGACGACGAAGCGCAGCGCGCCGGGCCCCTCCAGCTCCCGGTACGTCATGGCTCCGGGCATGGGCGGCGCGCCCTCGGGCCGCAGCGCGTCGCCCAGGTGCTCCAGGTCCTGGAGCGACGCGAGCAGCACCCAGGGCCGGTACCTCGCGTCCTCGCGCAGCCGCGCGTGCGTGCCCGGCTGCCGCTTCCAGACGAAGGCGCGCCCATCCGGCTCCGCCCACACGGACACGATGCCCGGCGTGGGGTCCCATCCCCACAACCACTCGTCCTCCAGCGGATGGGGCGGCGGGACCATGGGCGGGGACTCGGGGGACGGAAGGCTTGGCGCGCGGACGCTGCTCCTGGCGCTCTTAGGCGCGCGGGTGCCCGCTTCGCAAGGGTGGGCGGACAGGAGCGGCGTGGCGCTGTCGGAAGGGCTTCGCATCGCTGGGGCTCGGCCCCAGCTTGAGGCGCATGGCTGACAGCGGTATGTCAGGATACAGCGGCCATGCAACGCACCGAGCGACTCTTCGCCCTCGCGGAGTACCTGAGGGGCCGGCGCACCGGCGTCACCGCGGAGGTGCTGGCCGAGCGCTTCAGCGTGACGGTGCGGACCATCTACCGGGACCTGGACGCCTTGCGCGCCGCGGCGCTGCCGGTGGGCGCGGAGCGGGGCCGGGGCGGTGGCTACGCGCTGGACCGGGGCTACAGCCTGCCGCCGGTGAACTTCACCGCGCGCGAGGCGGCGCTGGTGGTGGCGCTGGGCCGCTTCGCCATCGACATGCGGCTGCTGCCCTTCACGGGGACGCTGGAGTCGGCGCTCGACAAGGTCCGCTCCGCGCTGTCCACGTCCGCGCAGCGCGAGCTGCTGGCCCGGCTGCGCGAGCTGACGTTCCTGGGCGTGCCATCGCTGCCCACGCGCAAGCCCGTGCGAGAAGCACTGGAGCGCGCGTGGTTCGAGCGCCAGCCGCTGCGCATCACCTACGTGGACAGCAACTTCCTGGAGACGGTGCGCGAGGTGCGCGTCGAGTCCGTGGTGATGGACCGGCACGAGACGCGGCTGGACGCGGTGGACCTCGCGTCCGGCGAGCGGCGGCACTTCCGGCTGGACCGCATCACCCGCGCGGAGGTGGTGGGCACCTGAGCCGCGCGACCCCGCGCCGTCGCACGGGAGCGGGGCCGGCCGGGGCGGTCAGCCGTGCGAGGGGAAGATGCCCTCCATCGCGATGATGAAGTTCACGACCGTGTACGGGTTCTGGATGGGCACGGGCTGGCTGCCGCCGGCGATGCCCACGGACTGCGGGCCCATCACCGTGCTGGGGGTCGTGACGTAGGGCGTGGGGGTGGTGCCCGCGGGATAGGCGGCGAGGTACGCGCCCTCCGGGCTCTCCGTGTTGCCCTCCTGCATGCTGGCCATCAGCGGGTGGGTGTGCGCGGGCATCTGCGTGGAGATGAGCGTCACCGCCGGCGTGCCGGACGCCTCCCCCAGGGTGTGCGGTGCCAGGCCCGGGCCCTGGCCGGGAGCCATGGGGAAGCGGCCCCGCATGTCCGGCAGCGCGAACGTCGTCCTGCCGTCGCCGCCGTACGTCGTGCCCAGGATGGCGAAGAGGGCCTGGTTCTGCGCGATGGACAGCAGCGCACCGTTGCAAAAGGCCCAACCCCGCGGCGCGAAGTCGCCTCCAAACATCCGGATCTCTCCGAGGAACGGCTCAGACATGGTGCCCCCTGGTGTGACTGTGGGTGTTGGTCGTTGAACAGACCATGGGCGGCACCTCCGGTGAAAGAGCGCGGCGCGTCATCAGACAAACCAACCCTGCGTGTGCGAAGCTTCACAATCCGTAGCGGCCCCTTTTTCCTACGCCGCACGTCGCCGCACCGCTTGTCGTTGGGGAGGACCTGTTCCATGTCGCTTCGAGCCTTCATGCCCTTTCGTGGGGCGTTCTCTCGTTTTCGCGTGGTGTCGCTTTGCGCGACGTTGATGGTGTCCGCCTGCACGGAAGGCACGGGTGATGGCCCGGCGGGACCCGAGGGTCCTCCGGGGCCCGCGGGCGCGACGGGCCCCCAGGGACCGGCCGGCCCGCAGGGTGAGAAGGGCGCGACGGGCGAGCCCGGCCTGATGGGGCCCCAGGGGCCGCAGGGCCTGTCGGGTATGGGTGCTCCGGGTCCTCAAGGGCCGCAGGGCGTGCAGGGACCGGCGGGCGCGACGGGCCCCCAGGGGCCCATGGGCCTGATGGGGCCCATGGGGCCGCAGGGCAATGTGGGGCCGATGGGGCCCGCGGGCGCGAAGGGAGACACGGGCCCCGCGGGACCCAAGGGCGACACGGGCTCGACGGGCCCCACGGGTGACGTCGGTCCGGCGGGACCGGCGGGCGCGAAGGGAGACACGGGCGCGACGGGCCCCGCGGGCGCGACGGGCGCCACCGGTGCGACGGGTCCTGCGGGCGCGGTCGGTCCGGCGGGTCCGGAGGGGCCGAAGGGCGACACCGGCGCGGTAGGCCCCATCGGCCCTGCTGGCGCGAAGGGAGACACGGGCGCGACAGGTCCCATGGGCGCGACAGGCCCCACCGGTGCGACGGGTCCCGCGGGCGCGGTGGGTCCGGCGGGTGCGAAGGGTGACAAGGGCGACACGGGCGCGACAGGCCCCACCGGTGCGACGGGTCCTGCCGGCGCCGTCGGTCCGGCGGGCGCGAAGGGCGACACGGGCGCGGCGGGCCCCACGGGCGCCACGGGGCCTGCGGGCGCGGTCGGACCGGCGGGCGCGAAGGGAGACAAGGGCGACACTGGCGCGGCGGGTCCCACGGGAGCGACAGGGCCTGCGGGCGCGGTCGGGCCCGCGGGCGCGACCGGTCCGGCGGGGCCTGCGGGCGCGGCGGGCCCCACGGGCGCGACCGGTGCGACCGGCCCTGTGGGGGCGACCGGCCCCGCGGGACCGCAGGGACCGACGGGCGCCGCGGGTCCGCAAGGGCCGCAGGGACCGTCGGGCACGCAAGGGCTCTACGGTGATGGCTCGGCGGGCGCGTTCAACGTGGGCGTGGGGCAGACGGTGGATCTCACCAGTGCCTCGGCGGCGTCCATGCTGCCCTCGGGCTTCAACCTTCAGTTCACCACCATCAACATCGCGGGAACGCTCAGGGTCCCCAGCGGCACGGTGCTGCGCTCGACGGGAGACATCACCGTGAGCGGCCGGATTGACGTAGATCCAGGCGCGGAGGATGTCGGCAACGGCGAAGCGCCCACGGGTGTCGCCCGGACGGCGGCAACCAACTACAACGGCGGCGCGGGGCTGACGTCGTTCCAGGGTGCCCAGGTGCGCCGGGTTCAGTCGGCTTCGGGCGGAGCTGGTGCGCGCATCTACGCTGGTGCCGGAGGTGGCGCGGGCGGTGGCGCGCTGCTGCTGGCTTCGCGCAGCAACATCCGCATCGTCACAGGGGCCAACATCAACGCGAGCGGACAGGACGGCGTGAGTACAGCCGTTACGAACGTATCCGTTGTGGGCACAGGTGGAGGGGGGGGCGGCATTGTGTTGGTCGCGGCGAAGGGGAACATCACGCTTGGCGGCACCATCCGTGTTCAGGGCGGTAACGGCTCTAACGGCTATGATGGCAATGGCGGCTCGGGTGAAGGCGGAGGAGGAGGTGGTGGTGGTGGCATTGTTCACTTCATCTCCTCCACGGCCCCCAGTGTGACGGGCTCCGTGGTAACGGCGGGAGGCGCGGCGGGAGCCAACGATCTGGGTGTCAACAGCGCAGCTCCGGGTGGTGGTGGCGGTGGCAGCGGCGGCAACGGAGGCAACGGAGGTGGTACCGTCCCGACCACGACGACGATCGTGAACCCCTCCGCAGGCACGGGCGGCTACTTCCTCCAGACGATCGCCCCGGAGCCGGAGTCGCTGCTGGGCCTGTGAGCACGGGCCGTCACGGGACCGGCGTGCTCACCTGACGCCGGTTCCGGAGTCGCCCTCCGGAGCCCGCCACTCCAGCTCCAGGTAGGGCGACGTCGCGTCGCCTCCCGGCACGGGCGTGAAGCCGTGCCGGGTGTAGAGCCGCAGCGCCGGGTTGGCGCGCGTGACGTGCAGCCGCACGGGCACCCGCGCCCGCGCTGCCTCCGCTTGAAGCCCGTTCAAGAGCCACGTGCCCAGGCCGCGTCCCCGATGCGTGGGGAGCAGGGCCATGTCCACCAGCAGCACCTCCGTGGGCGTGCGCACGAGCCACTGGCGGCCCACGGGAGCCCCGTCCACTTCGACGAGGGCATGGCCCTCCGAGGGGTACTTCGCCGCGTAGTGGCGGGCTTGAGCCTGGTACTGCATGCGCAGGAACAGCTCCGCCTGCGCGGGCGGCCAGCCCCAGGCGGCCAGCTCCTGTTCGCGCGTGCTCGCGTAGAGCGTGAAGAGGAACGCGTCGTCCTGGGGCGTGACGGGGCGCAGACGTGGCGCGAGGGGCACGGTGGGTCCTTCCGCGTTGCCCGAGGGGCATCGATCCACGGACCATGGACCCTAGCGCATGCATCCTCCTCCCTGAGCCCCGCCGGCGCCCGCCCACTTCGAACTGGTCCGACAGTCGGACCAGTTGAAGAACCTCGGGCCGGGGGCCCGCTCCCTCCCCACGCCGGAAACCTGTCCGACCCGCAGACAGGTTGGGACCGCGCCGGGCGGGCGGTGTACAGCATGAAGAGAGGGGGGCCCGGTGCGCCCCCGTCGCCAGGAGGTCCCGCCGGTGTCGTCCCGTCTTCCTCAACACGTGCGCGTCGCCATCGTGGGCGCGGGCTTCGCAGGGCTGGGCATGGCCATCCGGCTGAAACAGGACGGCATCGACGACTTCGTCATCCTGGAGCGCGCCGCCGAGGTGGGCGGCGTCTGGCGCGACAACGTCTATCCCGGCATCGCGTGCGACGTGCAGTCGCTGCTGTACTCGTTCTCCTTCGCCCCGAACCCCGGCTGGTCGCGCGTCTACTCGCCCGGCTGGGAGATCCAGGCATACCTGCGCGACTGCGTTGAGCGCTTCCAGCTCACGCCCTTCCTGCGCTTCGGGCACGCGGTCCTCTCCGCGAAGTGGGACCCGGCGACGCGCCGCTGGGGGGTGGAGACGTCCCAGGGCACCCTCACCGCGGACGTCTTCGTGACCGCGGTGGGCGCGCTGAGCGAGCCCATCATCCCGCACCTGCCCGGCCTGGAGCGCTTCCGGGGCAAGGTGATGCACTCGGCGAGGTGGGACCCGGGCCACGCGCTGGCTGGACGCAACGTGGGCGTGGTGGGCACGGGGGCTTCGGCGGCGCAGATCGTGCCGGCCATCCAGCCGGAGGTCGGCCGGCTCGTCCTCTTCCAGCGTACGCCCGCGTGGGTGCTGCCCCGGGGGGACAAGCCCATCAGCGGCCCGCGTCGCGCGCTGTACCGGCGGGTGCCGGGCGTGCGGTGGCTCTTTCGCGAAGGGCTGCGCCTGTTGCGCGAGGCCCTGGCCGTGGGCTTCCAGCACCCGTGGATCCTCCGGCTCGGGCAGCGGTTCGCGCTCCGGCACCTGCGCCAGGTGGTGACGGACCCCGCGCTGCGGGACCGGCTCACGCCCCGGTACACCATGGGCTGCAAGCGCGTCATCGTCTCCGACGACTACCTGCCGGCCCTCACGCGCCCCAACGTGGAGGTCGTCACGTCCCCCCTCCGCGAGGTGCGCGAGGACGCCGTCGTCACCGGGGACGGCGCCGTGCACCCGGTGGACACGCTCATCTTCGGCACCGGCTTCCAGCCGACGGACATGCCGCTGGGCCACCACATCCAGGGGCGTGAGGGGCGTACGCTCGCGCAGGTGTGGGCGGGCAGCCCGAAGGCGTACCTGGGCATCACCGTGAGCGGTTTCCCCAACCTCTTCCTCCTGCAGGGGCCCAACACCAACCTGGGCCACACGTCCGTGATCCTCATGATGGAGGCCCAGCTGGACCACGTGCTGGGCGCACTGCGTTACCTGGACGCGCGCGGCGCCGCCGCCGTGGAGCCTGATCCCGGCGTGCAGGACGCCTTCATCCGGGACCTGGACGCGCGCATGTCCCGCACGGTCTGGAGCCAGGGCGGCTGCCGGAGCTGGTACCTGGACGCCACGGGTCGCAACTCCGCCCTCTGGCCCGGCACCACCTCCTCCTTCCGCCGCCGGGTGGAGCACTTCGAGCCCTCCGAGTACGTCACGCTCCCCCGGCCGGTCTCCCGCCTACCCGCACGGTCCTGATGCCGTGCGTCATGGGGCGGCCTCGCAACTCCCGGAGGCTTCCGGCGATAATCCAGGCAAAGCAGCACTTGTTTCTCTGGGGAGAGAAGCCATGGGGGTTGACGGAATTGGCCGCGGCGGCGCACGCCCGGTGGTGAGCACGGATGCTTCGCAGAACGCACGGCCGGTGGTGAGCCCCCGTCCGCAGACGAACGCGAACCCGGTCGGTGACTTCTTCAAGGACTCCTTCGACAAGGCCAAGAGCACCGGCGGCGTCATTGGCGGCGTCATCGGTAGCGTGCTGGGCGGCCCGGTGGGCGGCATCATCGGCGGCCAGGTGGGCGGCGCCATCAGCGACGCCATCCAGGCCTCCAAGGACGCGGCGAAGCTGAAGGAGACGAAGGACGTCCTGAAGAACTCGCCCACGGGCGCGGCGGCCGTGAAGTACATGGAGGACCACAACATCCCGGTGGAGTTCGCCGACGGTGGTGGCTCCTACTGGGACGGCAACAAGATCGTCATCGACCGCAGCCAGGACCCGCAGGAAGCGGCCCTGACGCTGGTGCATGAGATCAACCACGCGAAGGCGACCATCGACGGTCCCCGCGCGGATGTGCAGAACCAGACGCGCGACGACTACGTGAACACGCTCCTCAACGAGGAGACGCGCGGCACGGTGGACAGCATCCGGGCCAAGAACGAGCTGGTCGCCGCGGGCGACAACGTCACCGCCACCTTCCCGCTGGAGGCCGAGTACAACGCGGCCTCGAAGAAGGCCATCGACGAGGCGAAGGCGAAGGACCCGTCGCTCACCGAAGCGCAACTGCGTGAAATCGGTGACAAGGCGGGATACGATGCGGTCCTCAACGGCTTCAAGACGGGCGCGGTGGTGACCAGCACCAACGGTCAGAACTATCCCGACTACTACGGCCAGGGCTGGGACGCGGCGCACCCGTCACGCTAAATGCATCGTGTCCTCGTCGCAGCCTTGTGGGTGATGGCCACCACGCACTGTGACACGGCCCGGCCCGCGAAGGCCGGGACCCAGGAGGAACCGAAGGTGAATGCGGACGCCGAGACGTTGCAGCGCATCGAGCGGGTGGACCCGGTGCACGCCGGGACCATCCAGCAGAACCTGGCGGCCACGGCCTTCACGCGCCAGCCGCTGGGCTTCTACCAGCGCTTCCAGCTGGTGACGGTGGACGTGCGGCTGCCTCACCGGGCGCTGCGCTTCAAGTACGCGGACGACGGCAAGGTCGCGGTCAACCTCACGCCGGCCACCGCCGAGGCCATCTACAAGGTCAACCAGGACGAGTCGCTGAGCCTGGAGGCCGCGGAGGTGCCCGCCTACCTGCGCTTCTTCGTGGAGAACACCGAGGGCGGCAAGCGCCGCCTGGTGGAGCGCGCGGAGGACGTGCAGTGGCTGCCCGCCACCAACACGGACCCGGCGCTCGGTGCGCGCAAGGCGGAGGCCGTCGCGAAGCTGCACCCCGTGAAGGTCTCCGACAGCGCGGAGGGCTTCCAGGCGTCCGCGCTGGTGCTCGTGGGCAACCAGCTGCTCGCGTGTGACTTCACCGTGCGCAAGGGCGGCAAGGTCCAGCTCGTGAAGCAGGAAGTGGCGGCGGAGTCGCTGCCCGTGCCCGCCGTCCGCTGAGGCCGCCGCTCAGGCCTTCTTCGTGCGCTTGCGCGTCGCGGTCTTCCTCGCGGTGGCGGGCGCACGCTTCTTCGTCGTCGCACGGCGGGCCGCCACGGCGGTCCGCGTCTTCTTCGCGCCGGAGCGCTTGGCGGCGGGCTTCGCGCGCTCCTGCGTCGCGTGGTAGTGCTCCAGCAGCTTCGTGCCCTTGGCGGCCAGCCGCTTCGCTCCGGCGGTGTCCTTGGGCACGGGCTCTCCCCACGCACGGGCGGAGAGGGCGAGGCGCGTGGGCTCTCCCTTGTCATCCACCATGGGCCCACGCGGGTGGGTGAAGTGGCGGCGCAGGAAGCTGCCCTTGCGGCGCATCTTCTCCGGCGTGTCCGCCTTGCCCTTCACGCCGGGCTTGAGGTTCGCGCCCTCCTTCTCGTGGAACCACTCGCGGCCCGCCTCCGTGAGGCCACCCTTCGGATCCTTCAGGCGCTTCCGGGTCGGGGAACGGGTCGGCATCGGGCGTGCTCCTCTCGGACTGCGGTGGACGCTTGCGCAAGAGAGGTAGGTCTTCCCGGCCGTGATGGCATGCGGCGAATGGCCGCCTGCTCCCTACGGCGTGGGCTTCGCCTCCGGGGGCACGAGTGAATCCGCCAGCGCACGGATGGCGCGCGCATGGGCGTGCCAGAGGTCCTTGCCGTCGAAGACGGCCAGCGGACGCTGGGGCGGAAGTCCTCGCGCCTCGAAGTCCTGGCCCGTCATGTCGGTGTAGTGCTCGTTCGACAGGTGGACCGTCCATCCATTGGGCAGCGGCTTGACGAGCATGTCCGAGAACGCGCCCCGCGTGGCCGTGCCCACCTGGACGACGTTCGGCAGCGCGCGCAGGGCCAGCACGAGGACCTCGCCCGCGCTGACGGTGACGTCGCTCGTCACCACGTACACCGGCCCGTGGAAGGACGGACGCCGTGTGGGCTGGAGGGTGAACACCTGGGGCGGGACGTCCTTCGCGCCCGTCGCCCACTTCGTGTACGCGCGCCGGGGTTGATCCGTGAAGCGCTCCGCGATGGCGCGGGCGACGGCGTCGTGGCCGCCCCGGTTGTTGCTCACGTCCAGGATGAGCGCTTCCGCGCCCGCGAAGGCCGTCAGCGCTTCATCCAGCACCGGCTCCAGCGCCGCCAGCTCCCGGGCCAGCGTGGGCGTCTGGCCTTCCGCTTCGGGCACGAAGCCGCCCATCGTCAGCACGTTGAGATAGGCGACGCGAGGCGCGGCGAAGCCCCAGAGGACGCGCTGGTTCGCGACGTGGTGGCCCTCACCGCGCAGCACCGTCTGGAGGATGCCGTCGCGGTATGCGCGCATCCATTCCCGCTGCACCTCCCGCACGGGACGCGACGTAACCACGGCGGCCTGCTCCAGCACCGCGAACGTCCCCGTGGGATGGGCCTCGTACGTCAGCGTGTCCGCGAGCAGCTCCACGTGCGCGTCGTTCAGCGAACGGAGCGCGTCCGCGAAGAGGGTGAACAGCGCGCGGGCGTCCATGTCCTGCGTCACCCGCGAGCGCTGCGCATCCAGGCGGGCCAGCCAGTCCGGGTCTCGCTGGGGAAACGAGGCGTAGTGCTCCGCGAAGGTCGCCCGGAACACGTCGAAGAGCTCCCGCGCGCTCCAGGCACGGTGCGTGTCGCAGTCGGCGGGCAGGGCGGCCAGCCGGTCGAAGCGGTAGCGCGTCTCGCCCGGCGCGGAGAGGAAGTCCCGCACGTCCGCGGAGGGCCCCGGCTCCTGGAACCCGAACAGCTCCTGGAGCTCCTCGGACGACGACGGATCCGGATAGCACCCTGCGGCCGTCTCATGGTGCAGGCGAAGGCCCCCGGGCGTCACCGTGAGCAGCCACCCGTAGCCTCGCGAGCGCCACACGCCGTTCGCGTCCGGGGCGTCGCGCTTCGCCGTGGCTTGCGGCGTGGCGCACGCGGCCAGCAGGCCCGCGAGGACGAGGGAAATGACCCTGTGCCGACTTCCTCCACCACCGGACACCCGGCCTGGAGCGCGACGGGAGGAGGCGGGCCGTACGCTATAAACCCTGCGCGGGGTGGGGGTGGACTGCCCGCCGACGGGAGACATCATGGGTGGAGTCGCTCGGAAGTTGGGATGGGTGGCCTTGGCCCTGGCGGGCGCCTTCAGCCTGGGCGTGGTGGCACTGCACCGGGGCGAGTCCATCAGCGCCATCTGGCTCGTGGTCGCTTCGGTCGCGGTGTTCATGCTGGGATATCGTTTCTACGGCCGTTTCATTGCCGAAAAAGCGCTCCAGGTGGACCCCACGCGCGCCACCCCCGCCGAGCGCCGCAACGACGGCCTGGACTACGTGCCCACCGACCGATGGGTCGTCTTCGGCCACCACTTCGCGGCCATCGCGGGCGCGGGCCCGCTGGTGGGCCCGGTGCTGGCGGCGCAGATGGGCTACCTGCCCGGCACGCTGTGGATATTGGCGGGCGTGGTGGTGGCCGGCGCGGTGCAGGACTTCGTGACGCTGTTCCTCTCCGTGCGCCGCGACGGCAAGTCGCTGGGCGACATGGTGCGCATGGAGCTGGGGCCCGCGGCCGGTGTGACGGCGATGGTGGGCGTGCTGATGATCATGATGATCATCCTCGCGGTGCTGGCGCTGGTGGTCGTGAAGGCCCTGACGCACAGCCCCTGGGGCACCTTCACCGTCGCGATGACCATCCCCATCGCGGTGATGATGGGCCTGTACCTGCGCTACGTGCGGCCCGGCAAGGTGCTGGAGGTGTCCATCGTCGGCTTCGTGCTCCTGATGCTCAGCATCTGGCTGGGCGGCCAGGTGTCCGAGTCCGGCACCTGGGCCCCCTGGTTCACCTTCGACAGCCGCACGCTGGCGTGGCTGCTCATCAGCTACGGGTTCTGCGCGGCAGTGCTGCCGGTGTGGCTGCTGCTCGCGCCGCGCGACTACCTGTCCACCTTCCTGAAGATTGGCACCGTGCTGCTCCTGGCGGTGGGCATCGTGCTGGCGGCGCCGCACATGAAGATGCCGGCGGTGACGCGGTTCGTGGACGGCTCCGGGCCGGTGTTCTCCGGCAGCCTGTTCCCGTTCCTCTTCATCACCATCGCGTGCGGCGCGGTGTCCGGGTGGCACTCGCTCATCGCCTCCGGCACCACGCCGAAGATGCTCGCCACGGAGGGGGACGCGAAGCTCGTGGGCTACGGCGCCATGCTGATGGAGGCGTTCGTGGCCATCATGGCGCTCATCGCCGCGTCGGTGCTGGAGCCCGGCGTCTACTTCGCCATGAACTCGCCCGCGGCACTCATCGGCACCACCGCGACGCAGGCGGCGACGACGCTCAGCCAGTGGGGCTTCGTCATCACCCCGGAGATGCTGGAGCAGACGGCGCGCGACATCGGTGAGACGACCATCCTGTCTCGCGCGGGCGGCGCGCCCACCCTCGCGGTGGGCATGGCGCAGATCCTCCATGGCCTGGTGTCGGGCCAGGGGATGATGGCCTTCTGGTACCACTACGCCATCCTCTTCGAGGCCCTCTTCATCCTCACCACCGTGGACGCCGGCACGCGCGTGGGGCGCTTCATGATTCAAGAGCTGGCGGGCCTGGTGTACGCGCCGCTCAAGCGCACGGAGTCCTGGGGCGCGAACCTGCTGGCCACCGCGCTGTGCGTCGCCGCCTGGGGTTACTTCCTCTACCAGGGCGTGGTGGATCCGCTGGGAGGCATCAACACGCTGTGGCCGCTGTTCGGCATCGCCAACCAGATGCTCGCCGCGGTGGCGCTGACGCTGGGCTGCGTGGCACTGGTGAAGATGAAGCGCGAGCGCTACGTGTGGGTGCCCGGCATCCCCGCCGCGTGGCTGGTGCTGTGCACCGTCACCGCCGGCTTCCAGAAGGTCTTCGGCGGCGACGTGCGCGTGAGCTTCGTGGCCCACGCGCGGGCCTTCTCCCAGGCGGTCGCCGAAGGGCGCGTCATCGCCCCCGCGAAGTCCGTGGAGGAGATGGAGGCCATCATCCGAAATGACTACCTGGATGCCGCCCTCACCGTGTTCTTCATGGTCGTCGTCATCGCGACGGTGCTCTTCGGCGTGCGCGCCGCGCTCCGGGCCCGGCGCTCGCCGGAGGCCACCTCGCACGAGACGCCCTACGTGGCCGCGGCCCTCCCGGTGAAGCCGTGAAGCTCCCGCATGCGCTCCAGCACGGCTGGCGCCAGGCCGTGCGCACCGCACGCGCGATGATTGGCGTGCCGGACTACGACACCTACGTCGCCCACATGCGCCGTCACCATCCGGACCGCGCGGTGATGACCTACGCGGAGTTTTTCAACGACCGCCTCCAGGCCCGCTACCGCGCCGGAGGCGGCCGGTGCTGCTGAGGTGATGAGTCGTTGAGTCTTCCAGACAAAACTGCTTAGTGGGTTTTACGGGTCAAGCCCGTTCAACCTCTTCGCAGGAGTCTGCCGTGTCTCGTACCTCGACGCCGTTCCGGACGTGGGCGCTGGGCGCCGTGTTGCTGGCATCAGTGGGAGGCTGCTCGGGGGCGGAGGACGCTCCTGCCACTGGTGAGCCCATGGGAGCGGTGGCGTCGGCCGCGCTGTCGACGCGCGTGGTGGGCTACCTGCCGACGTGGGCGGGGGACGTGAACACGTTGCAGTACTCGAAGCTTTCGCACATCAACTACGCGTTCGCGCTGCCTACGGCGTCCGGCGGGCTCACGGGCGTGAGCAGCTCTGACGCGCGGCTGCGCTCGCTGGTGACGCTGGCGCATGCGCAGGGCGTGAAGGTGCTCATTGCCGTCGGCGGTTGGAACGACGGCAACGACAGCGGCTTCGAGCAGATGGCCGCCAACGCGACCGCGCGCACGGCGTTCGTGAACAACGTGGTGAACTTCGTCAACGCGGCCGGGCTGGACGGCGTGGACATCGACTGGGAGTACCCGGACCCGGGCACGTCGGGGAGCAACTACGCGCTGCTGATGAACCAGCTGGGCACCGCGATGCACAGCCGCGGCAAGCTGCTCACGGCGGCGGTGGTGGCCAACGGCTACACGGGTGGCGGCGTGCCGGCGTCGGTGTTCAACGACGTCGATTTCCTCAACATCATGGCCTACGACGGCGGGCAGCCGCATTCGACGTATGACCTGGCGGTCCAGTCGCTGAACTACTGGAAGGGGCGCGGGCTGCCGGCGTCCAAGGCGGTGCTGGGCGTGCCGTTCTACGGGCGCTCGCCGTCGAGCTACGTGGGGTACTCGGAGCTCGTCGCTCGCGACCCGCAGGCGCCGTACAAGGACAACGTCGGCGACGTCTATTACAACGGCATCGCGACCATCCAGGCGAAGACGCAGCTGGGGAAGCAGAACGGCGGCGTGATGATCTGGGAGCTGTCCCAGGACACGTCCGGGAGCACGTCGCTGCTCAACGCCATCTACTCCGTGGCGCAGGGCACGGGCGGCGGCACTGGGACGTACCGGCTGGTGAACAAGGCCTCCGGGCGCTGCGTGGACATCAGCGGTCCCAGCACGGCGGACGGCGCCATCATCCACCAGTGGGCCTGCCACACGGGCACGAGCCAGCAGTGGTCCATGGAGGCGACGGACAGCGGCTACTACCGCTTCGT
This sequence comes from Corallococcus macrosporus, assembly GCF_017302985.1. Taxonomy (NCBI): domain Bacteria; kingdom Pseudomonadati; phylum Myxococcota; class Myxococcia; order Myxococcales; family Myxococcaceae; genus Corallococcus; species Corallococcus macrosporus. The sequence goes on from NZ_JAFIMU010000002.1 coordinate 829,784, forward strand.
GTCGCGCTACAGCGGCAAGGCGCTGGACGTGAAGGACGTGAGCACCGCGGACGGCGCGGGGCTCCAGCAGTGGGGTTACGGTGGCGGGAGCAACCAGCAGTTCAAGCCCGTGAACCTGGGCAACGGCTACTACCGGCTGGAGGCCCGCCACAGCGGCAAGGTGCTGGACGTGACGGGCTGCCTGCAGGGCAGCGGTGACGGGACGCTGCTCCAGCAGTGGACCTGGTCCAACAACGACTGCCAGCAGTTCCGGATGGAAGCGCTGTAGTCGTCACCGGGGCGGGGCGGGCGTCCGTGCCGGCCCCGTCACTCCGGACGTGCCTTCGCGAGGGCGTCACCCAGCTTCGCGGCCAGCACCTTGAGGTGGGGAGGCTTGAGGAAGGAGTAGTGGTCGCCGGGCACCGTGTGCACGTCCAGCCCGCCGGGCGCGTAGGCGGCCCAGCCGTGATCCCAGCGCGAGCCCTCCGCTTCGAACAGCGTGAAGGGCCCGCTGGCCGGAGGCGGTTCGTAGACCCAGGCCGCGTTCAGGTGTGTCTCGAACGCGTGGCGAAGCTTGCGCAGCGACTGCTCCGCGGCGAACAGGGGCTGGCTTGCGGCTTCCAGCGCCTCCATCCACTGGCTCGGAGACAGGCCGTCGTTCGGCGGCAGCGGCTGGCCCGACGCGCGCAGCAGGTCCTCCAGGAACAGTGCGCTCAGTCGCGCCTTCGCGTTCACGTCGTCCGGGTTGCCGAAGTGCAGGCTCGCGGAAGAGTCGAGCAGCGCGAGCAGCGCCACCGTCTCTCCCTCGCGCCGCAGTTGGTGGGCCATCTCCCACGCGACGGCGCCTCCCATGGACCAGCCGCCCAGCAGGTAGGGGCCGTGGGGTTGGACCTCTCGCACCGCGCGCACGTATAGGGCCGCCATCTCCGGCACGGAGTCACAAGGCGGCTCCGCGCCGTCCAGACCACGGGCCTGGAGCCCATAGAAGGGCTGGTGGCGCCCCAGCGCCCGGGCCAGCTCCGCGTACGGCACGACGCTGCCTCCCACCGCGTGGACGCAGAAGAAGGGCCGCACTCCCTCCTGGCCCTTCTGGAGCGCGACCAGCGGTGTCCACGACGCGGCGTCCCGAAGCAGCCCCGCGAGGTGCTCCACGGTGGGGTTCTGGAAGAGCGCCGACACCGGCAGGGTCCGTCCCAGCCGGGCGCGGAGGGCCGACTGGAGGCGCAACGTCAGCAGCGAGTGTCCGCCCAGCTCGAAGAAGTTGTCGCGCACGCCGATGGGGTGCACGCCCAGCACCTCCTCCCAGATGCGCACGAGCTGCAGCTCCAGCGGCGTGCGGGGCCCCAGCAGCGGGGCCGCCGGTTCGCGTCCGCCCTCTGGCGTGGGCAGGGCCTTGCGGTTCACCTTGCCCGAGGGGGTCAGCGGCAGCCGCTCCATGGGCATCCAGCGCGACGGCACCATGTATTCCGGCAGCCGTTCCTTGAGGAAGCCGCGCAGCGCGGTGACATCCAGCGACTTCGGATCCGTCCCGACGACCCAGGCCACCAGCCGCTTCTGGCCGGCTCCGTCGTCGCGGGCATCGACGACGCAGTCGCGCACGGCCGGGTGCTGCGCGAGCGCCGCTTCAATCTCTCCCAGCTCGATGCGGAAGCCGCGCACCTTGAGCTGCGCGTCGCGCCGGCCCAGGTACTCCAGCGTGCCGTCCGGCAGGTGCCGCGCCCAGTCTCCCGTGCGGTACAGCCGGCCGCCCGGCGTCGCGCCGAGCGGATCCGGGATGAAGCGGTCGGCCGTGACGTCGGGCTGGTTCAGGTAGCCGCGGCCGACCTGGACGCCTCCGACGTACAGCTCGCCGGTGACGCCCCGGGGCACCGGCTGGAGGTTCGCGTCCAGCACGTACACGGGCACGTTGATCAACGGCCGGCCAATGGAGGGCAGCGCGGGCCACGCGTCCGCGTCCCCCTTCAGCGACAGCGACGTCACCGCGTGGGCCTCGGAGGGGCCGTAGTGGTTGTGCAGCACCGCGCCCGTGCGCTTCATGAAGCGGCGGATCGCGGGCGTCATTCGCAGTTGCTCTCCCGCCACCATGATCTCCCGCACGCGGTGGGGATGACGGCCCTCACGCTCCGCCACCTCCGCGAGGTTCTGGAGCGCGACGAAGGGCATGAAGAACCGCTCGATGCCCGTGTCCTCAAGGAGGGACAACAGCTGGCTCGGGTCGCGGCGCGTCTCTTCGTTGAGGAGCACCAGCTCACCGCCCGCGGCCCAGGTGGCGAAGAGCTCCTGGAAGGACACGTCGAAGCTGAGCGCGGAGAACTGGAGCGTGCGGGCCCCGGGCGCCACCGAGTCACCCAGTTGCCAGTGCAGCATGTTGACCAGCGCCTCGCGGTGCATCGCGATGCCCTTGGGCGTGCCGGTGCTGCCGGAGGTGAAGATGACGTAGGTGAGCGCCTGCGAGTTGCCCAGGAGCTCCGGCCGTGCGTCCGACTCGCGGGCCAGCGCGTCCGCCTGCGTGTCCAGCTCCAGCACCGCGTCGTTGCTCAGCACGTCGCGCAGCTCGCGCGTGGTGATCAGCACCGTCGCGCCCGAGGCCTGGAGCATCGCGGCCAGTCGCTCCGGCGGATAGGCCGGGTCGAGCGGCACGTAGGCGCCGCCCGCCTTGAGCGTGCCCAGCACCGCCACGGGCAGCTCCAGCGAGCGCCGCAGGTGGATGCCCACGCGGACGTCGGCCCCCACGCCGAGCTTGCGCAGGTGGTGCGCGAGCCGGTTCGAGCGCCGCTCCAGCTCGCCGTAGGTCAGCGTCGAATCCCCGAAACGCACCGCGACGGCATCCGGGATGCGCGTGGCGGTGGACTCGAAGAACGCGTGGGGCGCGGACACTGGCGGCCAGGCCACCTTCTGGTGGGCCCACGTCGCGAGCTGCCTCCGCTCGGCATCTCCGAGCATGGGCAGGGTGCCCAGGGCCGCGTCCGGCGCCGCGAGCGCGCTTTCGAGCAGGCGCGTGTAGTGGTCCGCGAAGCGCGCCACGGAGCCCCCGTCGAAGAGGGCGGTGTTGTACTCCCAGATGCTCGACCAGCCCTCCGGCGTCTCGCGCACGAAGAGGGTGAGGTCGAACTTCGCCATGCCCGGCTCGAAGGCCAGGGCGCTGACGGAGACGCCGGGCAGCTCCCAGGGCGCGCCGCCGTTCTGGAAGACGAACATGACCTGGAAGAGGGGCGGGCGGCTCAGGTCGCGCGTGGGGACCAGCGCGTCCACCAGTTGCTCGAAGGGCATGTCCTGGTGGGCATATGCGCCCAGGCAGGCCTCCCGCACGCGGTCCAGGAGCGCGCGGAAGCTGCGTGCGCCGGAGGCATCCACGCGCAGGGACAGCGTGTTGGTGAAGAATCCGATGAGGTTCTCCACCTGGAGCTGGCCGCGCCCCGCGATGGGCGTGCCGATGACGACGTCGTCCTGACCGCTGTGCCGCGCGAGCAGGGCGTGGAAGCCCGCGAGCAGCAACATGAACGGGGTGACGCCCGCGTCGCGCGCCAGGGACTGCACGGCGGTGGGGAGGGAGGAGGGCAGGGGACGCGACAACTGGAGGCCCTGGAAGGACTGCACGGCCGGCCGGGGGCGGTCGGTGGGCAGCTCCAGCGTCGGCGCGCCTTCCAGGTGGTGCTTCCACCACGCGCGCTGCGTCTCCAGCGTGTCGCCCGCCATCACCTGGCGCTGCCACGTGGCGAAGTCCGCGTACTGCACGGGCAGCGGCGGCAGGGAGCCCGATGCGCCCTGGTGCCGTGCCGTGTAGAGCGCCTTCAGCTCGCGCACCAGGATGTCGATGGACCAGAAGTCACACACGATGTGGTGCATGACCAGCAGCAGCGCGTGGTGATCCGGCGCGGTGCGAACGAGCGTCGCGCGCACCAGCGGGCCCCGCTCCAGGTCGAAGGGCTTCTTCACCTCCGCCTCCGCGCGCGAGCGCAGCAGCTCATCCCCGTCCAGGGCCTCGAGCGCGAGCGTGAACGGCCGGTGTTCCCGGACGTGCTGCACCGGGGTGCCCTCGTCGTCGCTGAACGTGGTCCTGAGGGCTTCGTGCCGCTCGACCAATGCATCCAGCGCGGCCTCCAGCGCCGGGACGTCCAGCGGACCGTCGAGCCGGAGGAAGAAGGGCACGTTGTACGCGCTTCCCTGCGGATCCAGCCGCGCGAGGAACCACAGGCGCTGCTGCGCGAAGGACAGGGGCCTTGGCTGTCCACGCGGCCCGGCGACGATGGGCGGCACCGGCGCACCCGGGCCTCCCTTCTTCAGGGCCTCCAGCCGCTCCGCGAACCGGGCCACCGTCGGGGCTTCGAGCAGCAGGCGCAGGGGCACCTCCTGCTGGAGCACGTCCCGCAGCCGCGACACCACCCGCGTGGCGAGGAGCGAGTGTCCGCCCAGCTCGAAGAAGTGGTCATGCGCGCCCACGCGAGGCACGCCCAGCAGCGGCGCCCACAGCTCCGCCACCAGGGACTCCCAGCCCTCGCGCGGCGCGACGTACCTGTCCGGGCCCGACCGCGTGTCCGGCGTGGGCAGGGCCTTGCGGTCCACCTTCCCCGACGGGGTCAGCGGCAGCCGTTCCAGCTTCACGAAGGCGGAGGGCAGCATGTGCGCCGGCAGCCGTGCGGCGAGCGAGGCGCGCAGCTCCCCCGTGTCCACCTTCGGGCCCACGACGTAGGCCACCAGCCGCTTGTCGCCGGGGACGTCCTCGCGCACGACGACGCCTGCCTGCTCCACGCCCGGTGAGGCCTTGAGCTCGGCTTCAATCTCGCCCGGCTCGATGCGGAAGCCGCGCACCTTCACCTGCGAGTCAGTGCGCCCCAGGAAGTCGAGGACGCCGTCCGGCCGCCACCGGACCCGGTCTCCCGTGCGGTACAGCCGCGCGCCCGGCGTGGCGCTGAACGGATGCGGCACGAAGCGCTCCGCGGTCTGCGCGGGCTGGTGCAGGTAGCCCCACGCGAGGCCGTCACCGCCCAGGTACAGCTCGCCCGCCACGCCCACCGGCACCGGTGCGCCCAGGGTGTCCAGCACGTACGCCTGCGTGTGGGTGATGGGCCGGCCGATGGGTACGGGGCGCCCGTCATCCACCGTGCCCTCCAGCGGATGGAACGTGGAGAAGGTGGTGTTCTCCGTGGGTCCGTAGACGTTGATGACGTCCCGGCCCGCCTCGCGCATCTGCCGCGCGGCCACGAGGGACATGGCTTCGCCGCCCGTCATCACCTGCCGCACGCGAGCGAGCGCCGGGGGCTGGAACATCGCCATCTGGTTGAAGAGGGCCGTGGTGATGAACAGCGTGGTGACGCCGTGGTGCTCCAGCGCGTGGGCCAGCTCCTCCAGCGAGGGCTGATGCGCCGGCATGACCACGAGCTTCGCGCCATGCACGAGCGCACCCCACAGCTCCAGCGTCGCCGCGTCGAAGGAGATGGGCGCCAACTGGAGCAGCACCTCCTCCGGGCCGAAGCGCGCGTACGTCGTGCCCTTCACCAGCCGGACCACGCCCCGGTGCGGGATGCACACGCCCTTGGGCCGGCCGGTGCTGCCGGACGTGTACATGACGTACGCCAGCGCCTCGGCCGGGAGGGTGACGCGCGGTGCTTGCGTGGACTCCCGCGCGAAGGCGTCCCATGAGGGCTCCAGTGTCACGACGCGCGCGTCCAGCTCCGCGAGCTTCGCCTCCTGGCCCGGCTGGACCAGCAGCACCGGCAGGCGCGTGTCCCGGGCCATGAAGAGGAGGCGTTCGGTGGGGTAGGCCGGATCCAACGGGACGTAGGCCCCTCCCGCCTTGAGGATGGCCAGCGTGGCCACGACCATCTCCAGCGAGCGGCCCGTGCACAGGCCCACCGGCGTGCCCGCGTCCACGCCCAACGCGCGCAGGTGATGCGCCAGTTGGTTCGCGCGCGCGTCGAGTTCTCCGTACGTGAGTTGACGGCCCTCGAACTCCACCGCGATGGCCTGGGGCGCGCGTGCGGCCTGTTCCTCGAAGAGCGCGGTCAGCGACGCGTCGCGCGGGTAGTCCGCGTGGGTGTCGTTCCAGGTGAACAGCAGTTGCTGGCGCTCTTCGTCCGAGAGCAACGGGAGCGTAGCGAGGGGCTGATCCAATCCAGCGACGGCGGCCGCGAGCAGGCGCGTGTAGTGCTCGGCCATGCGCGCGACGGTCGCTTCCTCGAAGAGCGCGGTGTTGTACTCCCAGACGAAGCCCAGGCCCTCGGGGGACTCCTGCGCGAAGAGGGTGAGGTCGAACTTCGCCATCCCCGTCTCCACGTCCAGCGGCGCCACGGACACGTCGGGCAGGGCGCTCGCGGCGGGGCCTCCGGCGTTCTGGAGCACGAACATCACCTGGAACAGCGGCGAGCGGCTGGGGTCGCGCTGGGGCTGGAGCGCGCTCACCAACTGTTCAAAGGGCAGGTCCTGGTGGGCGAAGGCCTCCAGCGTGATGTCCCGCACGCGGCCCACGAGGTCGCGGAAGCTCGCGTTCCGGGAGGCGGTGATGCGCAGGGGCACCGTGTTGATGAAGAAGCCGACCAGCCCCTCCAGCTCCTGACGCTCGCGGCCCGCGAGGGGCGCGCCGATGACGACGTCGTCCTGGCCGCTGTAGCGGGCGAGCAGGGCGTGGAAGCCCGCCAGCAGCAGCATGAAGGGCGTGGCGCCCTCGCGCTGGGCCAATGACTCCAGGGCCCGCGACAGCGCGGGCGACGCCTGCCGGGACAGGTGCGCGCCTTCGAAGGTCTGCACCGCCGGGCGCGGCCGGTCCGTGGGCAGCTCGAGGGACGTCGGCGCGTCCTGGAGCCGGTCCTTCCACCAGCCGAGCCGGGCCTCCATGCCGGCACCCGCCCAGGTCTGCCGCTGCCGGCGCGCGAAGTCCGCGGGCTGGATGGAGAGCGGGGGCAGCTCGGCCGCGGCGCCGCCGGTCGCTTCGCGGTAGAGCGCCGTCAGCTCACGCTCCACCACGCCCAATGACCAGCCGTCGCAGATGATGTGATGGAAGGTGACGAGCAGCGCGTGCTCTCCGTCGCGCACGCGCACCAGCGTCGCGCGCACGAGCGGCCCTCGGGCCAGGTCGAACGGAAGCCGCACCTCCGCCTCCGCGCGCCGCGCGAGCTCCGCCTCCGAATCCACCAGCTCGCGCCGCAGCGGCACGTCCAGCGCGGGGGCGATGCTCTGCACCGGCTGGCCATGGTGTTCCACGAAGGTGGTGCGCAGCGCTTCATGGCGCTGCACGAGCGTCTGGAGACTCCGCTCCAGCGCGCCGTCATCCAGCGGCCCCGTCCAGCGCGTGAACCAGGGCAGGTTGTACGAGAAGCCGTCCGGATCCATCCGGGTGAGGAACCACAGGCGCGCCTGGGCCGAGGACAGCGGCGGGACCTCGTCGCGCGGACGCGGAACGAGCGGCAGTTCCTCTCCGCCCGCCTTCGTCCTCAGCGAGGCCAGGTGCGCGGCCAGCTCCTCCACGGTGGGGTGCTCGAACAGCGCGCGCACGGGCAGCTCCACCTGGAGCCGGTCGCGCAGCCGCGCGGTCACCTGGGTCGCCAGCAGCGAGTGGCCCCCGCGCTCGAAGAAGTGATCCTCCGCGCCCACGCGCGGCAATCGCAGCAGCGCGGCGAAGACCTCCGCCACGTCCGTCTCCAGGGGCGTGCGAGGGGCCACGAAGGCCCGGCCCGCATCCGCGTCGTCGTCCGGAGCGGGCAGGGCGCGCCGGTCCAGCTTGCCGCTGGGGGTGAGCGGGAACGCATCCAGCAACACGAAGGCGGCGGGCACCATGTACTCCGGTAGCCGGTCACGCAGCACCGCCTTGAGCCCGCCCGCGTCCACGTCCGCTCCGGGCTGCGTCACCACGTAGGCCACCAGGTGCTTGCCCCTCGCCGCGTCCTCCCGCGCCACCACCGCGACGTCCTTCACGCCCGGCAGCTTCGCCACCGCCGCCTCCACCTCCGGCAGCTCGATGCGATAGCCGCGGATCTTCACCTGCGCGTCGCGCCGCCCCAGGAACTCCAGCGTGCCGTCCGGCAGGTACCGCGCGAAGTCGCCCGTGCGGTACCTCCGCGCGCCCGGATGCGGGCTCAGCGGATCCGGCATGAAGCGCTCCGCCGTCAGGTCCGGCCGGTGCTGGTAGCCACGCGCCAATCCCGCGCCGCCGATGAACAGCTCGCCCGCGACGCCCACGGGCACCGGCTCTCCGCGCGCGTCCAGCAGGTACGTGCGCGCGTTGGTGATGGTGCGGCCAATGGGCGGCAGGTCCGGCCACAAGTCCGGGTTGCCCTTCAGCACGTGGGCCGTGGCCGCGTGCGTCTCCGTGGGGCCGTAGTGGTTGTCCAGCACGCAGCCGTCCAGCGCGTGGAGCAGCCGCCGCAGCGCGGGCGTCATCCGGAGCTGCTCGCCCGCGGTGTTGATCTCCTTGAGCGACGTGGGCAGCAGGCCGTCGGAGTCCGCCACCTCCGCCAGGTGCTGCAGGGCGACGAACGGCAGGAAGATGCGCTCCACGCCCTGGTCGCGCATCAACGTGAGCAGGGCCCGGCCGTCGCGCCGCGTGTCCTCCGACACGAGCACCAGCTCACCGCCCGCCGCGAACGTGGGCAGCATCTCCTGGAAGCACACGTCGAAGCTCAGCGCGGAGAACTGGAGCGTGCGTCCCCGGGGCGCGGTGGAGCGGCGCACCTGCCACTGGATGAGGTTGAGCAGCGGGCGGTGCGGCATCGCCACGCCCTTGGGCACGCCCGTGGATCCGGACGTGAAGATGACGTAGGCCAGCGTGTCCGGCCCGCCCACGGGCTCCGGCGCGGTGTCCGGCGTGGAGAGGTCATCTTCCAAAAACAGCCGCTCCGCGCCACCCTCCGGCAGCCCCGCCGCCAGCGACCGGCGTGTCACGAGCACCTTGGCGCGCGACGTCTCCAGCATCAGCGCCAGCCGCTCCGGCGGATACGCCGGATCCAGCGGGCAGTAGGCCGCGCCCGACTTGAGGATGCCCAGCACGCCCACCGCCAGCTCCAGCGAGCGGTCCACGCACAGCCCCACCGCCGTGTCCGGCACCACGCCGCGCTGGCGCAGCGCATGGGCGACGCGGTTGGCGCGCCGGTCCAGCTCCGCGTACGTCAGGTGCTCGTCCCCGAAGCGCACGGCGATGGCGTCCGGGCTCCGGCGCACGCTGGCCTCGAAGAGGGCGTACACGCCGGACAGCACGGGCACGTCCGCGCCGGTGTCGTTCCAGTCCACCACCGCGCGCTCCCGCTCGCGCGGGGTCAGCAGCGGGAGCGCGGACACCGGGGACTCGGGCTTCGCGACGGCGCCCTCCAGCAGGCGCGCGTAGTGCGCGGCCATGCGCGCCATCGTCGCCTCGTCGAAGAGGTCGGCGTTGTACTCCCAGCGCGCCTCCATGCCGCTGGGGTCGTCGTAGAGGAAGAGGGTGATGTCGAAGCGCGCGACGCCGGGCTCGAAGTCCACCTCCGTCACGGTGAGGCCGGGCCACTTCAGCGCGGCCCACGGCGAGTTCACGTGCACGAACATCGCCTGGAACAGCGGCGAGCGGCTGGGGTCGCGCTGGGGCACGAGCAGGTCCACCAGTTGCTCGAAGGGCATGTCCGGGTGCGCGTACGCGCCCAGGCACACCTCGCGCACGCGGCCGAGCAGCGCGTGGAAGGACGGATCCCCGGACGTGTCCAGCCGCAGCGCCAGCGTGTTCGCGAAGAAGCCGATGAGCCGCTCCACCTCGCGCCGTCCGCGCCCCGCCACGGGCGTGCCCACCACCAGGTCCTCCTGCCCGCTGTAGCGGGACAGCAGCACCTGGAACGCCGCCAGCAGCGTCATGTACGGCGTGACGGCCGCCTTGCGGCTCAGCTCGCGGATGCCCGAGGCCAGGGCCGGAGGCATGGGCAGGCGGTACACCGCGCCCCGGGACGTCTGACGCGGCGGACGCGGCCGGTCCGTGGGCAGCTCCAGCGCGGGCGGTGCTCCGGCGAGCCGCCCCTTCCACCACGCGCGCTCGGCCTCCAGGAAGTCACCCGTGAGCATCTGCCGCTGCCAGTGCGCGAAGTCCGCGTACTGCGCGGGCAGCTCCGGCAGCCGGGGCGGCTCGTTCCGCGTGGCGGCGGTGTAGAGCGCGCTCAGCTCGCTCGCCATCCAGCCCAGCGACACCGCGTCGCAGACGATGTGGTGCGTGACGAAGAGCAGCGCGTGCGCGTCCGCCGACAGCCGCACCAGCGTGGCCCGCACCAGCGGCCCGCGCGCCAGGTCGAACGGCGTGCGCGCCTCGGCCTCCGCGTGCTCGCGCAGCGCCTGCTCCCTCGCGGCTTCGTCCAGGCCGCGCGCGGACAGGTCCTCGCGGCGGAGCGTCAGCGTCAGCGTGGGCGCGATGCGCTGCACTGGCTGGCCGTCCGCTTCCGCGAACGTGGTGCGCAGCGCTTCGTGCCGGGCCACGACGCCCTGGAGGGCCTGCTCCAGCGCCGCGACGTCCAGTGCGCCGGTGAGCCGCACGAAGAAGTAGACGTTGTACGTGGCGCTCGTGCCCTCCATCTGCGCCAGGAACCACAGGCGCTGCTGCATGAAGGACAGCGGCAGCGCCTGCGTCCTGGGGACGAGGGGCAGGGGAACGCGCTTCTTGCCCGGAGCAACCGGCGAGGAGGTCGTCATCGTGTGACTCCGTCAGGTCTCGTAGGCCGCGAAGCCGCGCGAGCGCAGCGTGCGCAGCAGGACGGTGAAGAGGAGGAATCCGAACGCCGCGCCCCCCATGACGGGCCGCACGCCCAGCCGGTCCGCGAGCGCGCCCTGCGACCACACGCCCACCGTGAAGCCGACGAAGAGCAGCATGGAGTTGAGGCTGGCGATGCGCGCCTGGAGCTCGCCGGACACGCGCGCCTGGCACAGCGTGGCCAGTCCCGTGAGCGTCAGCATGTACAGCGCCCCCAGCAGCAGCACCGCCGCCGTCGCCATCCCCAGCGATGGGGACCACCAGTACGCCGCCGCCACCGGGCCAATGAGCAGCAGGCTCACCTCCAAGAGCCTCGCGCGCCCCATCCGGTCCGCGAGCGTCCCCGCGCTCAGCGCCGCCAGGAGCGCGCCCGTGCCCTGCGCCGTCACCAGCATCGACGTGGCGCCCGCGTCCTGACCGAACACGCGGATGGCCATGACCGGCGCCAGCGCCGTGAACGGAGCGATGCAGATGGCGATGGCCAGCGTGCCGCCCATGGCCATGAGCAGCCCCTCGTCCGCCCGCGCCACCTGGAAGCCCCGAGCGATGCCCGCCCACACGCCCTCCGGCACCGCGGGCTTCGCGGCGGCCGGAGCCCCCCGCACGCCCAGGAGCGCCAGCATCACCGCGCCGAAGGAGAGCGTGTTGAGCAGCAGCACCCAGCCGATGTCCGCGTGCGCGATGATCAGCGCCGCCAGCGCCGGACCGCAGATGCGCCCCAGGTTGGCCTGCGCCGAGTTGAGGCTGAGCGCGCTGTGCAGATCCTCCTTCGGCACCGAGACAGCGATGAGCGCGGAGAACGCGGGCATGAACAGCGTGACGGCGCATCCGTTGAGGAACGAGATGACCGCCACCCACCGCACCGTGAGCCCGCCCGTGAAGGCCAGCGCCGCCAGCGTCCCCGCGAGCACCATCTGCACCAGCGCGCCCAGTGCCACCGTGCGCCGCCGGTCGAACCGGTCCCCCAGCGCGCCTCCCAGCGGCGAAAGCAGGATGGACGGCAGCCACGTCAGCGCCGCCACGCCGCCCGTCCACTCCGCCCGGCCCGTCACCTTCGTCACGTACACGCCCAGCGCCAGCACCTCCATCCACGTGCCGATGTTGGACAGCGCCGCGCCACCCCACAGGAAGGCGAAGTTGCGGTGCTTCAACGCGCGCAACGAGGACAGGCGAGGCGGTCGGGGCGTGGACACACTCGCTTTCTAATTCACCGAGAGCGCCGGGTGTTCACGGACTTCTGTGCTGGGCGGGTTGGAGGGAATTGCGGCGGAAACGTGCAGTGCTGCTTCAGTTCCTCCGGGGCAGACGGAGGGTGAAGGTGGAGCCCTCGCCCAGGGTGGAGCGGGCGGAGAGCGAGCCGCCGTGCAGCCTGGCGAGCGAGGCCGCGATGAAGAGGCCCAGGCCGTGGCCGCGTCCCCGGTCCTCGTCCGCGCGCTGGAAGCGGTCGAAGACGTGGGGCAGGGCGCTGGCGGGGATGCCCACGCCCCAGTCGCGCACGTGGATGAGGACCAGGCCCGGGTTGATGGTCACGCCCACTTCGATGTGTCGCGAGGTGCCGCTGTACTTCACCGCGTTGGAGAGCAGGTTGTTGAGCACCTGGCGCAGCCGCTCCGCGTCCAGCATCAGCGGCTCCAGCGGCTCCCCGTCGCGGAAGGTGAAGTCCATCTCCGGCTGCAGTTCGCGCCATTCCTGGACGAGGTCCTGGAGGAAGGGCACCAGCGACGTGGGCGCGAGCTTCAGCTCCAGCTTGCCGTCCGCCAGCCGGGAGGCGTCCAGGATGGACGTCACCAGCCCGTTCATCCGGTCCAACTGGCGCAGGACGGCCTCCGCGGAGCGGCGCTCGTCCTCGATGCCGCGCTTCTGGACCTTGCGCAGCAAGAGCTGCGTGTTGAGCCGCGCGGAGCTGAGCGGCGTCTTCAGCTCGTGCGCCACCCAGTTGAGCATCTCCTCGCGCGCCAGGCTCACGGAGCTGGATGGCTCGCGCGCGGCCGGAGCGGCGTCCGTCCGCTGCGCCGCGCGGTACTGGAGCGCGTTGCTCACGGCCTGCTCGAAGGTGGACAGGTCCACCGGCTTCGCGAGGAAGGTCTGCGCCGCTTCACGGCCCTGGGGCCGCGCCGCGCTCAAGAGCAGGAAGGGCACGTCGGACAGCGTGGGCTCGGAGCGCATGGCGTGCAGGAGCTGCATGCCGGTGCGCCGGGGCATCATGTGGTCGCTGACCACCAGGTCCGGCGTCTCCGTGCGCGCCAGCAGCAGCGCCTCCTCGCCGTTGTGCGCGCGGATCACGCGGTGGCCCAGGTCCTCCACCACCTCGGAGAAGACCTCCAGGAGCGCCTCTTCATCCTCCGCGATGAGGACCAGGCTCATTCACCCAGCCCTCCGATGCTGCTCCCCAGCGGGCGGGCCTGGCCTGTCAGCAGTCCCACTGCGGAGCGCACGGGCGCGAGCACCTTCACCCCGCTGTCCTTGATCTGGAACTCGCGCAGGTCGGCGGTGTACTCACTGTCCCGCATCTTGAGCACGGACAGGATGCGGTGCATCTGGCCGTGCAGCTCCACGTAGCGCAGGAGCAGCAGGTTCTCTCCCAGGATGGCCACCGGCGCGTCGTTGAAGTCCAGCTCCGTGCCGACGATCTTCGGCACCTCCCGGGTGAACAGGGAGGTGATGTTCCGGATGCGCAGCCGCATCGCGAGCGAGGCCATGAACATGCGCCGCCGCTCGGGGTCCAGGATGGACAGCTCCAGGTCCGTGAGCCCGTCCACCACCAGCCGCTGGACGCCGAGCGCGTCCACCTTGCGCAGGATGTCCCGGACGAGCACGTCCCCTTCCGCCTCCATGGGGGGCACGTAGTGGAAGAACAGCCGGGACTCCTCCAGCAGCGGGGTCACGTCCAGTCCCACGCGCCGTGCGCGCGCCGCGAGCATGGCGGGCGCGTCGAAGAAGGAGACGAAGAGCGACTTCTCCCCGTGGCGCGCGGCGTCCGCGGCGAAGTGCAGGGCGAGGATGGTCTTCCCGATGCCCATGCTGCCCGCGAGCATCGTGGTGCTGAGCTGCGGAAGCCCCCCGTGCATCAGCGCATCCAGCTCCGGCAGCCCGAAGCCCTTGCGAAGGAGCGTGGGGGGCTCGTCCTGGAAGGGCACCGGGGTGGCCTCCAGGCGCGGGATGAACTCCACGCCCTCCTCGTGGATGGTCATGGTGTGCTCACCGGTCAGGTGGGGCCGGCCGCGCAGCTTCACCACCTCCACCCGGCGCACCCGGCGCGAGCCGTGGGTCTGCACGGACAGGGACACGATGCCGTCCACCGTGGTGGCCTCCGGCAGCGCCATCAGCCGGTCCAGCGGGTACTCCGTGGTGAACAGGCCGATGCAGTTGCTGGCGGCCAGGCCGATGCCCAGCTCGTAGAGGAACTCGCGCAGCCGCGCCTCGTCCTGCCAGAGGTCCCGGATGGAGCGCAGCCCGTCGATGAAGAGCATGGCCGCGCCGCGCTCGCGCACCGTCTGCAGCAGCAGGTCCCGCGCTTCCTTGGGGCCCCGCTTGAGCGCGGAGTAGGCGCTGATGATGAAGATCTTCTCGCCCAGCAGCTCCGGCTTGAAGAAGTTGAAGCTGGACAGGGCCCCCATCAGCTTGTCGTGCGGCTCCGAGGTGACGGTCGCCAACACCACGGGGATGCCCCGCGCCGCGGCCTGGAAGGCCACCTGGCTGCACAGCACCGTCTTCCCGGATCCGGGCGTCCCGGTGACGATGAAGGACTGGCGCGGAGGGATGCCTCCGCCCAGGAGGACGTCGAAGCTGGGGATGCCGCTCTGGAAGAGGGCGGACTCACTGCTGGGCATTCCAGGTTCCGTCAGTCGGCGAGGAATTCATCGCGCGAGGCTTCCGCCGCTCGAAAGCGCGCGCCGGGACAAGATGCGCACGGCGAACAGGGCCCGCCCGAAGCGCCCTCCGTGTTGTTGCCGCATAACCGACACCTCCGGCGTGAGCCAGCCTTCCAGGCCCGCACCGGACGCGGAACGGCGTCGGGTGAACACCTCCGGCTCCTCAGGGAGCGGCCAGCCAGGCCTCAGCGCGAGGGCGTGGGGGGCGGCGCCGGGTCGCTCGCGCGGGCGGCGAAGCCCCGGGACCGCAGCAGCGCCACCGCCAGCCCCACCGCGCACACGCCGGAGACGTAGTGCGCGGGCGCGAGCGGGCTCTCTTTCATGGCCAGCGTGACGGCGAGCGGCGTGAGGCCGCCGAACAGCGCGTAGGCCACGTTGTAGGAGAACGACAGCCCGGAGAAGCGCACCGCCGGAGGGAAGGCGTGCACCATCACCGCGGGCACCACGCCCGCGACGCCCACGCAGAACCCCACGGCCGCGTAGAGCGGCACCAGGTGCTCCGGCGCGCTCGCCACGCCCCGGTAGAACAGCTGCGCGGCCACGAGCAGCACGCCCGAGCCGATGGCCATGGCCCGCGTCGCCCCCAGCCGGTCCGCCAGGAGCCCGTAGCAGACGCAGCCCACGGTGAGCGTGAGCGTGGCCACGCTGTTGGCCGCCAGCGCCCGCGCGGGCGGGATGCCGTGCAACTGCTGCATCAGCGTGGGCGTCATCAGGATGACCACGACGATGCCCGCCGTCAGCACCCAGGTGAAGATCATGGACACGACGACGGCGGGCGCGTGGCCCTGGAGCGCGGCCTTGAGCGGCAGCTCCTTCACCAGCGCCTTGCGCTGACGCATCTCCTCGAAGACGGGCGTCTCCTGGAGCCAGCGGCGCAGGAACACGGCGAGGAAGCCGAACACGCCGCCCACGACGAAGGGCACGCGCCAGCCGTACGCCATCACCTGCTCCGGCGTGAACGCGGTGTTGACCGCCGTGGCCACCAGCGACCCCAGCAGGATGCCCAGCGTGAGCCCGGAGGTGAGCGTCCCGCACGCCAGCCCCACGCGGTGCTCCGGCACGTGCTCGGAGACGAACACCCACGCGCCCGGCACCTCGCCGCCCACCGCCGCGCCCTGCAACAGCCGCAGCGTGAGCAGCAGGAGCGGCGCCGCGTACCCGGCGGTGGCGAACGTGGGCAGGAGGCCCATGCACAGCGTGGGCACCGACATCAGGAAGACGCTCAACGTGAACATCCGCTTGCGCCCGGTCCGGTCCCCGAAGTGGGCCATCACGATGCCGCCCAGCGGCCGCGCCAGGTAGCCCGCCGCGAACAGGCCGAACGTCTGCAATTGCCGCAGCCACTCCGCCGTCTCCGGCGGGAAGAACAGCCGCCCCATCACCGCCGTGAAGAACACGAAGATGATGAAGTCATAGAACTCCAGCGCGCCCCCCAGCGCCGCCAGCCCCAGGGTGCGGATGTCCTGGGCGGACAGGGGACGGGGAGCGGTCAGCGGAGACGGGGCGTCGGAGGAGGAGGTCGCCATGCGCTTGAGGACCGGGAGGATATGCCGGGACACCCCCCCGGGCCCCATCCGTTACGTTGTTAAAGCGTATTCACCGTAAAACCTGTTGACACGGTGTGCGAAACTTGTGAGCCGAGCGTGTCACCGGTATCTTCCCGGAATTACGAGTTCCGTCCGGGGAGTACAATTTGGACAGGGTTGACACCGCCACGCCGTCGCCGGCCGCCCCCGGAGTGGACATCCGCTTCGGCAAGTACCGCATGGTGCAGCGGCTGGCCGCGGGCGGCATGGCGCACATCTTCCTTGCGACCCTCGACGGGCCGGACGGCTTCTCCAAGGCGTGCGTCATCAAGCGCATCCTGCCGGAGTACGCGAACCTGGAGCCCTTCGCGCGGATGTTCGCGGACGAGGCGAAGGTGGCGGCGCTGCTGACGCACCCGAACATCGTGCAGGTGTTCGACTTCGGGAAGATCGACGGCCAGTACTACCTGGCGATGGAGTGGATTCAAGGCCAGTCGCTGGATCGCATCATGCGGCACGCGGCGGCGGCGAACATGCCGCTGGGCCCGCGCGTGACGGTGGACGTGGGCATCGCGATGTCGGACGCGCTGACGTACGCGCACGCGAAGACGCTGTCGGACGGGACGCCGCTGAAGCTGGTGCACCGGGACATCACGCCGGGCAACGTGCTGGTGTCGCGCGACGGCATCGTGAAGCTGGCGGACTTCGGCATCGTGAAGAGCTCCGTGAACCTGGAGCGCACGGTGGCCGGGGTGGTGAAGGGCAAGTACGCGTACATGTCCCCGGAGCAGATTACGAACCGGGAGCTGGACCACCGCTCGGACCTGTATTCGCTGGGCATCGTCCTCTACGAGCTGTCCACGGGGCGCCGGCTGTTCAAGCGCGACACGATGGAGGCCACCATCGTGGCCGCGTCGCAGGGGGACGTGCCGCCGCCGTCGAGGGTGGCGCCGGGTTTCCCGCCGGAGCTGGAGCGCATCCTGCTCAAGCTGCTGGCGAAGGACCCCGCGCAGCGCCACCAGACGGCGCGCGAGCTGCACGACGACCTGGAGCGCTACCGCACGGCGCAGCACTGGACATCCGGTGGCCGGGAGCTGGCGACGCTGATGGCCACGCTCTTTCCGCCGGACGCCTCCGGCCGGGTGTCCACCGCGGTGGCGGTGCCGGGCTCCATGCCGGGCTCGTCCAGCCTGGTGGGCTCGGGTGTCTCCAGCGCGCCGCAGGCGATGCCGGACCATGCGCTGGAGGTCCAGGAGTCCAGCGCGCTGGTGCCCACCGGCATGCTGCCCCGGAGCACCGGGACGGGCTCCACCACGGGCGTCATCCCGGCGCCGGAACAGCCGGCCGCGCCGGAGGCGTTCCCCTGGGCGCTGGCCGCGGCGGCGGGCGTGGCGCTGGCGGGCAGCGCGGTGTTCTGGCTGTTCATCGCGTGAAGGGCGGGCGCATCGTGTCGTCGTGGGAAGCGGGACAACGAACGTGAAGAATCAGAAGACCTGGGTCGCCGTCATCCTGCTGGGCACCGTGGCCGTGAACGCCGGGGCGTACCTGATGGTCCGCTCGCGCAAGGCCGCGCAGCCCGAGCCCGTCGCAGCGCGCCCTCCCGTCCCCACGCCCGACGTGGCCCCGCCGCCGCCGCCCGTGGCCGCGCCGTCGGAGGACGCGAACGCGGGGCTCGTCCGGGCGCTGCGCGCGTCGGGCCTGGCCGCGCTGGAGGACCGCGACTACGACCGCGCGGTGGCGCAGTTCACGGAGGCGCTCAAGCTGCGCCCCAACGACAAGGACAGCGATCTCACGCGCCTCTTGGGCATCGCCACCGACCTGCGCTCCCGCGGCCAGTCCCGCACCGCGCAGGCGCCCACGCCCCGGGAGCCGTCGCCCGGCCGCACGCCGCCCCGCACGCGCGCCGCGAAGCTCGCCGCCGCCCGGGCCGCGCGTGAGCAACAGCATGCCGCGGAGGCCGCTCCGCAGGAGGAGGCGAAGGGCGGGCTCCTGCTGGTGACGTCCACGCCGCCGGGCTTGGTGGTGATGGTGGACGGCAAGGCGCTGGACCTGACGCCCGCGCGGTTGCAGGTGTCCGCGGGCACGCACCGCGTGGTGCTCGCGCAGGGCGACCGCCGCCTGTACGAGGAGACGGTGGAGGTGGATGGGGACTCGGTGCGCTCGCTCAACCGCGACCTCTCCGCGGAGCTGACGCCGTCCGCGCCCAGGCCGGCCCCGGTGCCCGTGGCGGCCGTGGGGCCCGCGTCGCCCCCCGCCGCGACCGCGTCGCCCGCGGGTGGGCCCGCCCCGGCCCCGCGCACGCCGGAGTCCACGACGCCGCCGGAACCGTCCGTGGCCAAGGCCGCAGTGGCGCAGCGGGGCGACCTGGAGGTGACGTCGCCCGGGCTCTACGGCGAGGTGTGGATCAACGGCCGGCCGTATGGTTTTCCGCCCATCTCCGCGCAGGCGCTGCCCTCCGGCCCCGCGCGCGTGGAGGTCCGCGTCAACGGCGAGGTGAAGCGGCGCATGACGGTGGAGGTCGAGCCGGGCCGCAGCACCCGCGTGCGTGTGAAGTGAAATCAAGCTGATCCCCCCCGCATCCCCCCCTCTTTCGAGAAGGTTGTTTCGTATGGGTTTCACCAGACACGGGCGACGTGTGTGTGTATGGCTTGCGCTGCTGGGCGCGGGCACGGGCTTCGCGCAGACGGAGCCCACGCTGGATCCCGGACCGCCGGAGACGCCCTCCGTGGACGAGCAGCGCGAGGCCCAGCTGGAGGACGAGCCGGAGGTGCACAGCCAGGTGGCGTCCTTCGCCATCACGAAGCTGCACGACTCGCCGGCCGTGGTGACGGCCATCACCGCGGATGAAATCCGTGCCTCCGGCGCGCGCGACCTGATGGACGTGCTGCTCAACGTGCCCGGCTTCTTCTTCGGCGTGGACGTGCAGGGCACGGTGGGGCCGGGCTTCCGGGGCCTGTGGGGCCAGGAAGGCAAGGTGCTGCTCATCATCGACGGCAAGGAGATCAACGAGCAGCTCTACTCCACGATGCAACTGGGGCACGAGTTCCCGGTGGAGCTGATTGAACGCATCGAGGTCGTGCGCGGCCCCGGCTCCGTCATCTACGGCGGCAACGCGGAGCTGGCCGTCATCAACGTCATCACCCGCGGCATCCAGGGCAGCACGGACGCGCTGGCGGTGGGCACCTACGGGCAGCTGTCGCACGGCCTGGGCCGCCGCAGCCTCACGCTGTCCGGGCGCAAGGTCTTCGAGAGCGTGCCGGGCCTGAGCGCCTTCGCCTCCGCGTCGCTGGGGCAGGGGCAGCGCAGCGACGCCGTCTTCGAGGACTTCTACGGCGGCTCCGCGAGCATGAACGGCGCGTCGCGCATGGACCCCACGGTGGTGCAGGCCGGCGTGGGCTTCCGCGACCTTCAGCTGAGCGTGCTGTACCAGCGCCAGGACACGTCCTCGGTGGTCTCCGTGGACGAGGTGCTGCCCGCGCCCGCGGACACCGACTTCGAGTCCTTCCACGCCGAGCTGAGCGACCGCTTCCGGCCCACGGACCGCATTGAAATCATCCCCCGGCTGAACCTCACGCTGGGCGAGTCGTACCGGGACTCGGACCCGGACTCGGAGTTCTTCTACGACAAGCGCTACCGCCGCATCCGGGGCCGGGCGCTGGCGCGCTGGGCGGCGTTCGACTTCCTCCAGCTCACGGGCGGCGTGGACCTGGCGTTCGACCAGGGCCAGCTGCGGGGGCCCGCGGGCATCGGCCTTCAGGAGCCCTTCAACGGCGACGAGGACACCGTCTCCTACCGCAACGTCGCGGGCTTCGTGGAGGCGTACTCGGACAACCCCATCGCGACGGTGGTGGCGGGCGCGCGCTTCGAGGACCACAGCTTCTTCGGCAGCTCGTTCGTGCCGCGCCTGGTGCTGCTCAAGTCCTTCGGGCCGGTGAGCGGCAAGGCCCTCTACAGCCGCGCCTTCCGCGCGCCGGGCATCGAGAACATCTCCCTGGGTGACGACGTCCGGCCGGAGCGCACCACGGTGTACGAGCTGGAGGCCACGGTGCGCCTGGGCGAGGGCCAGACGTTCAGCGCCAACGCCTTCGACGTGGGCGTCACGGACCCCATCATCTACTCGTACGACGCGGACACGGGCTCGGAGGCGTACCGCAACCTGGGCCGCCTGGGCAGCCGGGGCATCGAGCTGGACTACCGGCTGCGCGGGCCGTGGGGCCGCGCGCAGGTGGGCTATTCCTTCTACCGGCCGGGCGGCCGCAACGACGTGGAGGACTACCTGGTCCCTGGCGAGCCCAAGGCCTTCACCGGCCTGCCCACGCACAAGGCGACGCTGACGGGCACGGCGAAGGTGCTGCCGTGGCTGTCCGTCAGCCCCACCGCCGTGCTGGTGGGCCAGCGCTTCGCCGTGGGCGCGCCGGACGAGGAGGGCAACTCGGAGGTCCAGACGCTGGCCCCCCGGCTGCTGCTCAACCTCTTCGTGCGCGCGGAGAACGTGGGGACGAAGGGACTGGAGATTGGCGCGGGCGTCTACAACCTGCTGGGCAGCGACTTCCGGGTGGCCCAGCCGTACAGCGGCGGCCACGCGCCCCTGCCGGTGTTCAGCCGGGAGTTCCTGGTGAAGCTCACGTACCTCTTCGAGCCGTCCTACGACGACGAGTAGCCTGGCCGTCGGACACAGCGCATCCGACGTTGCGCAAGGGCGTGGCGGGGCGTAGGGAAGCCGTCCCCGCCATGTCCGAGAACACCCAGCTCCTCGAAGCCGTCCGCAAAGAAGCCAAACCGGGACTCTGGTCCAGGGGCGTCAGCCTCGCGCGCGATGGCGCGGTGGCGCTCCAGTCGCGCACGGCCTCCGAAATCGAGCTGCGCGTGAAGGTGGCGGGCCGGGCGGTGGCCTTCACCGTCGTCCTCTACCCGGGCGACGAGGCGTGGGAGTGCGACTGCCCCAGCCCGGTGGACCCGTGCGAGCACGTGGTCGCGGGGGCCATCTCCCTGGACAAGGCGGAGAAGCAGGACGCGCCGCTGGAGGCGGTGGCGGAGCGCTGGTCGCGCGTCGTGTACCGCTTCACGCGCGTGGAGGGCGGGCTGCAGCTGCACCGCGTCCTCGCGCACGCGGACGGCACGGAGGAGCCGCTGGAGGACCTCACCGGGCGCCTCGCGAAGCCCCAGGCCGGCGTCACGCTGCAGGTGGAGCAGGTGGACCTGGTGATGGAGCGCCTCCTGGAGCGGCGCACCCGGGGGCCGCTGCTGGCGGAGAAGCTGGACGCGCTGCTGCGGGCGCTGGAGCCCGCGCGCAACGTGCTGCTGGACGGCCGGCCGGTGGCGGTGTCCAGCGAGGTGCTGCCTCCGCGCGCGAAGGTGGAGGACCGGGGCCAGCAGTGGGTCATCACCATCACGCGCGACCCACGCATCACGGAGGTGGTGAGCCCCGGCGTCGCGCTGACGGCGGAGTCGCTGGTGCGCCTGGGCGAGACGGCGATGACGGGCGCGTGGCTCCAGCACCTGCCGCTGGTGCGCACCTATTCGCCCGAGCAACTGGGCGAGCTGTCCGCGAAGATTTTGCCGGAGCTGGCGCGGCGCATGCCGGTGGACATGAAGAGCCGCCGCCTGCCGCCGCTGGACCGCGACCTGAAGCCGCGCATCCTGCTGGAGCTGAACCAGCTCACCCAGGGCCTGTCGGTGCTGCCCACGCTGGTGTACGGCGCGCCGCCGTCGGTGCGCATCGACAACGGGCGCATGGTGTACCTGCGCGGCGCGGTGCCGCTGCGCGACGAGGCCGCGGAGCAGAAGCTGCTCCACCAGCTGCGCGATGAGCTGAACCTGGTGCCCGGCCGCCGGCTGACGGTGCAGGGCCCGGAGATGATGCGCTTCGCGGACAAGCTGCGGAAGTTCCGGGGCGACCTGGGCGGCGACGCGGCGGGCATCGTCAGCCCGGACATGCGCCTCAAGCCGTCGCTGCGCGTGGAGGGCGGCGCGTCCGGCGCGGGCGTGCCGGAGGTGCGCTTCACGCTGGAGTTCGAGGTGGAGGGCGGCAAGGGCGGCGCGCGCACGGTGGACGCGGCCGCGGTGGTGCGGGCGTGGACGGAAGGGCTGGGGCTGGTGCCGCTGGAAGGGGGCGGCTGGGCGCCGCTGCCGCGCGCGTGGCTGGACAAGAACGGGCAGCGCGTCGCGGACCTGCTGGCCGCGCGTCAGGAGGACGGCCGTGTCGCGAACCACGCGCTGCCGGAGCTGACGCAGCTGTGTGAGTCGTTGGATCAGCCGCCGCCTCCGGGCCTGGACAGGCTGGCCCCGCTGGTCGAGGGCTTCGAGAAGCTGCCGCCGCCGGTGCTGCCCGCGGAGCTCAACGCCACGCTGCGCGCGTACCAGCAGCAGGGCGTGAGCTGGCTGTCGTTCCTCAAGGGCGCGGGGCTGGGCGGCATCCTCGCGGACGACATGGGTCTGGGAAAGACGCTCCAGACCATCTGCATCCTGGGCCCCAAATCGCTGGTGGTGTGCCCCACGAGCGTGCTGCCCAACTGGGTGGCGGAGCTGCAGCGCTTCCGGCCGTCGTTGAAGGTCTGCGTGTACCACGGCCCCGGCCGCAAGCTGGACCCCGCGGCGGACATCACGCTCACCACGTATGCGCTGTTGCGCCTGGATGCGCCGGTGCTGGGCGCGCCCACGTGGGAGGCGGTGGTGCTGGACGAGGCGCAGGCCATCAAGAACCCGGAGAGCCAGGTGTCGCGCGCGGCGTTCGGGCTCAAGGCGAACCTGCGGCTCGCGCTCAGCGGCACGCCGCTGGAGAACCGCCTGGATGAGCTCTGGAGCCTGATGCACTTCACCAACCCGGGCCTGCTGGGTGGCCGCCGCCAGTTCGAGGAGAAGACGGCGCAGCCCATCTCGGACGGCAAGCCCGGCGCGGCGGAAGGCCTGCGCCGCCGTATCCGTCCGTTCATCCTGCGGCGTCTCAAGCGGGACGTGGCCCCGGAGCTGCCGCCGCGCACGGACTCCGTGATGCACGTGCAGCTGGATGAGCGCGAGCGCTCCGTCTACGACGCGGTGATGGCCGCGACGCGCGCGGAGGTGGTGGCGCTGCTCAACGAGGGCGGCAGCGTGCTCAAGGCGCTGGAGGCGCTGCTCCGGCTGCGGCAGGCGGCCTGTCACTCGGCGCTGGTGCCGGGGCAGCACGCGAAGACGTCCTCCAAGGTGCAGACGCTGGTGGACGCGCTGGAGACGGCGGTGTCGGAGGGCCACAAGGCGCTGGTGTTCTCGCAGTGGACGTCGCTCTTGGACCTCATCGAGCCGGGGCTCAAGGAGGCGGGCATCGGCTTCGAGCGGCTGGATGGCGCGACGGCGAACCGGGGCGAGGTGACGGCCCGTTTCCAGGGCCAGGACGGCGCGCCGGTGTTGCTCATGTCGCTGAAGGCCGGAGGCACGGGCCTGAACCTCACGGCGGCGGACCACGTGTTCCTGATGGATCCGTGGTGGAACCCGGCGGTGGAGGCGCAGGCCGCGGACCGCGCGCACCGCATCGGGCAGGAGCGGCCGGTGATGGTCTACCGGCTGGTGTCGCAAGGCACGGTGGAGGAGAAGATCCTGGGCCTCCAGGAGAAGAAGCGGGCCCTGTTCGAAGCCGCGCTCAGCGAAGCCGCGGGCGCCGCCGCCATCACCCGCGAGGACCTGCTCCAGCTCTTCGCATGAGCTGGCGCATCACTTCGCGCGTCCACCGATTTCCGGGAAGCGCTCGTAGGCCTGCTTGAGCGCTTCCAGGTGGGCCGGGTCGTCCAGGTCGAGCGGCGTCTGCGTGAGCTGCACGACCCACCCGCCCGATGCCGTGCGCCGCGCCCGTGAAAGCAGCTCGGCGTCACGGCCCGGGTCCGGGAACCCGATGGCCTTCGCGGCCGCGGCTGACCAGTAGTTGAGCCAGCCCAGGAAGTAGGGCGTCTCGGGCCTGGGGCTCTTCTCTGGAAGGTCGAGCATGGGAAGCCCTCGGGGGGAGCGCTCCGGTCCATGCGGCGCGCGGCGGAACTGCCGCGCGACTTCCGAGCCGTAGCCATACGGCGACGCGTGTCCCCAGAACGACCGCGCTCCTTCCGCCATGGCCTCGAGTAACTCCGCCGCTGCCGCGATCACCGGCTCGTCCAACGGCAGTCCCGCATGCACTTCGAGCTGGGGTTGGCCACCTGGGCTGAAGAGTCCGGACCGTCCCCTGCCATTCACTGTCACGGGGTAGCGCTCGTCTCCGTTGCACACCATGGGGAATCCCCCGTCCTCGGTCCGCTCGGTGAGCCACACGTCTCGCTGCGGCAACGCAACGGGGCGCCCGCCTTCCGCGAGGCGCCACTCCAAGCGTAGGCCGGAGAGCGCCTGTTCCATTCCACGGACGACAGCGATCGTACGGCCGTCGTCATCCGAGAGCGCAGGCGCATAGACCGTGAGGGTGAGGGTTCTGCGCCTGTTCATCGCGTGCACCCCGTAACGACGACTTCGAGCGTGGGATCCGCGGCTTCCAGCGCTTCTTTGTGTGCCTCGGTACTCACGCCAACGACGAAGCGATATCCACAGGCCGCTGCGGCTCCTCGCTCCTTTGCGATTTGGACCAATTCCTTCTCAATCTCCTGATCCTGGATGAACCCGTTGTATGTGTCGAATCGGTGGGTCTTGATCTCCCACAGTACGCGCACGCCCACTTGCAGCGCGTCGAACCGTACTCCGTCGACGAGCACGTCCATTCCGGGATACCGGTTGTGCGGAAACCTGTCAGCGCACTTGTTGTGTGCGTCGTCCTCGCCCGCATGGGGAACAGGAACAGGTTCGCAGCTGGCGCGGCCGGTCCGGCTCGCGGACACGGGGGGCAACGGGGGTTGCCAGTCCTGTCCCTCTGGCTCTGGTTTCAGCTTGGGCTTTCACTCCTCTACAGCCTCGCGAGTTGCAACCTTCGTTCCTCGCGTGACTCCTGCTTCCTCGGGGTAGTGGTGGCGTAGCTCGTAGGCATCCAGTTCTTCCTTGATGGCGACGGCGACCACCACCACGCCCAGGACGATCACGGCGCCCACGGCGATTTCAGGAGCCGCCAGCACGCAGAACCCGAGTCCCACCGTCGCGGCATCCGCGGACGCGACCGTGCAACTTCCCGTGGTGTCGTGGAACTCGATCCGCTCGTGGTCGAGGGCCCGATAGCACCGCTCCACCAGCACCGGCCAGGGCTGGGAAGCCTCGCGAACAACACACCGGCCGCCGTCTTTCCAGGGCAGCGCCGCCGCTCGCTGGAGGTTGGCGACCCGGGGAGGCCGCGACGTCGGCGCAGGCGTCGTAGCGCATGCCGTGAGGAAGAAGAGCAGTGCGGCACAAGCGACAACGAGTCGCTCTGGGCCAGCGGCACGCATCGTGGAAGTCATCGAGCCCATGCCTCTCGTAGCAGAAGGTCCAATACCCGCGAGCGCACGTCGTCCCGGATCTCTCGCACGCGCTCCAGGGGCTTGCCCTTGGGGTCCTCCAGAGGCCAGTCACCCCGCTTCAAGCCAGGCACGAAGGGGCAGGCATCACCACATCCCATGGTGATGAGCCACTGGGCATCCCGGGCGAGCTCCTCCGTGAGGAGCTGGGGTCTGGCCTCCGACAGGTCGATGCCCACCTCCGCCATGACGGCCTGGACTTCGGGGTGCACTCGGGAGCCGGGCTGTGTCCCGGCGGAAACGGCATGCGCGCGCGTCGGGTCCGCCAGGGCGTTGAAGAAGGCCGCCGCCATCTGGGAGCGGCCGGCGTTGTGCACACAGGCGAAGATGACCTTCTTCATGGGGACGACTCCTGGGTTGGGCTGCTACTTCGCGAACGCCACCGCGACCTTCGTGGCCTCCGGGTCGCTGAAGCGCAGGAGGGCTTCTCCCTCCTGCACCAGCGACTCCTTCGCGGCCTTCTTCACGGGCTCGAAGGGCTTGCACACCAGCGTCGCGGCGCCCTTCTTTCGCTCGGTGCTCCAGGAGCCCGCGACGTAGCCGTCCACCAGGTACACGTTCAGCACGCGCAGGTTCTTCGTGGACAGCTTCTCGCGGTGCTCCTCGGGGACGACGCGGGTCCGGTCCGCGTGCGACAGGATGAGGTTGTCGAAGTCCGGCAGGAAGCGCACCGGCGCGGGCGTGTCCTCGGCCGGGCGCGGAGCCTTGGGCAAGTCGAAGAGGACGCGCTTCTTCTCGTCGCGGAACTCCACCAGCTTGCCTCGCACCTTCTCGAACGCGTCCTTCAGCGGCTTGATGCCGGACCAGGACTGCATGTCCGCCACCGTGGCGGGACCGAACGCCGCCAGGTAGCGCAGCACCAGCGGGGAAGGGTCCTCGTCCGTGGACAGCTTCTCGCCTAGCCAGGACTCCGCCAGCGTGAAGCCGGAACTCCCGGGCCAGCCCCACTCCTGCCCCTCCTCGGGGACCTGGACGAGCGGCAGCATCATCCGCGCGGCGAAGCCCATGGCCCGCTCGTCGCCGCCCACGTGGTGCTTCAGCAGGTGCGCGCGTACCTCCTCGAAGGTGCGGGGCTGCTCTTCAAGAAAGGGCTTCGCGGTGGCCAGCAGCGCGGGCAGGTCCAGCGCCGTGGCGCGCTCCTTCAGCACGGAGCCCATGGCCGCGTTGAGCAGGGGCTGGAAGAGGCCCCGGTAGCGCAGGTAATCCTTCGCGGTCATCAGGTGCAGCGTGCCGCGCATCATCGTGCCGCGCGCCAGCTCCCGCTTCAGCGCCAGCTTCGTGAGCTGCTCGCGCTGGAAGCCCTGGAGCCGGGACCACAGGGCCAGGTACGGCGGGCGCGCGAGCTGGGCTTGCAGCCCCACCAGGTGCTCGATGGCGCGGGGCACCGTCAGCTTCTCGCGCGTGAGCAGGAGCTGGCGCGCGAGCGTGGCTCGGTTGAGGGCTTGCGTGGACAGGACGTCGCTGGGCATGGGCCCAGCATAGCCAGCGGCCTTCAGCGCGTGAGGGCGGGAATCACCTTCGCGCCGAACGCGTCGATGAACGCGTCCTGGTCGCGGTTGACGTTGTGCAGGTACAGCCGGTCGAAGCCCAGGCGCAGGTCCTCGCCCAGCCAGTCCACGTGCTGCTGGAGGCTGCTGGAGACGCGCAGCGGGCCGTCCAGGTCATGCGGCTGCACCACGCTCGCGGCCTCCGCGAACTGCGCGGGCGTGCGCAGGTCCGTGAGGACGCTGTTGGAGAAGATGTTGGACGCCCACTGGTTGTAGGCGCCCTCGCGGGCCAGCTCGTCGTCCTTCGAGTACGACAGCTGCACCTTGAGGAACATCGGCTTGCCCTCGCCGCCGCCCTTGCGGAACGCGTCCACCACCTTCCGCAGCTCTTCCGGGGGCCGTGCGGTGGTGATGAGGCCGTCCGCCCAGCTCCCCACCCACTCGGCCGTCTTCGGCGTGACGGCGGCACCCACCAGCAGGGGCATGTCCCTGGGGCGCGTGTAGAGCCTGGCCTCCTCCACCGTGACGAGGCCCCGGTGTGTCACCGTCTCGCCGCGGAAGAGGGCGCGCATGATGTCCACGCACTCCTTCAGGCGCGCGTTGCGCAGGTCCTTCGCGGGCCAGCCGGTGCCGGTGATGGCCTCGTTGAGGTACTGGCCGCTGCCCAGCGCCATCCACGCGCGGCCGGGGAACATCTCGTTCAGGGTGCCCAGCGCCTGCGCGACGATGGCCGGGTGGTAGCGCTGGCCCGGCGCGGTGACGGAGCCGAAGGACAGCCGCGTGGTCGCGAGCGCGGCGCCCATGAACGCCCAGGCGAAGCCGCTCTGCCCCTGCGCCTCCGTCCACGGGTGGAAGTGGTCGGAGTTGAGCGCGGCCTGGAAGCCCGCGCCCTCCGCCTTCTGGGACAGGCGCAGGAGTTCACTGGGGGAGAACTGTTCGTGCGACGCGTGGAACCCGATGAGTGGCATGCAGGCGCCACCCTGGAGCGGGAGCCGTCCCGCCGCGAGGCCCGTCCTCGCGCGAGTGT
Source organism: Corallococcus macrosporus (assembly GCF_017302985.1). Classification (NCBI taxonomy): domain Bacteria; kingdom Pseudomonadati; phylum Myxococcota; class Myxococcia; order Myxococcales; family Myxococcaceae; genus Corallococcus; species Corallococcus macrosporus. Next base: position 857,796 of record NZ_JAFIMU010000002.1, read on the forward strand.
TGGCTGAACGAAGTCCGCCTGCCCCCGGGTGTGGGGTTCCGCACGGCGGTCTCATCCGAACGGCCGGTGCACGCGAGGGAGGGCTAAACGGAAAGAATGATTGAAGACCTCTGGTACAAGAACGCGGTCGTCTACTGCCTCGACGTCGAGACCTTCATGGACGGCAACGGCGACGGCGTGGGGGACTTCAAGGGCCTCAAGCGCAAGCTGGACTACCTGGCGGGCCTGGGCATCACGTGTCTGTGGCTGTTGCCCTTCCAGCCCACGCCCAACCGCGACAACGGCTACGACATCAGCGACTACTACGGCGTGGATCCACGCCTGGGGGACCTGGGCGACTTCGTGGCCTTCACCCACGAGGCGAAGCTGCACGGCATCCGCGTCATCATCGACCTGGTGGTGAACCACACGTCGGATCAACACCCGTGGTTCCAGGCGGCGCGCAAGGACCCGGACAGCCCCTACCGCGACTACTACGTCTGGGCGAAGAAGAAGCCCAAGGACGCCAACAAGGGCATGGTCTTCCCGGGCGTGCAGGCCTCCACGTGGACGTACGACAAGGAGGCGCGCCTCTGGTACTTCCACCGCTTCTTCGACTACCAGCCCGACCTCAACGTCGCGAACCCGGAGGTGCGCGAGCAGATCCTCAAGATCATGGGGTTCTGGCTGGAGCTGGGCGTGTCCGGCTTCCGCGTGGACGCGGTGCCCTTCCTCGTCGAACTGAAGGGCGTGAAGAACCCGGACGTGAAGGACCCGTACAAGCTGCTGGAGGAGATGCGCGAGTTCCTGTCGTGGCGCAAGGGCGACGCCATCCTGCTCGCGGAAGCCAACGTCACCATGGACGAGGTGGTGGAGTTCTTCGGTGAAAACGACCGCATGCAGATGGTGTTCAACTTCCTGGCGAACCAGAACTTCTACCTGGCGCTCACGCGCGGGGACGTGACGCCGCTGGTGCAGGCCTTGAAGTCGTCACCGAAACTGCCGCACACGGCGCAGTGGGCGAACTTCCTGCGCAACCACGACGAGCTGGACCTGGGGCGCCTGTCGGACGAGGACCGGCTGGAGGTGTTCCAGGCGCTGGGGCCGGACAAGAGCATGCAGCTGTATGACCGCGGGCTGCGCCGCAGGTTCGCGTCCATGCTGGACGGGGACCGCCGCCGCATCGAGGTGGCCTACAGCCTGATGTTCTCGCTGCCGGGGACACCGGTGCTCTGGTACGGCGACGAATTGGGCATGGGGGAGAACCTGGCGCTGGTGGAGCGGCAGGCGGTGCGCACGCCCATGCAGTGGAGCCCGGAGCCGCACGGCGGCTTCACGCTGGCGGAGGCCCCGGTGAAGCCCCTGGTGTCGGACGGGCCCTTCGGCTTCCAGCACGTGAACGTGGCGCAGCAGCGGCGCGACCCGGCCTCGCAGCTCAACTGGACGGAGCGCATCATCCGCGCGCGCAAGGAATGCCCGGAGCTGGGCTGGGGCGCGTGGAAGGTGCTGCGCACGGGCAACAAGGGCGTGCTGGCCATCCGGTACGACTGGAAGGGCAACGCGCTGGTGGTGCTGCACAACCTGGCGTCGCGCCCCTGCACGGTGAAGCTGGACGTGGGCGGCGAGGAGCCGTGCACGCTCTTCAACGTGCTGAGCGAGGGCCACTCCCGGCCCTCGGATGACGGGCGCCACGTGCTGACCCTGGAGGGCTACGGCTACCGCTGGTTCCGCGTGGGGCTGGAGAACCCCGCGCGCAAGCACCGCGCGGAGCCGCTGCCCTGAACGAGAGGGAAGCGGCCCCGCCGGTGTCATCGCGTCCGAGGCTTCAGTTCATCTCCACCTTCTGGAAGAGCCGCTCCGGCGGAGCGACGCCGTCGGAGAAGTCCAGGATGGTGGTGTAGTAGGTGGGGTCCCACGCGGAGCCGTAGAGCACCTGGTCGTGGCCCAGGCCGCGGAAGTCACCCACCAGCATCCGGTTGGCCAGCACCGTCGGGTAGTAGCTCACGCCCTGCGCCTCGCTGTAGCGCACCTCGGCCGGCGCGACGCCGTCGAAGAAGTCCGCGATGAGCATGGCCGTGCCGGTGGTGCCGTTGTTCACGAGCAGGAGCTGATCATAGCCCAGGCCCCGGAAATCCCCCGCCGCCTGGTTGTCGTCCGCGTCCGTGAGGCCGTCGAACAGCGTGAAGGCTCCGGACATCTCCACGTAGCGCACCTGCGCCGGCGCCACGCCCGTGCTGAAGTCGAGGATCTTCACCCGCGCGCCCGCACCGGAGCGGTTGATGCAGAGCACCTGGTCGTAGCCCCGGTTCTGGAAGTCGCCCACGTAGAGCTTGTCGTCCGGCTCGGAGCAGTCCTCGAAGGAGTTCGGCATGCTCCAGGACTCGTGGTAGCCGGTTTCCGCGGGGGCGACGCCGTCGCTGAAGTCGTTGATCATCACGCGCCCGCCCGTGCCGGAGCGGTTGAAGAACAGCACCTGGTCGTGGCCCCGGTTCAGGAAGTCACCGGCGAGCTGCGTGTCCTCCGGGTCGTGCCAGCCGTTGAGCAGGCCGTTCTGTCCCCAGGACTCCAGGTAGCGCACCTCGGCGGGGGCCACGCCGTCGCGGAAGTCGGTGACCATCACCCGGCCGCCCATGCCGTCGTTGTTGATGAAGAGCATCTGGTCGTAGCCCAGGCCCCGGAAGTCACCCTGGAGCTTGATGTCGCTGGGGTTGTGCCAGCCGTCCAGCAGGGGCGATGCGCCCCAGTTCTCCCGGTAGTGGTAGTTGGGGAACCCGCCCGCGTTGACGTAGCCGGAGACCTCGACGCGCGGGCCATAACCCGACCCGTCGATGGCGATGAGCTGGTCGGAGCTGCCCGCGCCCGCGAAGACGCCCGCCTTGTAGACGGACGGCATGGCCAGCCGGAACGTCTTGGGCGCGTTGCCCAGCAGCGGGCTGTTGCGGCCCTGCTGATCCAACGCGTAGATGCGCAGCGTGTGGTCCTGCCCGTCCACGTAGACGTCCGGGATGCGGAAGGAGAAGCCGTTGGCGCCGGACACCATGGGGTAGGCGGCCTTCACGTCCGCGCGGTAGAGGTTCGCCACCACGTTGGCCACGGACGCCGGGTTGCCGTCGATGGAGTAGTAGACCGTGATGGACGCCGAGGGCGAGTCCAGGTCCAGCGCCCAGCCCGTCACCGTGCCGTCGCCGGCGACGTTGTCGAGCGTGCCGAACGCGCCCGGCAGGTTGAAGGTGCGCGGCGAGCCCGCGAGCAGCGGGTTGTGGATGCCCTGCACGTCGAGCCCGTAGACGTACATCGTGTGGTTCTGGCCGTCGCGGTAGTACGCGGGCACCGGGAAGTAGAACCCGTGGTTGCCCAGGATGCCGTCGTACGCGCTGTTGACGTCACCGCGCGCGACGTTCGCGGTCGCGGCGCCACCGAACGCTCCGGAGCCGGACGGCCCGTCGATGTAGAAGTGCACGCCCACGGAGACTTCCGGTGACGCGGTGTCGAACGTCCAGCCCTTCACGTAGCCGGTGGAGGTGATCTCCTCGAAGTTGCCCTTCATCTCACCCGGGTACATGGACGCGGCGGAGGCGACGTCACCCGCGCTCAGTCCGATGCGCTGGCCGATGGACTGGCCGCCCTTGGTGCGGATGGTCTGGAGCGTCGCGCCCGTCGCGGGGTCCGTCTTCCCGAACGCCGTGGCGCCGTAGTGCATGATGGACCCGTAGTCATAGGGCCCGAAGTTGTCGCCGTCGCTGATGTGCTGCTCGAAGTTGTGCTCCTTGCCGTCGAGGATGTTGTCCCAGAGGATCTCCACGAAGTCGTCGCGGAACTCGCGGCTCTGCTCGTGCCAGAAGCCGATGGCGTGCCCCAGTTCGTGGATGACGGCGCCCAGGCCGCACGCTCCCTCCAGCGTGATGAACTGCCGGCCGCCCTGGCGTCCCACGGCCGACGAGCAGCCCTGGCCCTTCACGAAGTAGACGTGGTCGGTGGACGAGGGCGTGCTGGCGGAGACGGGCACGAAGCGCAGGCCCGTCTTGCGCTGCCAGTGCCGGATGGCGTCGTTGATGACGTAGTTGTCGTCCAGCGAGCCGTAGACGTGCACGTACGGGACGACGCCGTTGGGCCAGCGCTTGCTGCTGCCGGTGACCTGGATGCTCTCCGCGGAGACGCGGTTGCCGGCCTGGGCCTTCACCTTCGGGGACTCGCGCTCCACGTCCTCCACGGTGCCCAGGATGATGTCGCCTTCGAAGACGGCCAGGCCGTTGACGGCCTCGTACTTCACCTCACGGGACTCGGCCTTGGGACCGATGCGGACCCACGCGGAGCGCACGCCGGAGATGGCGGGCGCCTGCGGGGCGGGCGTGGGCGGAGTGGGCTCGGCGGCGTCTTCAGGGCGGCAGGCGGTGCCAAGGCAGGCCACGGCCGTAAGCGCCCGGATGACCCGGGCGTGATGGGTGATGCGCATGTGGGAATCCCCCTCGTTGGGTGTCGCGGTGACTCGCGGTGCAATACGCAGGGACTCGCGAAAGCTGGCTGTGCGGTGGTGAAAGTTCCCGCGCTATGAGGTGCCTCCACCAGGAGCTCCGCGCCTCCTGAATCGCCGCTTGCCTCGCGTGTCGCGCCGCGCTGCGCGCTCGCGTTCGCCGTGCTGTTCGCCTGCTACGAAGCGCCGGAGGGGATTGGCGGAAGGCTGCTGGGGAGCTTCGCGGCGACGGCCGTGCTGATGCTGCTGTTCCACGCGGTGGCTTGGGGCGTGGGCCGGTGGCTGGGCTACCGCAATGGATTTCATGCGTATGCGTTGGAGTGGAGGGGCTCCGTGCTCGCGAGGGCGCTGGCGGTGATGCTGGTGCTCAAGCCCGTGTCCGTGCTGGTGGGCGTGTCCTTGGGCGTGCTGCGCGCGCAGCCCCTGGAGAAGCCGCTGATGGGGACGGCGCTGCTGGTGGCGGTGCTGGGCGTCCTCGTGTCCACGTTCGTGCCGTCGGTGGCGGAGGACATCGTGGCGCGAGGCTTCGGGTATCGCGCCTGGCCGGTGGCGGGGCAGGGGGCGGGCTACGTGTTCATGTCCGCGGGCGTGTTCGTGCTGACGCACGTGTACCGGTTGGGCAACGGTCCGCTGGAGTGGCTGATGTTGTTCTGCACGGGCCTGGCGTACGCGGCGGCGGTGGCCCGCACGGGCTCGCTGTGGGGCGCCGTGGGGCTGCACTGGGGATGGAACCTGGCGAACGGGCTGCTGGACCTGCAACTGGACGTCAACGCAGTGGGGCAGGGCGGTCGCGTGCTGTCCGCCGTGACGGGTCTGGTGGCGCTGGGGCTGGTGGTGCTGCTGCCCGCGAAGCGACGTGTTCCCACGGTGTAGGTGGCGGGTTCCGGAGCTTCGGGTTACAGACCCGGGGGAGGAGGCTCGCGATGCCCGCTCCCCTGACGCGGCGCCCGGAGACGAAGTCGTTCAGCATCGAGGACCTGCTCGACCGCGTGCGGCGTGGCGAGGTGCGCATCCCCGACTTCCAGCGCCCCCTGCGCTGGACCGCGGACGACGTGCGCGACCTGCTGGACAGCGTGTACCGGGGCTATCCCATCGGGACGCTGTTGTTCTGGCGCAAGGATGCTCCCGCCGCCAACGTCAGCTTCGGCCCCGTGCGCATCGACGCGCCCTCCACCAGCCAGGGCTTGTGGGCCGTGGACGGACAGCAGCGCGTGACGGCGCTGGCGGGCGTGCTGCTGCATCCGTCCTATGGGGACGACGCCGGCCGCGATGACTTCCACCTGTACTTCGACCTGGAGACGGAGGAGCTGCACCCGCCGCCGAAAGAGGGAGCGCCCCCGCCGCACTGGCTGCCGATGAACGAGGTGCTGGACAGCGAGTCGCTGCTCCACTGGCTCAACCGCTACCCGGACCGCGAGGCGCACCCGGAGCACCTGCGCGCCGCCATCCGCCTGGGCAAGGCCATCCGCGAGTACCAGGTGCCCGCGTACGTCGTGGACACCGCGGACGAGAAGGTCCTGCGCATCATCTTCAAGCGCCTCAACACCGCCGGCCGCCCGCTCACGGACGAAGAGGTGTTCAACGCGCTGTACGTGGGCTCGCGCTCGCTCAGCCTGGAGTCGGTGACCCAGGGGCTCAAGGAGCTGGGCTTCGGCAGCATCCCGGAGTCGCTGCTCCTGCGCGCCGTGCTCGCCGTGCGCGGCCTGGACTTCACGCGCGGCTACCAGGAACAGCTCAACCAGGACGACGAGCTCACGGAGACGGTCCGGCGCACGGACCGGGCGCTCCGCGACGCCATCGTGTTCCTCAAGCGCGACGCGTTCATCCCGCACCTCAAGCTGCTGCCCGCGCCGGAGAACTCGCTCGTCCTCCTGACGCGGTTCTTCCAACTGCACCCCGAACCGGCACCGCGTTCCCGTGAGCTGCTGTCCCGCTGGTTCTGGCGCCACATCGTCTTTGGCGGCTGGGAGCTGAAGCCCGCGGAAGCCCTTCAGGTCTTCGCGGCCATCCGCTCCGACGAGGAGCGCTCCCTCCAGACGCTGCTGGCGCAGGTGCCGCCTCCGCTCATCCGCTGGTGGATGGAGACGGGCCTGCCGGTCATGCCCCACGCCACCGTGAGGCCTCCGCTGGTCCTGCGCATCGCGATGCTGTCGCTCCAGCCGCGCCACCTGCTGACGGGCGCGGTGCTGGACCCGGCGGAGCTGCTGGAGCAGAAGGGCGAGGGCTTTCAGCTCCTCCTGCTCCCGGATGACGTGCGGTGGCGCACGCAGCGGGCCCAGGACCGCAGGACGGTCCGGCGCCTCATGGAAGGCACCTTCAACTACCTCTTCCATCCCCCGGTGGAGGGACGCTCCCTCCTGCAACTGCTCGAAGCACAGCCGCCTCCCAGCGAGGAACTGCTCCACAGCCACGGGCTCACGGCGGAGGCGCTGGCGTCCCTGCGGCGCGATGACGGCGCGTTCCTGTCCTTGCGCCAGGCCGTGCTGGAGCCCGTCCTGCGCCAGTTCATGGAGGCCCGCACGCGCTGGGACGAATCCGACCGGCCTTCGCTCCAGTCGATGATCATCGACGACGATGAGGACTGACATGGACCCCATGATTCCCGTGTCCACCACCGGCATCCTCGACGTCCTCATCGGGGACGTGCACGTCGGCACGCTCACGCTGCTCGCGGACGAGCGCATCGAGTTCAGCCTCTCCGAGGACTACCGACAGCGCTACCCGCGCCCCGTCCTGGGCCAGTTCTTCGAGGACGACCTGTCGCGCCGCCACACCAGCCGCATGCGGCTGCCGCCGTTCTTCTCCAACCTGCTGCCCGAAGGGCCGCTGCGCGACCTCATCTCCGAACGCCAGCACATCGCCCGCCAGCGCGAGTTCTTCTTCATCGCGCACCTGGGCGCGGACCTCTCCGGCGCCGTCATCGTCCGCCCCGCGGGCGAGCTCGCCGGCCACGACGCGCCGCTGGTGGACGTCCCCGCGGAGCCCGTGTCGGACGGAGAGCCGCTGCGCTTCTCGCTCGCGGGCGTGCAGCTCAAGTTCTCCATGCTCCGCCGCGACCGGGGCATGACGCTGCCCATGGGCGGCCTGGGCGGTGACTGGATCGTCAAGCTGCCGGACAACCGCTACGACCGCGTGCCGGAGAACGAGCTGTCCGTGATGACCTGGGCGCGCGCCACCGGCATCGACGTGCCGGAGCTCCAACTGCTCAAGGTGTCCGACCTGCACGGCCTGCCCGAGGGCATCACCCTGCGCGAGGACCTGGCGTACGCCATCCGCCGCTTCGACCGCCCGTCGCCGGGCCACCGCGTGCACATGGAGGACCTGGCGCAGGTGCTGGGGCTGTACTCCGACGAGAAGTACAAGAAGTACAACTACGAGACCATCGCCAACGTGCTGCTCAAGGTCGCGGGCCTGGACGCGCTCCAGGAGTTCCTGCGGCGGCTGGTGTTCATCATCGCGTGCGGCAACGGCGACGCGCACCACAAGAACTGGTCGCTCTACTACCCGGACGGCATGCGCCCCGTGCTGTCGCCCGCGTACGACTTCGTCTCCACCATCCAGTACATGCCGCAGGATCAGCTCGCGCTGAACCTGGCGAAGTCCAAGCGCTTCGAGGACGTGTCGCTCCAGAGCTTCGAGCGGCTGGCGCGCAAGCTGGGCCTGCGCGACGAGGACGTGCTCCCGGTGGTGACGGGCGCGGTGGAGGTCGCGCTCGACGCGTGGACCACGCTGCGCGCGGACCTGCCCATGCCGGAGCTCTTCAAGCAGCGCATCGAGGAGCACTGGAAGCGCGTCCCGCTCCTCCAGGGCAACGTGAAGCGCAGCGCGGGCGAGTTGCGCCAGACGGCCAACGCCTTCTTCACGCTCTACAGCGAGCTGCCCCGCCTGGGCCCCGGCAGCGACGACTGCACCCGCGAGGCGCTGCGCCGCCTGGCTCCGCCGCCGCCCTCGCCGCGCGTGCTGGACCTGGGCGCGGGCACCGGACGCCAGTCGCTGGTGCTCGCGCGCGAGCTGGGCACCCGCGTCACCGCCGTGGACCTGCACCGGCCCTATCTCGACCGGCTGGAGCGCGAGGCCCGCGAGCAGGGGCTGTCGGACACCATCGTCACGCGCCAGGAGGACATGGCCGCGCTGACGCTGCCGCCCGCGTCCTTCGACCTCATCTGGTCCGAGGGCGCCATCTACGTGGTGGGCTTCGGGCAGGGGCTGCGCCAGTGGCGGCCGCTGCTCGCGCCCGGAGGACAGGTGGCCGTCACCGAGTGCTCCTGGCTCACGGACGTGCGGCCTCCGGAGGCGGTGCGCTTCTGGTCCGCCGCGTATCCGTCCATGGCCAGCGTCGCCCAGAACCGAGCGACCGCGGAGGCGGCGGGCTTCACGGTGGTGGACACCTTCACGCTGCCCGCGTCCGCGTGGTGGGACGACTACTACACGCCGCTCCTCCATCGCATCGAGCGGCTGCGCCCCACAGCGGACGCGGCGCTGCGCGAGGTCATCGCGGCGGCGGAACAGGAGGTGAACCTGTACCGCCGCCACGGGGACAGCTACGGCTATGTCTTCTACCTGCTGCGCTCGCGCGAGCCGTGAGGCCTGACGGCGGTGGTGGCGCCGAAGGGGACGAACGGGGAGGATGGGCCGCTCATGCCGGCCCCCGCACCCCGCGCCGTCCCCGCAGGGGACACCCCCACCGACGCCTCGCTGACGCTGCTGAGCATCCCCGGGGCGACGCAGGCGGAGGTGGACACCTACTGGCTCAGGCACGTCTACCAGGGCGACCGGCTGCCCCAGCTCACGCTGCGAGCGGTGGCCCTGGGCGCGGGGCTGGGCGTGCTCACCTGCGCCACCAACCTCTACGCGGGCCTGAAGACGGGCGTGGCGTTCGGGGTGGCCGTCACCGCCGCGCTGCTCGCGTCCGCGACGCATGGCGCGCTCCGGCGCTTGAGTCCCCGGGGCGCGGGCGCGCCGCTGTCCCTGCTGGAGCTGGGCTGCGCGCAGACGGTGGCGTCGTCGGCGGGGTACGCGACGGGGGGCGCGCTCGTGTCGGTGCAGGGTGCGTGGCTGCTCACCACGGGGCACCACCTGCCCGGGGTGACGCTGCTGGCGTGGACGTTCCTGCTGTCCGCGCTGGGCGTCCTGTTCGCGGTGCCGCTCAAGCGACAGTTGGTGGACCGGGAGCAGCTTCCGTTCGCGTCCGGGACGGCGGCGGCGGCGACGGCTCGTGCGCTGCACGCGGGCGGTGAGGAGGCGGGGCCCCGGCTGCGGATGCTGGGCGTGGGTGGGTGGGTGGCGGGAGCGTTGACGCTCGCGCGCGATGGCTTCGGGCGCGTGCCGTATGCGTATGCGTTTCCCGGGACGCTGGGCGGGGTCTCGCTGGAGCGGCTGGGGTTCGCGCTGGAGACGGGGCTGATGCCGGTGGGCGGGGGGGCGCTGCTGGGCGTGCGCGTCACTGCCTCCATGTTGCTGGGGGCGCTCGTCGTCCATGGCGTCGTCGCGCCCCGGCTGATGGCCGCGGGCGTGGTGGCTCCGGACGGGGACTTCCTCGCGTGGGCGCTGTGGCCGGGCGCGGCGGCGCTCACCACCGCGTCGCTGTTGCAGTTCGCGCTCCAGGCGCGCGTGTGGGGCCGGGCGCTGAGTGGGCTCCGGGGCGGCGTGTCGCGGCAGGCGCCGCATCCGATTGAAGCGCTCCAGGTGCCCGGGCAGTGGTGGGTCGCGGGGATGCTGGTGCTGACGCCCGCGACGGTGGCGCTGGCGCGGGTGGGCTTCGACGTGCCGGTGCCGCACGCGCTGCTCGCGGTGGCGCTGTCGTTCGTGCTGTGCCTCATCTCCTGCCGCGTCACGGGTGAGACGGACGTGAGCCCGGTGGGCGCGCTGGGGCAGGTGACGCAGTTGACGTATGGCGTGCTGCTGCCGGGCGATGTGCGGGCGAACCTGGCGACGGCGGGCATCACGGTCAACGCGGCGTCCTCGTCCGCGGATCTGCTCACGGACCTGAAGGCGGGGCACCTGCTGGGTGCGAATCCGCGCCGCGTGTTCCTGGCGCAGCTCGTGGGATGTGTCGTCGGGGCGCTGGTGGTGGTGCCGCTGTTCTACCTGCTGGTGCCGGAGCCGTCCGTGCTGGGGTCGGAGCGCTTTCCCGCGCCGGCCGCGACGGTGACGGCGGGCGTGGCGCGGGTGCTGGCGTCGGGGCTGGGCGCGGTGTCGGTGGACCTGCGGATCGCCATGGCCTGGGCCGCGCTGGCGGCGGCCGTCCTCACGCTGGGCGAGCAGGCCTTGCCGGAGCGCTTCCGCCGCTGGACGCCGTCCGCCGTGGGAGTGGGGCTGGCGTGCCTGCTGCCTGCCTCCACGTGCCTGGGGTTCTTCCTGGGAGGGCTGGGGTGGGAGCTGGCCCGGAGGTGGCGGCCCGCGTCGGAGGGGCCGGGCGTGACGCTGGCGGCCGGGCTCATCGCGGGCGAGGGACTGGTAGGGGTGGGCATCGTGCTGGCGCGAGCGCTCTGGTAGCCTTCGGGCATCCGCATGCGCTGTCCGGTCTGCCACCGCCGCCTCGCTCCCGGCGCGGCGTGTCCCGTGAACGGCGTCGCCGCCGGGTCCGGTCTTCCCCTGGAGCCGCTGGCGATCCCCGACGTCCCCGGCCTGTCCGGCGCCGCCCTGTTGGGAGTGGGTGGATTCGCCCACGTCTTCACCGCGGTGCGCGAGGTGGACGGCCGCGAGGTGGCGCTCAAGGTGGGCCTGGGTCCGCACCATGCGCGCTTCGCCCATGAGGCGGAGGCGCTCCGGCGGGTGGGGCCGCCCACGGTGCCGGCGGTGCTGGAGGAGGGGCGGGTGGGAGGCCGGCCATTCCTGGTGCAGGAGCTGTTGCGAGGGCAGACGCTCGCGGCGTGGATGGCGGCGTTGCCGGGGACGGGTGCGGCGTCCGTGGCGCGGGTGCGGGAGCTGCTGACGGGGCTGTGTCCGGCGGTGGCGCGCGTGCATGCGGTGGGGCTCGCGCACCGGGACCTCAAGCCGGAGAACATCTTCCTGCGCGAGGGTGGAGCGCTGAGCCTGCTGGACTTCGGGCTCGCGAGGAGGATGGAGGACGGTCCCGCGGAGGAGGCGGGGAACCGCGCGGGCACGACGGTCTACATGGCGCCGGAGCAGTGCCTGGACGCGCGTGAAGCGGGCACGGCGGCGGACATCTACGCGCTGGGCGTGCTGCTCTTCGAGCTGCTCACGGGCTCGCCGCCGTTCAACGGCAGCGCGGACGAGGTGCGTGAAGGACACGTGAGCCAGCGTCCGCCGCGCGTGTCCGAGCGTGCGCGGATCCCGGTGGCGCTGGACGCGGTGGTGGCGCGGTGTCTGGCCAAGGAGCCCGCGGAACGGTACGCGAGCGCGGACGAAGTACTGGCCGCGTTCGAGGCCGCGTGCGCGGAAGTGCCCGCGCTGCCCGGTGTCAGTGAGAAGGACGCAAGGCCCGCGCAGGCGTCGACGACGTTCGCGGGCTCGCGTCCGGTGGCGGTGCTGGGCCTGCGCACGGCGGCGTCGGTGGAAGGGCTCGCGGCCACGCTGGAGCCCTTCGGCGGAGTGCTGGCGCGGGTCGCGGCCGGTGGGTACCTGATCGTCTTCTGTGAGTCGTTGTCCGCGGAGGCCAACGTGCGAGCGGGAGCGCTCGCGGCACGGAGGCTGGTGGAGTCCGGAGACGCATCGGCGGTCCTGCACGTCGCGGTGCTGTACGTGCATCCCGGCGCGGCACTGCCGCGAATCGCGGGCACCGCGCTGGAGCGGCCGGACACGTGGTGGGGAAGGGCACTCGCGCCGGGCGAAGTGCAGGTGACACCGGATGCAGCCGCGAGGCTTGAGCCCGGCTGGGTTGAGTCAGTTGAGAAGCAGGGCGGCAGGGAAGTCGGGCCCGCGAGTCGTGATCCTATCGCGCATGAGGCCCCCGCGGCTGGGAGCGCTGGGCTTGCGGAGCCGCGGGACAGCGAAGGAGCCGAGCGCGCGGCGACGCATGTCCCTGCACAACATGAGTTCCTCGTGCGGCCAACGGCTTCGGAGGGCGCGCGCACTCCGGCACTGCCTCCCGTGGGCCCTGTGCGCGAAGCCGGTACGGTCTTCCGGCTGCGCCTCCATGACGAGGAGGGGGCTCGCGCGGATGGGGAACCTCCTCCGTTCGTGGGCCGTGACGCGGTGCTGGATGTGCTGGTTTCGGATGCGACGCGGAGCCTTTCGTCCTCCGTGCCGGGGCTGGGCGTGCTCACGGGCGAAGTGGGGCATGGCAAGTCGCGGTTGCTCAAGGCGCTTGCGTCCCGGTTGGAGTCCGAAAGGCTTGCTCGCGTCGTGCGCCTTCGCGCTCCGCCTCCGGATGCTTCGGTGTCCGGCTCCCTGCTGGATGCACTGCGCGCTGTCGTGGGCCGTCCTTCCGCGGAGCCCCGGACCCTGGCCGATGCGCTCCTGGCTCAAGCCCGTGAAGCACCGCTCGTGCTGCTGCTGGATGATGCGCACCTCGCGGATCCCTTGAGCCTGGATGCGCTGGAGCGCGCCACGCTCGAAGGACCTCGGGCCCCGTTGTGGATTGGACTCGCGGGGCGCCCGTCGCTGCTGGGCTTGCGTCCCCACCTGGGCGAGCGCAGCGCTCACGCCTCCCGCCATCCGCTGCCGCCCCTTGCTCCCGAGGCGAGCCGCGCCGTGCTCGTCCACCTGCTGCGCCCGGCGGAGCACATCCCCGAGCCCGTGCTCGCTCGCCTGGAGCAATTGGCGCAGGGCGTGCCTCTGTCACTTGTCGAACTTGCTCGCGCACTCCGTGCCGCCGGGGCGCTGCGGTCCGCTCCGGGCGGTGGGTGGTACGTCGCCCCGGATGCGCTGCTGGATGTCTCCGTCACGCCGCTGTTTGAACGGCTGGCCCCTCGCGTGCTCGCGGGGCTTCCGGAAGTCCACCGCGTGCTTGCCCGGCTTTGCGCGGTGCTCGGTACGGAGGTGGACGTGGCGCGGGTGGACGCGGCCCTGCGTCACCTGACCACCGGGCCGGAGTTGTCCCGCGCGGCCTCACTGGACGCGGGCGCGGGCCTGCAACGGCTGTCTCGCGCGGGCCTCCTGCGTCCCTCGGGGCCGGGACGCTTCGCCTTCCGCCACCCGCTCCTGCGCGAAGCACTGGAGGCCCTGCTCCCTCCCGCGCCCCGGCGCGCCCTGCATGCCGCCGCGCTCAAGGCCAGCGTGGGCGAAGACGTGGCCGAACGCCGCCGCCGTGCCCACCACGCGGCGGTCTGCGGCGCCCACCTGGAAGCCGCTCGGGACTACCTCTCGCTGGCGGAGGAGGCGCGCGCCGGACACCTTCCCGTGGAAGCGGAGCAGCACTACACGCGCGCGCTCGCGCTCCTTCCGGAGTCCGACGACGCTCGCCGGGCCCAGGCGCTCGCGGGGCGCGGGAAGGTGCGCCATCGCCTCCAGCGCTTCCGTGAAAGCCTCGCGGACCTGTCCGCTGCTCGCACCCTGGCCCGCGCCCGGGGCGACGCGGCGCTCGAAGTGGACCTGCTGCTGGAAGAAGCCACCGCTCGTGACTGGATGGAGGACTCGGACGGTTCCGCCGCTTGCACGCGCGAAGCCCTCGACGCCATCGAGCCCCTGGACGCGCCGCGCCTGTCGCTCCGCTGTGGCCTCGCGCGCGGCCGCCTGCACGTGCGCCAGGGCGAGTGGGCCGCCGCGGCCCGCGTGCTCACGTCCACCGCGGAAGGCGCGGAGCGCGCCCGGGACCACGAGACGCTGGTCGTGTCCCTCGCGCTGCTGGGCGCCGCGCTCACGTTCCTCGACCGTGCCCCGGAAGCCGCCGCGCGCTTCGATGAGGCCCTGGAGCGCTGCGAGGCCGCGGGCGACGGACTCCACAAGGCCGCCGTGCTGAGCAACCGCGTCCTCCTGTGGCTCCGCCAGGGTGACGTGCCGCGCATGGAAGCGGACCTGCGCCGCGCCATGGTGCTGGGCCGCGAACTGGCCCACGCGCAGATGGAGCGCTGGTCCACGTTCAACTTGGCGGAGGTCCTCTACATGCAGGGCCGCCTGGATGAAGCCCTCCCCCTCGCGCAGCGAGCATACGAGCTGGGCGTGCGCTTCTTCCGCGAACATCCCGTGCCCGTGGACGCGCTGCTCATCGCCCGCATCCAGGCCGCCGCGGGAGACGAAGCGGGCGCGGCCCGGCAGCTCGCCTGGATCTCCCAGCGCTGTCCTCCCGAATCCCTACCACCCACCGCCATCATGCGGCGCCTCGTGGAGCTCCAGGTCCATCAACAGACCACCGGCGCCTTCCGTGCAACGGATTGGGACGCGCTCCACCTGGAAGCGGACGCGCTGGCCTCGCCGGACGAGAAGGCGGAGATCCTCCTGCAGGCCACCGGCATCGCTCGCCGCACGGGCGCCCTGGACGAAGCCCGCGCGTGGCTCGAGCGCGCAGCGCCCGCCGTCGCGGAAGCTCCGCTGTGGTCTACGTGTTTCCACGCACTGCGTGCCGCGCTCGCACCGGCAGCGCTGTAACGGGAAACGCTACACACGCCCGCGCCCGTAACCTTTCGCGCTACAGGGAGACAAGAAGGCCGCGCCTGGGGTTTCCTTCGCATCCGATTTCCGGATCCTTCCCAAGGAGTGTTCGCGCGATGGCCTCCTCCGTCCTCCGAGTCCCCTGGTGTTTCCTGTTGCTGGCCCTGACCGGCTGCGAGCCCTTGCTCCCGGATGGCGCCGACCCGAGTCCGCATGCCGGCGCGAAGCTCGGCACGAGCCAGTCGGACATCCGCATCGCCAACTCGCTCACGACGCAGGAGCTGGTGGTCAACGCCATCGCCGCGAACCACGACGCCAACACGGCGCTGGCCACGCACTCGCTGGAATCCCTCTTCGACCCCGACGTGATGGACTCCGGCGGTGAGGTCACGCTCATCCAGAACCAGCTGCGCGACCCGTTCGCGCAGCGCTTCATGGCGTACCTGGTGAGCTGTGCGCTGGACGAAGGAGAGAGCCTGGAATGGCTCGACCCCGCGGACTCGCAGCGCAAGGAGTGGGCGGGCTCCGCGGGTCTCTGCCCGTGGTGGCGCACGCAGGCGCCGGGCAATGCGTGCCTCAAGCGCGTGACGGCCTGCCTCCTGGCGCGCAACAACAGCCGGGGCTTCCGCGTGGAGCTGTCCATGCGCGGCGAGCTCTACGAGCCCGCCTACTCGGTCGCGGCGCCGTTCGCGCTGGATGCATGGACGAAGCCGCTGGAGCAACTGCCGACCGCGTCCGCGCCGCTGAGCAGCTCGGTGCCGTGCGATGAACAGACGCTGGGCGCGGGGCGCGACTGCGGCTGGTCGATGCACTCGGTGGGCTGGTGCCCCGCGGGTCAGACCATCTCCGTGGGCGCGGGCGGACCGCCGACCTGTCCCTCCGGCACGCCGCTGGGCTCCAGCACCGACGCGCGCATGATGCTGCGCGTGTGCCGGGGCATCGCCGGTTGCGACAGCGCCGACACGCGCCAGGTGGCCTCCAGCGAGGGCTGCACGGCCGGCTCCACGAACCCCCTGCCTTCCTCCGCGACGGACCCCTCCGTGAGCTTCACCTGCCCGGCGTCGGGCGGGTACTTCACGGTGATGACGGCGCCCTGGGACAGCAACGCGGAGGGCACGGCGAACGTGGGCGTCTCCGCTGGCGTGCAGGCCCCGCTCTCCGAGCGCGCCGTGTACCGGATCCGCGAAGGCGCCTTCTACGGCAACCTCTTCGGCAAGGACTCGCTGCGCGACGACATCAACGTGACCGTGACGCCGTCGGGGAAGCGGGACGTCTTCGAGGTCAACCGGCCGCCGTCCCCGCAGACGACGCCCATCTTCAAGAACCTCTACGCCTGCTACGACCCGGGTTGGGTGTACGGCATGGCGTACGCGACCTATCGCGTGTGCGCGCTGCCGGGCTCGAACGCGGACTGCGCGGCCAGGGTGACGGGACCGTGCTGGGGCAACGACACGGTGGCCACGCGCCGGTGCGACCTGCAGGACGGCCCGCTGCTGTCCGGCGACGGCGACTTCGAGAGGTGCCGGGACACGTCCAACACCGTCTGGATGGAACCCGTCACCGTCTTCCTCAACGGCGCGTGCGACCTGGTGGACGCGCAGCACCGCGACCTGTGCAAGCGCAGGACGGAACCCGCGCCGCCCCAGGACGGCTCGTCGGGCAAGCGCTAGCCCATGGCGGGTCACGGTGAGGAGGCGCTCTACGGTGAGGAGCTGCGGCCCGGCGCGCTCGTGGGCGAGTGGGTCGTGGACCGCGTCCAGGTCCAGGGCCCGGTGTCCGCGCTGTACCGGGCACGGCACGCGCGCTCCGGCGTGCCCGCGGCGCTGAAGGTGCTGCACCCGCAGGTGGCCGCCGCGGCGGTGGCGCTGCGGCGCTTCCGCCGTGAGGCGGCCACGCTGCAGCGGCTGAGCCACCCGCACATCGTCACGGTGCTGGGCTACGGCGAGCTGCCGGATGGCCGGCCCTTCATCGCCATGGAGTGGCTGGAGGGCCAGGACCTGGCGGCGGAGCTGGCCTCGCGCGGGCCGCTGTCCCCGCGCGAGGTGCTGGCGGTGATGGAGCAGGTGGGCGCGGCGCTGCGGGTGGCGCACGCGGCGGGCGTGGTGCACCGCGACCTGAAGGTGCAGAACGTGGTGCGGCTTGGGCCCGGACGCGGCGGCCCCGCCGTGAAGCTGGTGGACTTCGGCGTGGCGAAGGGGCTGGTGCCGGGCGCACCGGGCAGCTCGTCGCTCACGCACACCGGCGTGGTGCTGGGCACGCCGCTGTCCATGGCCCCGGAGCAGATCCGCGGCGAGGTGCCGGACGCGCGCACGGACCTGTACGCCGTGGGCGTGCTCCTCTTCCAACTGCTCACGGGCGTGCCGCCCTTCCAGGGCACCACGCGCCACGAGGTGGAGCAGCTGCACCTGCACGCGCCCCCGCCGCGTCCGGGCGAGCACGCGCCGGTGTCCGCCGCGCTGGATGCCGTGGTGCTGCGGTGTCTGCGCAAGGCGCGCGAGGAGCGCTACCCGGACGTGGACGCGCTGCTGGAGGACCTGCGGGGCGCGGTGCTGGGCGGCGCGGCGCCGGTGGAGGTGCCGCGCGCGGTGGGGCTGTACGTGGAGGCCCGGCTCACCGGCGAGCCCGGTCCCGCCGCGATGGAGGAACTGGACGCGGGCCTGGAGCGCGCGAGCACCCTGGCGCGAGAGGCCGGGCTGGAGGTGCGGGTGATGGGCGGCGCGTGCCTGCTCGCCGTCGCCAGCCTCCCGGACGACGTGCGTCGCGAGCGGGAGCTGCGGGCGCGGGTGCTGGACGTGGGGCTCGCGCTGTCGGGGCGGGACGCGTCTCCCGCGCGCTTCCTCGTCACCGTGCACGTGGACCGGCTGACGGCGCGCGAGGAGCCCCACGGCTGGGCGGACGGCGCGGCCTCCGCGTGGGACGCGGAGGGTGGGGAAGGGGGCCTGCTCCACCTGCCCGGCTGGGTGCGCGGCGACGGGGAGGCGGCCTCGCCCATCGTCACCGGCCCGGCGCTGCGGGGACTGGAGATGGACTTCGCCGCCAGCCTCCTGCCGGACGCCCCCGAGCGCTGGCGGCTCTCCTCCCGGCGCTAGCCGGGGGTCACGGCTTGATGCCGTGCCTGCGCAGGAGCCGGTAGAAGTGCACGCGGTCCATGCCGGCGGTGACGGCGGCCTGGGCCACCTTGCCCTGGTGCTTCTCCAGCAGCGCGCGCAGGTAGCGCCGCTCGAAGTCGTCCACCACGCGCCGGCGCTGCTCCGCGTACGGCCGCGACAGGTCCACCTCCAGCGGGCTGCCCTCCGGACGCGAGTCCTCCTCCGCCAGGGGCAGCGCGTCCTCGAACACCAGGCAGCGCTCCAGGTGGTTGCGCAGCTCGCGCACGTTGCCAGGCCACGCCGCGTGCCGCAGCCGCGACAGGAACTCCGGCGTGCGCAGCGCGCCCGTGCGCTCCGGGTCCGCGCCCAGCGACGCCAGGATGCCCGACACCAGCATGGGCAGGTCCTCCGGGCGCTGACGCAGCGACGGCATGGCGATTCTCAGCACCGCGAGCCGGAAGAACAGGTCGGAGCGGAAGCGGCCCGCGTTCACCTCCGCGCGCAGGTCGCGGTGCGTGGCCGCGATGAGCCGCACGTCCACCGGCTGGTACGTGTTGCTGCCCACCCGGCGGATCTCCCGGTTCTCCAGCACGCGCAGCAGCTTGGGCTGCAGCTCCGGGGGCAATTCGCCAATCTCGTCCAGGAAGACGGTGCCGCCGTCGGCCTCCTCGAAGACGCCCGCGCGCCGGTTCACCGCGCCGGTGAAGGAGCCCTTCTCATGGCCGAACAGCTCGCTCTCCAGGATGTGCGCGGGGATGGCGCCGCAGTCCACCACCAGGAACGCCGCGTCCTTGCGCCGGCTGGCCTGGTGGATGGCGAGCGCCGCCTGGCTCTTGCCCGTGCCCGTCTCTCCCTCCAGCAGCACCGTGACGTCGCGCGCGGAGGCCCGCTCCATCATCGCGAAGCAGCCGCGCATGGCCACGGACGTGCCCACCAGCGTGCCGAAGCGCGTCAGCTCCGACAGGGGCAGCCGGTTGCTCTCCGCGCTGAAGTCGAACCTCAGCACCACGCGGCCCAGCCGCAGCAGGCTGCCGCTGCGCAGGATGCCCTCCACCACCTGCACGCCGTCCACGATGACGCCGTTGAGGCTGTCCAGGTCCTTCACCTGCGGGCCCTTGGGCCCGATGCGCACCTCGCAGTGGAAGCGCGACACGGTGGAGTCCTCCACCGCGAAGTCGTTGAGCGGGTGCGAGCCCACCGAGCAGGTGTCCGCCGTGGACTCCCACACCGTGCCCGCGCCCGGGCCCTCCACCACGGACAGGCGGAAGCGGCGCACCGTGGGCAGGTCCCCCGGACGGCGGGCCTGCTCGTACGGCAGCGTCACGTGGAGCGCGGCATCCGCCCCATCTTCGTCCGGGCGGGCGCCCTTGTCCTTCGACTCCCCGGGGGGCCCGTCGATGCGGGTTCGATCCGACACAGACATGCGCTCGAAACTACCACGTCCGGGCCACCCGGGGCGGGGCAGCCGGGTGTCCTCCAGGACACAGAAGCGGCTCGCGCACAGGGCGGCGCGTCAGCTCAGCGTCACGTCCAGGAACATCATCAGCACGAAGCCCACCATCAGCCCCGCCGTGGCCTCCTTCGCGTACTCCTGGCGGTGGCTTTCGGGGATCATCTCGTCGCTGACGACGTACAGCATGGACCCGCCCGCGAACGCGAGCGCCCATGGCAGCACGCCCGACGCGAACGACGTGGCGAAGAACCCCACCAGCGCCGCCACCCCCTCCACCAGCCCCGTGTAGAGCGCCACCAGCACCGCCTGCTTGCGGCTGTACGCCACCCCCATCAGCGCCAGCGCGACGACGAAGCCCTCCGGGATGTCCTGCAGCCCGATGCCCACGAGGATGGGCGCGGCGATGGTCATGGAGCGGCTGCCCACGCCGGTGCCCACCGCCAGCCCCTCCGGGAAGTTGTGCAGCGCGATGGCCAGCACGAACAGCCAGATGCGCTTCATCCGCACCGCCTCCGCGTTGCCCTCCTGGCCCTTGATGAAGTGCTCATGCGGGATGAAGCGGTTGCACAGGTGCAGGAACAGGCCGCCCACCAGCATGCTGCCGCCCACGATGCAGGCGGGGAGGAAGCGCGACGTCGTGCGCTCCTCCACCAGGCGGATGGCGGGCACGATGAGCGAGAAGGCCGTGGCCGCGAGCATCACGCCCGCGCTGAAGCCCATCAGCACGTCCTTGGAGCGCTGGGAGATGCTGCGCGCGGCCAGGGCGGGCAGGGCGCCCAGGAAGGTGGACAGGACGGTGACGGCGCTGCCAACGAGCGCCAGGACGAGGGTGGACGAGCCGAAACCGCTGTCGGACATGGCCCTCCCAACCTGTCGCACTCCCCGGCGCCCGGCCACCTTTTCGGCGAAGGCCCGGCGCGGGGATGCCCGCCATGGAACAGCCAGCGTCCGTGGGCACGCACTCAGGGCATCAGGCGCTGCTTCTCCCGCAGGATGAGGTGCCACTCCTGGAGGTTGCGCTTGAGCGCGGACAGCCACGCGTCGATCTCCGGATCCAGGCGCGGATCCACGCCGCGCAGGGACTCCAGGAGCGGCCGTGCACCGGACTGGCCCAGCCGCGCCAGCCCCTCCAGCGCGGACTTGCGCACCGCGAGGTCGCTGTCGCTCTTGTACAGCGACGTGAGCGAGCGGCGCGCGCCCGCGGACTCGGAGCCGGGCACGCCGCCCAGCGCCTTCGCCGCCGCCGCGCGCAGGCCCGCGTCCTCCGAGCGCAGCTGCTGGGTGAGCTTGCGCACCGCCTCCGGGCTCGCGGCCTCCATGGAGACCTCCCCGAGCAGGCGCTTCGCCACCGCCGGGTCGTCCGAGGCCGCCGCGACCTTCACCGCGGCCTCCGCCAGCTCCGGGTTGTGGCCGAAGTAGATGCCGGCGCTCTCCGTCACCAGGTTCTCCACCACCGCCTGGCGCACCTCCGGCGCGCTGTCGCGCACCAGTTGCTCGTAGGTGACGACGCCCCCGTTCTTCGCCATGAACTCCACCGATGGCGAGCCCTGGAGCGCGCGCACCGCCGCGGCGCGCAGGCCCGGGTCCACGTCCTGGCTCGCGCGGGAGAGCAGCGGCTGGAGCAGCTCCGGCTTCTGCGCGTTGCTCGCCTTGGTGGCCAGCGCCGCGCCCACGGCCTCCAGCACGGCGGGGTCGCGCTCCTCGCTCACCACGCGGCCCAGGGCCTCCGGCGGCAGCGCGATGGCGGCCTCCTTCAGGCGCAGCCGCGCGTACTTCCGGTACGCGGGCGAGCCCGTCTTCATGGCGACGCGCACCTCGTCCAGCATGCCCTCCACCGTGCAGGCCGTCTTCGTGGGGACGGCCACGGGCGCGCCCTGCGCCAGCGCCAGGCCGGGCAGGAGCGACAGCCAGAGCAGGCGGGCCTTCATCGTTCGGAAGCCCATCAGTGCGGCGCTCCTTCCTCGACCACGCAGTCGTGGTGTTCCTTCTTGCCCGCCCAGATGCGCGCGAAGTCCGTCGTGCCGGTGGCGTACAGCGCCTTGAAGTCCAGGTAGTCCTGCCGCAGGCGCGGGTCCTTGCGCGCGAACTCCTCCACCAGGGGCAGGGCGTCCGCGCCGGCCGCGCGCACCGCGAAGCGCAGGAAGGCCCATCTCACGCACAGGTCCTGCTCGCCGTCGAACGCGGCGCGGTAGGCGGCCAGGGCCTTCTGCGGATCCTCGGTGACGGCGAGCCGGAAGGCGGCCATCTCGCGCACGTCGCGCTCCTTGTCGGTGCGCATCACCTTGGCCAGCGCGTCGATGGAGTCCGGATCCAGGAGCGGGTCGGAGTACGACGGCATCTCCAGCGCGAGCAGCCGCACGGCCGTGTCGTCCGACGTGGTGCCGATGTCCAGCAGGTCCTTCCAGTACGGCGCATACGTGCCGGTGCGCTCGTAGTCCTCCTTCATCACCCGGCCCAGCGTGCGCGTGGCCACCCACGCCGCGGAGTCCGCGGACTCATCCAGCGCGATGGCCTTGATGCGGCCCCGCGTCTCCGGCGTGAAGCGGTGCTGCGTCTCCAGCGCGTCCAGGACGGCGGCGCGGTCCTGCGTGAACAGCGACTTGTTCTCCGCCACCGCCAACAGCTTCTCCGTGACGCGCGGGTGGCGCACGGCGGGCGCGGCCTTGAGGGCCTCCAGGTAGATGGACGGCTCCGGCGGCGCTCCCTTCGCCGCCCACTCCACCAACTGGAGCCCGCGGTCCGGATCATTCCCCACGAGCTCCGTCAGGCGCTCCTGGAGGTAGGCCACCAGCGCGGTGTCGCGCGCCTGGATGGCGGCGGCCACGGCGGCGTGCAGCGACTCCAGCGTCGCGGAGCGGTCCAGCGCGGCCAGCCCGTCCCAGCACCCGGGCATCGGAATCTCCTCGCGCGGTCCGGTGCGCGCGGAGGGCGGAGGGCCCGAGGCGGCGGCATCGCCGGTGACAGCGGAGGGCGCGGAAGGCTGCGCCGCGACGGGCTGCGAGGGACCGGCGCCATCGGGACCGGCCGCGCTCCGCAGCCACACGACGCCCAGGGCGACGAGGAGGACGAGGCCGGCGAGCGCGACCTTGAAGTGGGGACGGGAGGTCATGTCGAAGGGAGGCTCACGCTTGAGGGGAAGAGGACGGTGGGGACGTGAAGCCGGGCAGGGGACATGCGGCCCCCGCCCGGCGGACCCGCGGGCTACAGCGTGGGAACGCCCAGCCGGTTGTTGCAGTAGGCGTTGGTGCCGCACGTGGTGCCGACGCTGGTGTACCAGGCCGACTTGCGCGTGCCGTACTGCCGGTTGTCCGCGTGCACGTGCGGGCCGGTGGCGTTGCCCGTGCCGCCCACGAGCCCCAGCGCGCAGCGGTCGCACGTCTTCGTGCCGGAGCTGACGTTGGCGTAGAAGTGCAGCTGGCGGAAGTCCCAGCCGTTCGCGCCGGACACCACGTAGTAGTTGCCCGCGCCTCCGTTGCACGTGGAGCCGTAGCAGGCCCCCGCGCAACCGCCGTAGTAGTAATAGTAGTAGTTGCCCACCAGCATGCCGCGGTGGTTCCACTCGCCGCAGGTACCGTTCCCGATATCCAGCGCCGTGTGGCTGCTCCCGGTGCAGCTGTAATACGTGGTCGAGTTCACGTAGGCCGCCGTGTCGCAGATGGGGCCGTTCGCCGTGGCCGCCACTCCCGGACTGGCCCACGCCGCGGCGGCCAACGCCACCCCGGCGGACAGCAACGTCTTCAGCTTCATGCGGTGCTCCCTCCCGTCATCCGCCCTCCGTATCCCCGCGAATGGGGGGTGGGCGGCGAAGCTGTAATACATGAAATTCCCGCCTTGATCTCGAAATTCGAGAATTGAGAAGTACAACGATTCCAGGGACTTCCGTGCCGCGCCGTGTCGTTCTGGGCCAGGCGACGCAACTGGCGGCAAACGTTCACGACAATCTGGAATGTCGGCGTTCGTCCGACCCCTGGCGCTTTCGTCGCCGGGACTACTGGCCGGGTGTCCCCGTCACCTGGGAGAAGCGACATGACCACGATTGGAAAGCCCGGCTCGCGCCCCGCGTCCCCCCTGACCTCTCAGCCGGTGCAGACGCCCGTGGCGCCCGCGAAGCCCAACGCGGTGAAGGCCGCCGTCACGCAGCGGATGTCGGACGGCTTCGACGCGGGCCCCCGCACGGCGGCGCGTCCCCAGGTGCTGAAGGAGGTCCGCACCACCGAGACGGCGCTGAAGAAGGACAAGGACGGCGGCGGCCTCTTCGGCGGCATCGCTTCGACGCTGGGCTCGGCCATCGACAAGGTCGCCAAGGGCGTGCAGAAGGCGCTCGCGCCGCAGGTGAGCACGAACGAGCAGGGCCGCACGGTGGTGGACCTGGGCATCGGCAACAACACCGCGACGGTGTCCCAGAACAAGGACGGCGGGCTCACCATCAAGTCCGGCAGTGACACGGTGACGCTCACCGCCGAGCAGGCCAAGGGCGCCATCATCAACGGCGGCGCGGGCAACGACTCCATCACCGTGGACGCGAGCGTCACGCAGGACCTCACCCTGGACGGCGGCGACGGCGACGACAAGCTCACCGGCGGCAAGGGCAACGACACGCTCGTCGGCGGCGCGGGCAACGACACCGTCATCGGCGGCGAGGGCAAGGACACGCTCCAGGGCCAGGACGGCGACGACTACCTGGAGGGCGGCGCGGGCGATGACCGCATCCTGGGTGGCGAGGGCCGCGACGTCCTCTACGGCCTGGACGGCAACGACTACGTGTCCGGCGGCAACGGCCGCGACTACATCGACGGCGGCGCGGGCAACGACCGGGCCTATGGCGGCGAAGGCGATGATCAGGTCATCGGCGGGCGCGGCAACGACACGCTGAGCGGCGGACGCGGCAACGACGCGGTGGCGGGCGGCGCGGGCACCGACAAGGTGTCGGGCGGCACGGGCACCGACAAGCTCTACGTCGAGGAGAATGAGACGACCGCCGACTCGGAGAAGGCCGAGCGCGAAATCGTCGACATGACGGACGCGGATCAGCGCGGCTCCTCCGTCTCCGTGACGGGCAGCGCGGAGTTTCAGGCGCGCGTGCAGTCGGACCTGGACGCGATGCGCTCGCTGCCCTCGGGCCAGGACCTGCTGGGCACGCTGGACAAGAGCGGCAAGAAGACGGTCATCCGCGAGACGGCCAGCGGCAACAGCGCGGGCGGCACGAACTTCAACGACGGCTTCATGAACGCGGACGGCACGCCGGGCAAGGGCACGGACGCGCAGGTGAACTACAACACCACGCGCATCTCGCTGGGCAGCGAGGAGTGGATGAACCGCCCGCCCGTCGTGGGCCTCTTCCACGAGCTGGTGCACGCCTCGGACATGAACAACGGCACGCTGGCGCTGGGCTCCAAGGACGGCACGCGCAACCTGGAGACCTCCGCGGTGGGCCTGCCCATCGACCTGGACCAGAACCCCGCCACGCCGGACGTGGTGCAGGGCGGCCGTCCCGGAGAGAACGTCCTGCGCGACGATCTGAACCTGCCCACCCGCCCGCGCTACTAGGATGCGCGGGATGAGGACGTTCCGCCGCGCCGGTGCCATCATGGGGCTGGCGCTCATCATGGGGTCGGGGTGCGCGCGGGCGCCGGAGCGGCCCGTGCCTGCTCCGGCGACCCCGGCGGACCCAGGAGGACAACGCGTGGCCCAGGCGGACGTGGAGCTGAAGGTGGAGTCGGTGGCGCGCGAGGCGGACACGCTCGCCGTCACCTACGCGGTGCACAACCGGACCTCGAAGGCCGTGCTGCTCGTGGACGGCCTGTGGGACGTGGGCTTCAGCGGCCACCTCACGCTGGCGCCCGAGCGGGCCTACGTGGACCTGTCCGGCGGCAAGGTGGTGCTCTCGCGCATGCTCCTGCCGGTGCCGGAGGACCTGGCGGTGGAGGCCCCGGAGGTCCCCGCCGTCACCCGCGTGGAGCCGGGCGCCACCGCGAACCGCCGCGCCGTGGTGCCGCTGCCCCTGCGCACCGCGCTGCCATACCCCACGGGCCCGGAGGAGACGCGCGAGCTGTCCGCCGTGCGCGAGGTGTCCCTGCGCGTGGGCTACCTGCCGGACGCGGACGCGGTGACGCTCGCGCAGGGCAAGGACTCGCAGGGCACGCCCGTCCAGACGCCCCGGTACGGGCCGGCGGTGACGGCGCAGCGGGTGCTGGACAGCGGTCCCCTGCCGGTGACGGGCGCGAAGTAGGGAGTCCGCGCCCTGGCCGTGGAGGACGAGCGCGATGACGGCTCCGGGCCCGTCATCGTCACCGAGGACGCGGAGGGACGCCGCTCGCTGCGCTTTGGCGACGGGGGCGCGCGACAGAGCGTCGTGTGGCCTGGCGAGCCCCTGCGGCTGGAGCTGCCGTACACGCGCATGTCGATGGTGGCGCTGGCGTTCGTGCCCCGGCCGGAGAACATCCTCGCCATCGGGCTGGGCGGCGGCTCCATCCCCATGTTCCTGCGCGCGGTGCTGCCGGACACGCACATCGACGTGGTGGAGGTGGACGCGGCGGTGGTGGACGCGGCGAAGGTCTACTGCGGCTTCCAGGAGGACGCGCTCCTGCGCACGCACGTGGCGGACGGGCGGGCCTTCATCGAAGCGGATGGGCCTCCCTATGACGTCATCATCCTGGATGCGTACGGGGCGGACCAGATTCCCGGGCACCTGTGCACGCGCGAGTTCCTGGGCGCGGTGCGCGCGCGGTTGACGCGGGGCGGCGCGGTGGTGAGCAACGTCTGGGAGTCGGCGGCGAACCCGCACTTCGACGCGATGGTGCGCACCTACCAGGTGAGCTTCCATGGCGTGTCCGTCTTCGAGGTCCCCACCAGCACCAACCGCATCCTGGTGGGGCTGGAAGGGCCCTCGCGGCTGACGCGCGAGGCGTTGGTGGAGCGGGCGCGCCGGGTGGAGCGGGAGCGGGGCCTGCCGTTCCGGCTGAGCACCCTGGTGGCGCAGCGCTACCGGCCCCTGACGCGGCGGCTGGGCCGGGGGCGGGTGTTGACGGACGCGGGGCTGGGGCCCGGCGGCCTCATCCCGGAGGAGTGAGGCCGCTCTGCTGGCCAGTGAGCACGGCCCCGCCCGGCCGCGGCTGAATCGGGTTGCGGCGCTGCTAATCTTGAAGGCTCGGTACGAGAGCATCCTTTCGGGAGACGCGATGAACGGCGCGAACGACGGACGACCCGGCCAGCCCTTGGGTTCCTCCGAGGACGAGGTGCCGCAGGCGGACGGCGAGGCCGAAGCCGCGGGCCTCGAGGCCGGTCCGAAGCCGAAGCCCATCTACGTGCTGGAGGGCAACACGCTGAAGACGCGGCTGACGCGGGACGTGGGCATCCACTATCCCTTCGTCGGCGCGGGCATGGCGTTCGTCGCCCTGCCGCCGCTGGTGGTGGCGGTGTCGGAGGCCGGAGGCCTGGGAATGCTGGGCACCGCGCCGGAGCCGCCGAGCGTGCTGGAAGCGCGGCTGAAGGCCATCCAGGCGGGCACGCAGCGCCCCTATGGCGTGAACTTCATCGTGGACAAGCTGGAGCCGCAAGGCTTCACGACGCGCGACCACGTGGACACCTGCATCGCGGCGAAGGTGCCGGTGGTGGTGTTCCACTGGGCCATGCCGCCGCGCGAGTGGATCCGCGCGCTCCAGGCCGCGGGGACGCGGGTCTGGGTGCAGGCGGGCACGGAGGACCTGGCGAGGCAGGCCCTGGACGCCGGGGTGGAGGGGCTCATCGCGCAGGGCCGGCAGGCGGGCGGGCGCAACCTGGGAAGCACGCCGACGCTGGCGTTGGTGAAGGCGTTCCGGAAGCTGACGGACGCGGTGCCGGTGCTGGCGGCGGGAGGCATCGCGGACGGGTTCAGCGCGGCGCGAGCGCTGCACCACGGCGCGGATGGCGTCTGGGTGGGCACGCGGCTGGTGGCGTCGGTGGAGGCGTACGCGCACCCGCTCTACAAGCAGCGGCTGGTGGACGGGGACGCGGGCGACACGACGCTGACGACGCTGTTCGGGCCGGAGTGGCCGGGCAAGCGCATGCGGGTAATCCGCAACCGCGTGGTGCGCGAGTGGGCGGGGCGCGAAGCCAGCGTACCGCCGCCGGCGGAGTCGGAGGCCATCGGGACGACGCGGCTGTTCCCCGGGGTGCTGGACGTGCAGTACGTGATGCCGAAGTTCAGCTCCTTCCTGCCGACGCCGGACACGCAAGGTGACCTGGAGGAGATGAGCCTCCCGGCCGGAGGCGCGAGCATGTCGCGAATCGACACCGTGCAGCCCGCGGGGCAGATCGTCGTGGAGATGATGGAGCGCGCCCGGAGACTGCTGGAGTCCCCGGAAGGGCTGGACGACGCGGACGAGGACGACCGGGGTTAGGGCGCGGGGAAGCGTTGTTCGAGGCGTCGCTTCCATGCGTCCAGCTTCTGCTGGCTCAATTCCAGGTCCATCTGCGTCTTGGCCTTGGAAATGCTGTCCATGATGTCCAGTTGTTCTTGGGAGTCCCTGTTGCTCATGGGGTCCCTGCCTCCGTTTCGCTTTCTCATCGTCGCGACGAAAGCCGAAATCTGACCGAGCAATTTGTTCTGCTGGGCCTCAAGGCTCGTCGATGGCTTGGGGGTCTTCTTCGGACCAGGCGGCTTGGGAGGTCTTCGCCCTCCATCCGACTTGTCGGGACCCGCATCGGGCTTATCAGGGCCCGCATCGGGTTCGTCGGGGCCTGCATCGGGCTCATCAGGACCCGCGTCGGCCATATGGATGACTGAAACCACCGGGATTTCGACAGGGGGCGGTGGCGGCACGGCGCGGAGCCGGATGACTCCAGCTCCCACGCTCAGCAGCACCAGCGCTCCGAGCAGCGCCCATCCAATGCCAGGCGGCTGGCGAATGGCCTTGAGCGCCTCTCGCGTGCTGGGCGTCAGGGAGTCGCCGGTTGGTGGCACGGGCTCAGGCTTCGCGACGGATGGCGCATGGGGCGCCGAGCGCAGGGGAATGCGCTTCAGTTGCTGACGCACGGCTTCAGCGGAATGCGGACGGGACGCGGGGTTCTTCGCGAGGAGCTGGAGCACCAGCGCGTCCACTTCCTTCGGCAGTCCCGCGAGGTGTGACGACGGCAGCGGCGGGGATTGCTCCAGGTGCGCGAACATCACCTGGACGGACTCACCCTGGAAGGGGCGCACGCCGGTGAGCAACTGGAACATCATCACGCCGGCCGCATACAGGTCCGTGGCCGGTCCCACGACGGTGTCGCCGCGGATCTGCTCGGGCGACATGAACTCCGGTGTGCCGAGGACCAGGCCATCCGCCGTCAGCGGGTTGTCGCGGGACTCCAACAACTTCGCGATGCCGAAGTCGACCAGCTTGACGGCGACCGGTGTCTCCGGCGCTTCCACGATGAAGACATTGGCGGGCTTCAGATCTCGGTGCACCACGCCCGCACGGTGCGCGGCGCCCAGCGCGGCGAGCATCTGATCCATGACCCAGACGACCGACTCCAGGTCCATGCGGCGCTTCCCTCGGACGAAATCCGAGAGAGGCCGTCCCTGGAGCAGCTCCATGGTGACGTAGGGGCGCTCATCCGGGAGCGTGCCAAAGCCGAAGATGTCGATGATGCCCGGGTGCCGGACGGCATTGACCGCGCGGGCCTCCAACAGCAGGCGCTGCACCTGCTGCTGTGACACCAACTCCATGCGCATGACCTTGATGGCGGCCTGCTTGCCAATGAGCGGGTGCTCGGCGCGGTACACCACGCCCATGCCGCCCGCGCCAATGCGCTCCTGGATGACGAACTCCCCCAACTGCATCCCCAACAGGGGATCCGGAGGCGCACTGGCCCGCGAAGAGGGCTTCGCGGCCGGTCTGGCACCGCTTCGGGAGGAGTTGGGATTTTTCATGGGGGCACGGGGGCGCGAACCATAGCCATGCGTTCCCAATGCTTTCAAACATCCGCTGATCAGCGCTTCCCGATGCTCAGGATCTCCTGGGATGGGGAGACCCACAGGGTCGTGCCTGACTTCCTTCGAGCGAAGAAATGATCAGAGCGGGAAGCGTGCCTTCAGCACGTCCATCCACTTGTAGGTGTCCATGTAGAGCTTCCCGCGATCGTCCGCGGTCAGCTCCTGGGAGGCGCGCTCATGGAACTTCCACAGCTCCCATTCGAGCCCCGACGCCTCGCTCGCCCCCTTCGTTCGGCGCCGGAATTCCTGGTCGTATTGCTCCAGTCGGTTCGCGAGCTTCACCTCATCCGCCGTGGCTCTTCTCGGCGTTGGCCGGGGACCCGAAGGAATCGCGTGCGGCCCTGGCAGGGGCGTAAAGGCTACTGGAGGCGGTGGTGCCGTCACGACCGGCGCGTTGGTGGAAGGCACCAGTTGATTGGTGACCTTTTCCCAGAGCTCGACCTTCACAAAAACGCGGTCGGCCTCCAGCTCAGTTTCCGTGCCGGCCGCCTCCTGAAAGAGAGCGAGAAGGCTGTTCAACAGGGCGGGTGGAGGGCTGCCATTGGAATTGCGGGCATAGAGGGCTTCGTAATTCTTGTTCAACCGCTTCGCCAGCAGCCTCTGGGTGTAGAAATCCTGTGGCAGCTCAGGCCGTGCGGCGCGCGCCACCGTGACAGGCTCAGGAGCCGGAGCCGGAGCCGAAGTGGATGGACCTTGGGGGGAAGTCTCCACCTCCGTCACATCGGTCACCGTGGCAAAGCCCTGGGGCTCGGTGGGCGGTTTCTGACCTGGCCCAGAGGTGGGCGGCTCCGGCGGTTGCTTGGACGGCCCCGGCTTGCGAGGGCCCTGCGAAGGTTGCGTTCTGCTGTGGGACTTGGGCGGATCCTTATCGACTTTCTCGGGGATCTTTTCCTTCTCCGTGGAGGGGTCGGTCGCGGTGGTGACCACGGTCGGAGGAGGTTCCGGAGGGAATGGCGGCTTATCGGGAGTGCCCGCGTCAGGCCTGGCCTCAACCGTTGGCTGCGCGGGAGGTTGTTCCACGGTCGCGGCCGGGCGGCTCAGCCACCACGCTCCGCTTCCAAGGCCCACGAGCAACGCCATGCCTCCCAGCATCCAGCCTCGGCTCGGCGTCTTGCGGAGGGCCTGGAGCGCCTCTGTCCCCACGTCTTCGGGATCCGCGACCGCCATGGGCGCACGGGTGGGGACACGGGCCACGGCTGGTTTCGGCGCGGGAGCAGGACTCGGCGCGGGCACCTTGGGCTTCAGGCCCGGAGGCCTCGCGAACGTCTGGGTTCGAGCCTCCGCCGGGATCCGCTGGAGCTGCTGCTGCACGGCCTCCGCGGAAGCCGGACGCAGGGTGGGGTCCTTCGCCAGCAACTGGAGCACCAGCGTGTCGAGCTCCGGGGGAATGCCTTCCGCGCGCGCGGAGGGCAGCGGCGGGATCTGATCGACGTGCGCGAACATCACCTGGACGGGATCGCCCTGGAACGGCCGCACGCCCGTCAGCATCTGGAACGCCATGATGCCCAGCGCATAGAGGTCCGTTGCCGGCCCCACGGTGCCGCCGCGGATCTGCTCCGGGGCCATGAACTCGGGCGTGCCCAGCACGGAACCATCAAGGGTCGTCGGGCTGTCCTTGCTCTCCAGCAGCTTGGCGATGCCGAAGTCCACCAGCTTGAGCGTGGGCGCCGCATTCGGCGGCTCCACCAGGAACACGTTCGCGGGCTTCAGGTCCCGGTGCACCACGCCCGCCCGGTGTGCCGCTCCGAGCGCGGAGAGGATCTGATCCAGCATCCAGAGGCTGGTGGGCACGTCCAGGCGCTTCCGGTCGGTCAGCAGCTCGGAAAGGGGCCGCCCCTCCAGCAACTCCATCACGACGTAGGAACGCCCGTCCGGGAGCGTGCCAAAGCCGAAGATGTCGATGATCCCGGGGTGCCGGATGGCATTGACCGCACGGGCTTCCACGAGCAGCCGCTCACGCAGCTTCGGAGACACAAGCTCCGCGCGAAGCACCTTGATGGCGGCCTGCTTCCCAATGAGGGAATGGGTGGCCCGGTAGACGACACCCATTCCTCCCGCGCCAATGCGCTCATCGACCGTGAAGTCTCCTATCTGCGAGGAGAGCAGCGGATCCGCGAGGGGCGTGGTGTCCGCCGACGAGGTCTTCCGCAAAGTGCGCGGCACCTCATCGGCGATGGAAGGACGGTGGGTTTTCATGAGGGAGCCCGCGAGCGAGCGGACCATACCCATGCATTTCCCCGGGTACCAAACAACGCACCGGCAAGCCGTTGGCTGGCAGCGGGTCGTGATTGACTGCCGGGGAGTGAGTCCATGCCCGCCAGGGTTTGGTCTCACCTCACTTCGGGAAGCGAGCCTTCAGCTGCTCCTGCCACGCGTCCAGCGCCTTGTTCACGTCCATGCGCTCGGTGCCGGTCTCTGCCTTCGCGGCGTCTGTGTAGAGGCCCACCAACTCGCGCGCGAGGTCCGGCGCGACGTCCTGACCCTGGGTTCGCTTGCGCAGCTCCGCGACCAGCTTGTCCAGGCGCTGGGCCAATCGCTGCTCGGAGGCATTGGTGCGGGGCAGGGTGGGCAGCGGAGGAATCACCAGTGGCGGGACCTTGGGCAGCTCCGGCACGACTGCCACCGGGGGCGCGTCGTGCTGCGCGATGCGCTGGGTCAATTCCTTCTCGATGCCGTCGAGCGCCTGATGGATGCGCGCGCGTTCGGAGTCCTTCGTCGCGTCCACGGCGGCGCGGTACTGCTGGATCAACTTGCCTCGCAGCGCTCCGTCCGTGTCCACGTCCTTCGCTCGTGCACGCTGTTGCTTGAACAAGCCAAACAACCTTCGCGCCAGCTTCTTCTCGGACGCTGTCTCGACCGGCAGTGGCGGCAATCCGGAGGCCTTGCCCTCCGTCTCCACTTCCTCGTGCGTCTCCTGCACGGGCTCGGTCTTCGTGACCGTCTCAGTCACCGGAACCACCGGCGCCGGTGCTTTGACCACGGGCGCAACGGGCACGGTCGGACGCTGCACCACGGGCGGAGGCGTTTCCGCGGGCCGCGTCAGCCACCAGAGCCCCGCGCCCATCACCACGACCCCGGCGACCACCGCCGCCGCCAGCGGTGCCACCTTCCGGCGGTCCGCGAGCAACGCAGCCAGGCCTGGCGGCCGGGGTGCCGTAGGGGATGTGGGCTCCTCCCGCTTCGTCACCGCCGGGACGCCCAGCCCCAACGTGCCAGGAGACCGTCCCAATGACAGCGCCTTCAACCGCTGACGTACGGCTTCCGCGGACGCAGGCCGCTTCGCCGGATCCTTCTCCATCAACTGGAGCACCAGCGCGTCGAGCTCCGGCGGAATGCCCTCCACCTTCGATGAAGGCCTCGGCGGGGCCTGTTCGACGTGCGCGAACATCACCTGCACGTTCTCACCCTGGAAGGGCCTCGCTCCGGTGAGCATCTGGAACGCCATGACGCCCAGCGCGTACAGGTCCGTGGCCGGGCCCACCGCGCCGCCGCGGATCTGCTCCGGGGCCATGAAGTCCGGCGTCCCCAGCACGGAGCCGTCCGCCAGCGTCAGGCCCTCGCGCGACTGCAACACCTTGGCGATGCCGAAGTCGACCAGCTTGAGCGTGGGCGGCGCGTCCGGCCGCTCCACCATGAACACGTTCGCCGGCTTCAGGTCCCGGTGCACCACGCTCGCCCGGTGCGCCGCCCCCAGCGGAGAGAGGATCTGCTCCAACATCCAGACCGTCGTCCCCACGTCCAGCCGTCCCCGCTCGTGCAGCACCGCCGCGAGCGACTGGCCTTGCAACAGCTCCATCACCACGTACGGCCGGCCGTCCGGCAGCTTTCCGAAGTTGAAGATGTCCAGGATGCCCGGGTGCCCGATGGCGTTGACCGACCGCGCCTCCACCACCAGCCGCTGCTCCTGCTCCGGCGACATCAGCTCCGCGCGCAGCACCTTGATGGCGGCCTGCTTGCCGATGATGGGGTGCTCGGCGCGGTACACCACGCCCATCCCGCCCGCGCCGATGCGCTCCTGGATGACGAACTCGCCCAACTGCGTCCCCAGCAGCGGATCCGCCTTCGGCGCCGTCGGTGCCAATGTCAGGGGCACCTCCCGCTCCGTCAGCGCCCGGTGTGCCCCCGTCTCCGGAATTCTTCTTGTCTTCATGGGAAAGCCCGTTTTCGAAGACAGTACCGTGAGCCAGGGACGCCGTCGCGTGCCCCGAAGGCTCGAGTTCTGTCCGCTCGTCCGCCAGGCGACTCAGGGTTTCCCGTACTTCCAGTGAGGCGGTCGTTTTCCTCCCGACCGCCCTCACCGAGGATCAGCGCGGGAGGCGCGCCGTCAGCCGCTCCTGCCATGCATCCAGGGCCTGATGCACGCTCATGCGCTCGGTGGCGGTCGTGGCGTTCGCCGCGGACCGGAAGATGTCCACGAGCTGCTTCGTCAGCTCCGGCGCGACGTCCTGGTTCTGCGTGCGCTTGCGCAGCTCCGCGACCAGCTTGTCCATGCGTTGGGCCAGCCGCTGCTCGGAGGCATTGCCCTGGGGCAGGGGGGGCAGCCTGGGAATCACAAGCGCCGGGACCCGGGGCGGCGCCGGAGGCGCGGCGGTTGCGACGGCGACACGCGCCGGGGGCGCATCGTGCAGTGCGATGCGCTGGGTCAATTCCTTCTCAAGGTCATCCAGCGCGACATGGATGCGCGTCCGCTCGGAGTCCGTCTTCGCTTCCGCGGCGGCCCGGTACTGCTGGAGCAGCCTGCCGCGCAGGACTCCCTCCGCATCCACGTCCTTCGACCGCGCCAGCAGCAGCTTGAACAGACCTGCCTGCCGCTGCTCCATCTTCTTCTCGGAGGCAGTCTCCGCCGGCAACGGTGGCAACTTCGTGGACTTCGCGAGGGTCGCTGTCGCGGTCTCCGCCTCCGTGGGCGCTGCTTCCTCGATGACCTCGGGCGGCACCTCGACAGGGGGCTGCGTCGCGGCGACCGGCGGCGGCTCCTCCGGAAGCGTGGGCCTCGCGTCCACCCGCACCGGCCCGGAAGGTCGCGGCGGCGCAATCACTTGCATCGGCTCCGCCTCCCGCGCCTGCGTCCCCCACCCGTAACCCACCCCCAGCATCGCCACCGCGGCGACCGCCGCCACCGCGAGGGATACTCCGCTCCGGCGTCCTGGCGGCTCGGCCCGCGCCTGCGGCTCCACCGGCGCATCCGGTTCCACGCTCCCGGACGGCATGGGGGGACGCGCCAGTCCCCGGAGCTTCAGCCGCACGGCCGTCGCGGTCGCGGGCCGCTTCGCGGGGTCCTTCGCCATCAACCGCGACACCAGGTCATCGAGCTCCGGCGGAATCCCTTCCACCCGCGACGACACGCGGGGCGGAACCTGCTCGACGTGCGCGAACATCACCTGCACGTTGTCACCCTGGAACGGCCGGGTGCCCGTGAGCATGTGGAACGCCATCACCCCCAGCGCGTACAGGTCCGCGGCCGGGCCCACCTCGCCGCCGCGAACCTGCTCCGGGGCCATGAAGTCCGGCGTCCCCAGCGTGGAACCGTCCGTCCGCGCCAGCGCGTCGTGCCCCTGCATCAGCTTGGCGATGCCGAAGTCCACCAGCTTGATCAACGGCGCCGCGTCCGGCTGCTCCATCAGGAACACGTTCGCGGGCTTCAGGTCCCGGTGCACCACCCCCGCCCGGTGCGCGGCCGCCAGCGCGGCCAGGACCTGCTCCAGCACCCAGGCCGTGGTTCCCACGTCCATCCGGCCCTGCTCGCGCATCCGGTCCGCGAGCGACTGGCCCTTCAGCAGCTCCATCACCACATACGGCCGGCAGTCCGGCAGCGTCCCGAAGTTGAAGATGTCCAGCACGCCCGGATGCCGGATGGCGTTCACCGCCCGCGCCTCCACCAGCAGCCGCTGCTCCTGCTCCGGGGACACCAGCTCCGCGCGCATCACCTTGATGGCCGCGTGCTTGCCAATCAGCGGGTGCTCCGCCCGGTAGACGACCCCCATCCCGCCCGCGCCCACGCGCTCCCGGATGACGAACTCACCAATCTGGGACCCCACCAGCGGATCCACCGTCGCCAGGGCCTCCGCGGGGGCTTCGTCCGTCCGCGCGCCAGGTGCCGCCGCCGCTGAGAAGGGTTCGTGCTCCAGGGCCGGTCGCATGGGGTCGGATGCTATCGGTCCGGATCCATGACGTCCCGCGTCCAAATGCGCCGGCTGCCCGCCCGGCCGCTGGTGGATCCGCGCTGTTCAAGGAATGCGGTTCTTCAGAGCGAAAAAGTCTGATCCACGGAGGGGGTGGGGCCTCAAGGAAACGGGGTGGACCCGTTGTAGAGTCAGGTCCGTCCTTTCCTGGACGTTCCCGGGTCGCGCTTCCGGATCCCTGCTCCCCAGGGACCGCACCCGAGGGGGAACATGGCACCGGCATACGACGCCCTGGTCATCGGCACCGGGTTTGGCGGCGCGGTGGCGGCCTGTCGGCTCGCGCAGGCGGGCCTGACCGTGCGCGTGCTCGAACGCGGACTGCGCTACCAGAAGGGCAGCTTTCCACGCGACTTCGAGGACCCCCGCAACGGCTGGCTGTATCAGCACCGGCAGGGCCTCTTCGACATCAAGCTGCTCAAGGGCATGAGCATCGTGCAGGCCGCGGGGTACGGCGGCGGCTCGCTCATCTACGCGAACGTGCACCTGCGCCCGCCCGCGGAGGTGTTCGCGTCCGGGTGGCCGGAGGGCTACAGCCGGGAGGCATTGGATCCGTATTACGACCTGGTCGCGCACATGCTGGACGTGCAGCCCATCACGGCTTCCGCGCGCGGCCTGCCGCCCAAGACGAAGCGGATGCAGGAGGTAGCGAAGAAGCTGGGCCGCGAGGCGCAGTTCTTCCACCCGAACCTCGCCGTGCGCTTCACCCCCGCGGGCGAGCCGATGCCCAACAAGTTCGGCGTGCTCCAGGAGGGCTGCAACTACTGCGGCGAGTGCGACATCGGCTGCAACCGCCGCGCGAAGAACACCCTGGACCTGAACTACCTGGCCGTCGCGGAACAGCGCGGCGCGGAGGTGACGACGCAGGCGGAAGTGACGCGCATCGAGCCCCTGTCTCCGGGCTACCGCGTCACCTTCACCGACCACGCCAGCGCCGGCATGCAGCGCACCGTGGACGCGCGCCGCGTCTTCCTGTGCGCGGGCGCGGTGAACACCACGGAGCTCTTGCTGCGCAACCGCGACGTGCTCGGCACGCTGCCGGACCTGAGCGCGCGGCTGGGGGCGCGCTATTCCGCCAACGGGGACTTCCTCGCGTTCGCCTTCGACACGAAGGAGCCGTGGGACCCCGCGGTGGGGCCCACCATCACCACCGGCATGGTGGTGGAGGAGGGGCAGGGCAAGGACAAGACCTGGTTCCTCTTCCAGGAGGGCGGGCACCCGGTGCAGGCGGCGGGGCTGATGATGGCCATGGACCCGGACCGCGCGATGACGCTGCCCGCGGACCTGCTCCAGCGCGAGCTGGTGAAGGTGCTGCGCACGCGCTCCAAGGAGATGTCCGCCATCGAGAACGAGCGCGGCCGCTTCCAGGCCGTGTTCCTGGCCATGGGCCGGGACAAGGCCAACGGCCGGCTGTCGCTGTCGCCGATTACGCGCGAGCTCCAGGTGCAGTGGGACGTGCCCGCGAACCTGCCGCTGTACCGCACGCAGGAGCAGCTGTGCGAGGACGTGGCCCGCGCGCTGGGCACGCGCGCCGCGTACAACCCGCTCTGGGAGCGGCTGCACCTGCCGGTGTCCGTGCACAACCTGGGCGGCTGCGCGATGGCGGACGAGCCCGCGTACGGCGTCCTCAAGCCGGACGGCGAGGTGCACGGCTATCCCGGCCTGTATGTGATGGACGGCGCCGCGCTGCCGGTGGGCATCGGCGTCAACCCGTCCTCCAGCATCGCCGCGGTGGCCGAGCGCAACGTGGAGCAGGTCATCCGCCAGGTGAAGGACGCGCCGGGCTGGGTGGCGCCGGAGCGCGCGCCGGTGAAGACCGCGCCGGCGTACCCGCCTCGCGCCAGCATGCGGATGATGCCGGAGGTGGAGACGGTGGCCCCGCCGGTGGTGCCGGGGACGGATCCGCTGGGCGACGTGGTGATTCCGCCCGGCGGCACGGTGGCGTCTCCCACGCCGGTGGTGGGCCTGCGCTTCACGGAGCGGATGAAGGGCTTCCTCCAGCCCGGGCATCCGGCGCCGGACGACTTCGCCGGGGCGGCGCGGGCGGGGCAGCGCTCGGGCGCGGCGGCGGACTTCGTCGTCACCATCACGCTGCCCAACCTGGACCGCTTCCTCGCGCAGGAGGCGCACGGCGGCATCGTGCAGGGCACGTTGAACGTGCGCGGCTTCACGCCGCCCGGAGGCGCGCCGGTGGAGAACGGCGTCTTCAACCTCTTCGTGGGCACGGAGCGCTTCTACGAGCGGCGCATGCTGTACCTGCTGCCCTTCACCGGCGTGGACGGCCAGCCGTACCTCCTGGATGGCTACAAGGAGGTCAACGACGACGCGGGCTTCGACGTGTGGAGTGACACGTCCACGCTCTACACCGTGCTGCGCAAGGGCCACGAGCGCTCCGGCCCCGTCGTGGCCAGCGGCATCATCCGCCTGCACCTGCCGGACTTCCTCCAGCAGCTCACCACGTTCTCCGTGCTGGGCACGTCGTCGCCGCTGAAGCAGGCGGACGCGATGCGGCGCTTTGGCGGCATGTTCATGGGCACGCTGTGGGACGTCTTCGCCCGCGCGAAGTTCGACTGAGGGGGACACACCGTGGGCATGGCGAAGCGGTACGACGTGGTGGTGGTGGGCTCCGGCTTCGGTGGCTCCATCACCGCGTTGCGGCTGGCGCAGGCGGGCAAGTCCGTGGCGGTGCTGGAGCGGGGCCGCCGGTACGCCCCGGGCCAGTTCCCTCGCGACATCACGCGCGCGGACGAGCTGCTCTGGCACCACCCCGTCCGCCCGGAGGCGCGAGGGCTCTACGACGTGCGCTTCCTGTCCGGCATCGGCACGGTGACGGCGAGCGGCGTGGGCGGCGGGTCGCTCATCTACGCCAACGTGCACGTGCGGCCGGACCCCATCGTCTTCGACCATCCGCGCTGGCCCCGGGGCTTCTCCCGCGAGGCGTTGGATCCGTATTACGACAAGGTCGCGCGCGAGCTGGACGTGAAGCCGTTCCCCGCGTCCATCCCGCTGAAGAAGCGCGACCTGTTCCAGCAGGCCGCCCAGCGCATGGGCCGCAAGACGTTCGATCCGGACGAGGCCGTCTCCTGGACGGAGCCCTCCGCCCCGGGCCGCAAGGCGTGTCAGCGCTGCGCGGAGTGCGAGTTCGGCTGCCAGCACGGCGCGAAGAACACCCTGGACCTCACCTACCTGGCGCGCGCGGAGAAGCTGGGCGCCACGGTGTGGCCGGGCCTGTCCGTGTCCCACGTGCAGCGCGTCGCGGGCGGCTACCGCGTGCACTTCAAGGACCTGGCCACCGGGGAGAAGACGTCCGTGGAGGGCAGCCGCGTGGTGCTGTCCGCCGGGGCGCTGGGCACGGTGGAAATCCTGCTGCGCAGCCGCGACCGGGCCCGCACGCTGCCCCTGGTGAGCGAGTGGCTGGGCAAGGGCTACTCCGGCAACGGCGACTTCCTGGGCTCGCTGCACGGCAGCCGTGAGCAGATCATGCCGTGGGAGGGGCCGGACGTGGCCACGGTGATGCGCTTCTTCGACGCCGCGCCGCGCTTCACGATGGTGACGGCCACGTTCAACCAGCCGGCGACGGCGGTGCTCGCGGGGATGGGACAGCCCCGGCTGGGATTGCTGGGCGGTGTGGGGTCCCCGCTGTGGACGAAGCTGTGGCCGCTGATGCACGGCGCGTTCGCCAAGGGGCTGTTCAACAAGCCGCTGGGCACCGGCGTGGACCCCTCGCGCACGAGCAACCTGTTCGCCATTGGCCAGGACAACGCCAACGGGCACATGGTGCTCAAGGGCGACCGGCTGGACATCGAGTGGGACTACGCGAACGAGAACGTGGCCCTGGTGAACCGGATGACGGACGCGATGCGGGAGCTGGCGTCGCAGTACGGCGGCACGTTCGCGCCGCTCGTCACCTGGGAGCTGTTCCGCCGGCCGTTCACGGTGCACTCGCTGGGTGGGGCGCACCTGGCGGAGTCGCCGGCGCGGGGCGTCGTGTCGAAGGAAGGCGAAGTGTTCAACTACCCCGGACTGTACGTGGCGGATGGCTCCGTCATCCCCACGTCCATCGGTTTCCATCCGGTGATGACCATCAGCGCGGTGGCCGAGCGCATCGCGGAGGCGGTGGCCCATGGCTTTTGATTACCGAAGCGGCGCGGCGGTGTCGCGGACCCTGTCGCAGGACGTGACCCTCAAGGGCATGCCCGTCCCGGAGCGGTACGACTTCCTCGCGGGCGACGGCGTCCCCCTGAAGCTCACCCGCTACGTGGGGGGCACGAAGGGGCCGGTGCTGCTGGTGCACGGCGCGGGCGTGTGGAGCGGCATGTTCATGCTGCCCACGCTCAAGGAGAACTTCGTCCAGCACCTGGTGCGCCACGGCTACGACACGTGGCTGCTGGACTGGCGCGCCAGCGTGCAGCTGCCCCTGCGTCAGTTCACCTTGGACGACGCGGCGGACCACGACATGCCGGCGGCGGTGCGGCGCGTGCGCGAAATCACCGGCGCGGACTCGGTGCAGGCGGTGGTGCACTGCGCGGGCTCCGCGGCGTTCTTCATGTCCATGGCCGCGGGGCACCTGCCGGACGTGCGCACGGTGGTGGCGTCGCAGGTGGCGCTGCACCACCACACGCCGGCCACCACGCGCTTCAAGGCGCTCTTGCGCGTGCCGGAGCTGCTGGACGCGGGGCTGGACTCGCTCACGCCGGATGACGCGTCCCGCACGCCGCTGTTCCAGGCCGCGTTCACCAAGGTGTCGAGCCTCCTGCGGATGGAGTGTGACAGCCCGGTGTGCCACCGGCTGTCGTTCATGTACGGCCGGCTGTACCGGCACGCCCGGCTCAATACGGAAACGCACGCGCGGCTGGAGGAGCAGTTTGGCCGGTGCAACCTGCTGACGTTCCGCCACCTGGGACAGCTGGCGCGCGGCGGCCACGCGGCGAAGTTCGACTACGGCCGCGCGGGCAACCTGGCGCGCTACGGACAGGCGCGTCCGCCGGACTACCTGGACCCGGAGCCCTTCCAGCGGCCCATCACGTTCGTCTCCAGCGAGCAGAACCGCACCTACCTGCCGTCGTCCACGGAGCGCACCTTCCAGTGGCTGCGTGAGGCCAACGGTGCCCGCTGGTACCAGCGCCGCATGCTGCCGGGCTACGGCCACCTGGACACGTTCATGGGAAGCACCGCCGCCGAGGACACCTATCCGGTGCTGCGCGAGGCGCTGGAGTTCCAGCCCCGCTGACGCCGTCCGCTTCCAGGGGAGCAGGAGGCGGAGCGACCGGCCGCCGACGATGGCGGCCCCCTTGCCGGTGCTTACCGTTGGGCCGTCGTGGGAGTTCTCTTCCCTCGCTCGCCTGCGTGGAGGCCCGGATGAAAGCGGTCGTGCTGAAAGGCTATGGGGACGTGGATGTGCTCGCGGTGCAGGACATGCCCGAGCCGAAGGTTGGGCCGGGCGAGGTGAAGGTCCGCGTCACCGCCGCGAGCATCAACCCGGTGGACTGGAAGATCCGCCGGGGGGACATGAAGGGGCGGATGGACCTGAAGTTCCCCGCCATCCTCGGGCGCGACGTGTCCGGCGAGGTCGTGGAGGTCGGCACGGGCGTGGAGACCTTCGAGCCGGGTGACCGCGTGATGGGGCTGGTGAACGCCGGCTACGCGGAGACGGTGGTCGCGCCCACGGAGTGCTGGGCGAAGGTGCCCGACACCCTGGACCTGCAGGACGCCGCCGCGCTGCCGCTGGTGACGCTGACGGGCACGCAGCTCATTGAAGAGCACGTGCGTCCCTCGAAGGGGGACACGGTGCTCGTCACGGGGGCGCTGGGGGCGGTGGGGCGCTCGGCCATCTTCGCGGCGCGGGCGCGGGGCGCGCGCATCTGGGCGGGTGTGCGCAGCAAGCAGGTGGACGAGGCCCGGAAGCTGGGCGTGGAAGGCGTCGTCGCGCTGGATGATCCGAAGGACATCGCGAGGCTGCCCACGCTGGACGCGGTGGCGGATACGGTGGGCGGTGACGCCGTGGCGGCGGTGCTCGACAAGGTGAAGCACGGTGGGACGGTGGGCAGCGTTCTGGGGGAGCCGAAGGGCGCGAAGGAGAAGGGGCTCACCGTGCGCAGCTTCATGGCGCATCCGGATGCGCACCGGCTGGAGCAGATTGCCCAGAGCGCGGCGAAGGGCGACCTGGTGATTCCCATCAGCCGGACCTTCAAGCTGGATGAAGCGCGCGAGGCCCAGAAGGTCGCGGAGCAGGGCGGCATGGGCAAGGTGCTGCTCGTCAACTGACGCGTGCGCCTCAGAACGGGGCGGCGCGGGTGAAGGACACGCGCTGCCCCGTCGCAGGGTGCATGAACGACAGCGTCTCGGCGTGCAGGTGCAGACGGAGGCCCGCGTGTCCGTACAGCGGGTCTCCCACGATGGGCGCGCCCAGGCCCTGCGGGTGCGCCGCGTGGACGCGGAGTTGGTGGGTGCGGCCGGTGCGCGGGTGGAAGGCCACGCGCGTGTGGCCTGCTTCGCGGCGGAGGACCTCCCAGTCCGTGACCGCGGGCTTGCCATGCACGGGGTCGACGATCTGGCGCGGACGGTCGTCCAGGTCGACACGGAGGGGCAGGGTGATGGTGCCGGAGTCCCCCTGCACGGGGCCGTCGATGAGCGCCACGTAGCGCTTGGCCACGTCGCGGTGGAGGAACTGGCGCTGAAGCGACGCGTGCGTGCGGCTGTCGAGCGCCGCCACGAGCAGCCCGGATGTGTCGAGGTCCAGCCGGTGTGCGAGCAGCGGGCCCGTGGCGTGCGGATACCGTGAGCGCAGGCGCGTGAGCACCGAGTCCAGCAGTGATGCGTCCCGGCCCGGCACGGACAGCAGGCCGCAGGGCTTGTCGATGACGACGAGCCACGCGTCCTCGAAGACGATGGAGAGCTCCGGAGTGGGCGCGGGCGGTGGGACGAAGACACGCGGCGCGGAGACCTCCAGGCCCTCCAGCATGAACGGCAGCAGGGGGCCGCACTTGTCGCGGCAAGCCGGATAGAACGCGCCCTGGATGCGGCCGCCGGAAGCGGGCGGCGTGCCCCACCAGAACTCCGCGAGCGCCACTGGCTGGAGCCCATGCGCGAAGGCATGGGCAAGCAGCTTCGCGCCCGCGCAGTCACCCGCGCCGGAGGGAGGCTCCGCGCCACCGTAGAGCGAGCGCAAGGGGCGGGTTTCTCCGCGAGCGTTGGTGATGGCGTAGGTGTCGTGGAACTGCTTCATGAAGCCGCGCGAGACGATGCGCCGCAGCCGGTCCAGGGCACGCACGCGGCGCTCTGCCTTCGCACGGGCAGGGGCAAGCTGGCGCCGCGCCTCTTCCTGCGCCGCGTCCCACCGGCGCTTCTCCGCCTTGTCGCCCCGGCTCTCCTGGTCGAGCGCATGCAGTGCCTGTGCGCGTTCAGCCTCCGTGAGCGCATGGGCAGTGGGCTCCTCCTGATTGAGCGCATGCGGTGCCTGCGCGCGCTCCGTCTCCGTGAGCGCATGGGCAGTGGGCTCCTGATTGAGCGCATGTGGTGCCTGCGCGCGCTCAGTCTCCGTGCGCCTCTGCATGGCCAGGATCGCCGCGCGGCGTTCGTGGCGCTGACGGCGGCGGGCTTCATGGCGCAGGCGCATGGCCTCTCGCTCCGCGGCCTCGCGCGCCTGGCGGGCGTCGTCATCTTCTCGCAGGCGGCGCAGTTCCTCGGAAGCACTCCATGCTTCGGCTCGGGCCAGCAGGGCCTTCACCGTGGCATCAGCCACCGGCTCCACGCGAGCGCGTGCTTCGCGGTCGAACACAGGAGGCACGAAGCCGGGCACGTCCCAGCGCCCCGCGAGCATCGCGGAGAAGGCTCGCAGCACGCCGAAGGTCCCATTCGGCCGCCGCACCACGAGCACCCCGAACATCTTCCCGCCGTCGGGCCCCTGGAGGACGTCGCTGTCCAGCCCGGGCGCGATGACGCCTTCGCGAAGCGTGGCCTTCAGTGACTCCGCGGCCCGACGCGCGAGGGCGTGCGGGCCCACGGCGTCGAAGGGGCTCGGGAAGGCTCCCGGCACTTCGTCCGCCCGGGGCGCCGGTTCGAGTGCGGTGACAAGCGGGTCCACGGCGCCGGAGTAGCACGAAACCGAAGGTGTGCCCCACCGGTCCTGGAGGCCAGGCGGGCAGGCTGGCTGTCATTGCAATGCCATGTCAGGCTCTCGGGCCCCGTATGCGCCCTTCATCCGCAATGCTGCTCTTGATGGTCCTTGCCACGACTCCGGCGGCCGCCGGGGAGCCACCATCCCCCAACAAGGACGCCTGTCCATCGGGGTTCCGCGTCGTGGTGGATCCCCAGGATTTGAAGAAGCAGCTGCGCGCCGCGAAGACGACCGCTGGCTTGCGCAAGCTCCTCCACCCGCTGGGATTGGGCTCCGCGTGGGAGCGGCTGGAGTGCTTGAAGGTGGACGGGCCGGCGTCCGCGCAGCTCGACGTCTTCCGTGCACGCATCCTGTCCGCGGACGCGCAGGACGTCGTCCTCCAGGCCCGAGGACACCTGTGTGAGGGGATGAAGCTGCTGGCGGGGGTGGTGCTTCATCCGCTCAGCGGAAAGAACACCTTCTGCGCCATCCCGATGGAGTTCCTGCCGGGTGCGGCGGAGGGCGAGTCCCTTCGCGTCGTGTTCTCCTTCGAGAACCTCACCGACCCGGTGCGGCAGGTCTTCCGGGTCGAGAGGACCGAATCGGACGCGCGCAACGAGGACCAGACGTTGTCGTACTGGGAGGCGCATGAGGGCCAATTGCGCTCCATCTTCACCATCAAGTCGGGAAGCCACATGGGCTTTGTCAACGGCGGGACCGACGTGAAGGTCACGCCGGTGGGCGACACGTTTCCTCGCGTCCTCGAGATCAAGGAGTCCAGCACGAATTGCGGCCGGTTCATCGACATGCCCTCGGGCGAGAGCGTCTATGACTCCAGTTGCACCGACGCCGCGAACGAGGCGCGCATGTGCTACCGCCGCAAGTCACCCGGTGCCCCAGGCGTCTACGACAAGTGCTAGGGGCTGCCCCTGTCGGCCTCGGGCCTCTCCGGGCGGCGGCGCTCCTTGCGACGTTGGCGCGCATGCTGTAGGTCTGGATCCGTCGCGAAAAGCGACCGCCGTGGCTTCGTGGCGGTCAAGCACACGTCGAGCCCGAGGGGCCCGGCCAGCGTCTCCACAGCAACCGCCCGATGCGTCGGGCCTGCCGCATCCGCACGACGTCGTGTGGCTGCGACCCCAGGAGCGCTGCATGCGAAGTCCAGTCACCATCATTGGCGCAGGTCTCGGCGGGCTCATGCTCGCGCGGGTTC
The DNA here is from genome assembly GCF_017302985.1 of Corallococcus macrosporus. Classification (NCBI taxonomy): domain Bacteria; kingdom Pseudomonadati; phylum Myxococcota; class Myxococcia; order Myxococcales; family Myxococcaceae; genus Corallococcus; species Corallococcus macrosporus. The sequence goes on from NZ_JAFIMU010000002.1 coordinate 902,718, forward strand.
TGTATCTGCACGGCGTTCCGGCGCGGATCTACGAGGCTGAAGCCTCAGCCTCGGCGAGGGCCCAGGGCGGGCTGCTCGATATCCACGACTACAACGGTCAGGTCGCGCTGAAGGCCGCCCGCCTGTTCGAGGGCTTCCTGAAGCTCGTACGACCGAGCGAGGACGCCAAGCGCGTGACGGACAAGCAGGGCGTCGTGCTGTTCGATGATCCGGGCGGGCATGGCGACCAGCGCCCGGAGGTCGACCGAGGCGAGCTGCGTCGGCTGCTCATCGAGTCCCTGCCGGCCGACACCATCGTCTGGGGTAGCAAGGTGACGTCGGTGGCGGCGCTCGGCGGCGGGCGGCATGTCGTTGGTTTCGCCAACGGAAAGGCCGTGACGACCGAGGTGCTGGTGGGCGCCGACGGGGCCTGGTCCCAAGTGCGGGCCCTGCTTTCGGCGGCGAGGCCGATCTACTCGGGAACCTGCTTCATCGAGACCGTGCTGGCCGATGGCGACAGCCGTTTCCCGGCAAGCGCCGAGGCGATCGGCAGCGGCACCCTGATGGCCGTGGCGCCGGCACAGGGCATCCTGGCGCATCGCTACGCGGATGGGACCCTGCGCACATACGCCGCTTTGAACCGGCCAGAGGCGTGGGTGGAAGCCCTGCGCGGGAAGGGCTTCAAGGCGCGGCTGGATGCGGTGGCTGAGGCGTTCGAAGGGTGGGCGCCGACGCTCACGACGCTGATCGCGCAGAGCGACGCCGAGCCACTGCTGCGGCCGATCCATGCTCTGCCAATCGATCATCGATGGGACCGGACGCCGGGCGTGACCCTGGTCGGCGACGCGGCACACCTGATGTCGCCGTTCGCGGGCGAAGGAGCGAACCTCGCCCTGCTCGACGGGGCGGAACTGGGGGCGGCGCTGGTGGCGCGCCCGGGCGGCGTCGAAGGGGCGCTGGCGGCGTATGAGGCGGCGCTGTTTTCGCGCAGTGCTCGGGTGGCGGGGGAGTCGGCGCGCAATCTGACGCGGTTCTTCGACGAAACCGCGCCGGCCGGCGTCGTTGAACTGTTCAGCCGTCGAGGGCAGGTGGCTGGAGGCTGACCCTGAGTGCGTGAACGGGAATGCGCGATCCATGCACCGCTGCATGTCACTTCAGGTGAGGGATCGGGCGGGGTGGGAACGTTAGGCTGGAGCCCTTCTCTGACGAGGCCTCCCATGACAAGCCTTCTGCGGACGCTGTGGGTCATCCTGGCGCTCCAGCTCCTTCCCGGATGCGAGGACACACCCCCACGCCCCTCCTTCGACGCGGGGACCCCGGATGCCGGCCCCTATGTCTGGGACGGCACCTACACCGAGCTGGAGGAGCACGGAGACTGGGTGGATCGAGGCCCCTTCGCGCCGTGCGACTTCGATTCGCGGGACGCGTCCAGCAGCGCCTGCGAAGAGCTGTCCCGCTTCGATGTCTCGAATTGCGATCCGGCGGCGCTCGCCAGGCTTCCGCAGGAGGGCATCTACCTGGCCAACACCCGGGATGAGCGACGCCTGGAGGACGGGGGCACCCGCATCAGCACCGGCCCTGTCGGCTTCCAGCTCCGGAGCGACGGAGGCACGAGCACCTTGTTCGACGAGCCGCTCCGCTTCCGGGACACCCAGGACGGGCGCTTCTCCCTCACCGGGACCAACACGCGCACGAGCGTCACCATGACCCTGGTGGGCTGTCAGCCGCCCGCGCCGGACGTCATCACCGGCTGCTTCGCCTCCTGTCGCCGGGGGAAATTGTCGCAGCAGGGCACCTTCGAGGCCCACCGCGTCGCCCACTGGGCGGGCGAGCCCGAGTCCTCCGGCGGGTTGACGCTGCTCTCGGAGCGTCACGTCGCGCAGGGGCAGCCCGTGGATGTCTATGTCGCCCTGGACCACGCCTACGTCGTCTCGCTCCCCTACCAGGGCCGCGAAGGCGGGCTCACCGTCTTCGACGTGCGCGACCCGAAGAATCCCATCCTCACGACCACCATCAGCCTGCCCGGAGACAACTTCTGGAATGGCGTCTGGGCCTGGGGGAATGCCCTCTACGTGGCCAGCAGCAGCAGGGGCGTCAACGTCTACGACCTCTCCAACCCCGCGCTGCCTGTCTTCGTGCGGAGCCTGCCGACGGGGGCGTTTGGCGCCCACACGGTGCTCGTCGACGGCGGGCGGCTCTACGCCATGGTCCCCAACACCGGCACGTACGTCTACGACGTGTCCCAGCCGCTGGCTCCCGCGCTGCGGACCCTCATCACCATCCCCGGGGACTTCGACTCCGGGGGCCCGCATGACGCGTTCGTGTATGAGAACCGCCTGTACATCAGCAACGCCTTTGGCGGCTACGGGGTGATGGATGTCACGAACCTGGATGACGTGCGCTACCTGGGCCTGTACCCGCGCCCGGATCTCGGCTTCGCGCACCACAGCGCGGTGGGGACCTTCGCCGGCCGCACCCTCGCCTTCGAAGGAGGAGAGTTCCACAGCTCCCACCTGCGCGTGCTCGACGTCACCGACCCGGCCCGCATCGTGAAGCTGGGCGAGTTCCGGATGCGGCCCGTCACGTCCATCCACAACCTCATCCTGCGCGGGACCCGGCTCTACGTGGCCTGGTACCACGAGGGCCTTCGGGTGCTGGACGTGTCCAATCCCACGCGGCCCACGCAGGTGGCGCATTACAACACCTTTCGCGAGAGCGACCCCCAGCGGGGCGACAGCATCTTCGAAGGTGTCTATGGCGTCCGCATCCCCGGCGACGGGCACGTGTATGTGGTGGACTCATCGCGGGGACTGCTCGTCTTCAACGAGCTGTAAGGGCGGGGAGTCCCTAGACTCTCCGCTTCCATGGCCACTGCCCGCTCCTTCGCCGCTGGCGTCCTGTTGTTGACCGCGCTCCTGTTCACCTGGGGCGCGGAAGCCCGTACCGCCATCGTGAAGGCAGGGGAGGGGTGGAAGCTGGAGTTGGATGGAAAGCCCTACGCCGCCAAGGGCGTGACGTTCACTGGCACGGGCGGGCCCGCGAACTTCGACAGGGATTGCGAACAGCTGCGCGCCCTGGGCGTCAACACGCTGCGCACCTGGGGCACCGGTGAGGAGACGCCCGCGCTGCTCGATGCCGCGCACAAGCATGGCCTGCGCGTGCTGGTGGGGCTGTGGCTGCGGCCGGGTCGTCCGGGCATGGAGAACGATGACGCCTTCGACTACGTGCGCGACTCGAAGGGCCGTGAGGCGCAGCTCCAGGCCACGGTCGCCCAGGTGCGCCGCTTCAAGGACCATCCGGCGGTGCTCGCGTGGGGACTGGGCAACGAGGTCATCCTCAATTCACCGGATGAGCCGTCGAAGGTCGCCTACGCGCGCTTCCTGGAGAAGGTCGTCCGCGCGGTGAAGAAGGTGGACACCGGCCACCCGGTGCTCTCCGTGGATGCGTGGACGCTGGGCGTGCCGCTCTGGGAGAAGTACGTCCCCTCGCTGGATGCGTATGGCTTGAATGTCTACGGCCGGGGCATCCACGCACTGGCGGACGCGGTGAAGCAGGCCGGTGGTCGCAAGCCGTGGTTCATCACCGAGTTCGGCGCGCAGGGGGAATGGGAAGCCCCCAAGGATGCGCGCGGCCTGCCCGTGGAGCCGGCAGACGGGGAGAAGTACGCCGTCATCGTGGACGGCTGGCGCAATGCCCTGGCGCCACACGTCCAGGCGGGCCGGTGTCTGGGATTGTTCGTGTTCAACTACAGCGCGACGCTGGACCACGGAGGGCTGTGGCTGGGCATGCTGTCCGGCACCTCCAAGAGGCCGGCGTGGCACGCGGTGCGAGAGGCGTACACCGGCACGAAGCCAGAGCCCGCGCTGCCGGTGCCGGTGCGCCTGGAGGTGCGGGGCGTGGAGAAGGGTTGGGCGGACGTGGCGTTCGACGTCACCTCCACCCCGCCGCTGGACGTGTCCTTCGCCTACAACCTCCGGGGCGCGGCGACCCGAGCGGAGCGCGACCGCGTGACCGTGCTGGAGTCCCGAAAGGGAGCGACGCCCGGCACGTGGCGCGTGCGCCTGCCTTCCGTGACAGGGGCCATCAAGCTGTACGGGCTGGCGAAGGACGGCGCGGGGAACCTGGCCGCCGCTACCACGTCGTTGGCGATTCCGGCGGCGCCCTGAGTCGATGCGGTACAGTCCGGCGCCATGTCCTGGCGTCTGCTGTGCTTCTTCCTGCTGTGCCTTTCAACGGGGTGTAGTCACTATGGCCTGCCCCCGGCCACTGCGAGTCATGGTCATCTGGCGTTGGCCATGGATGCCTACCCGCGAAGCCCGGGCGCCTACGAGCATGACGTGGTCCAGGCCGCGAACCTGGGGATCACCACGACGAGCGAGCTCACCTCCTCGAATGGCCCTGCCGTGGAGCTGGAGCCCGACCAGGCGCCCCAGGTCTTCGAGAGGGTCGTCCAGCTCCTGAAGGGGAATCCCTCGGACGCCGAGCTGCTTCGTGCCTTGGACGACCTGCGGGCCGCATGTGACGCCGACCACGAGCAGGCGTGCGTGTTCTTGCGCGAGCAGGTGCGGCCCGCGGTCAGACTCGAAGGAACGCTGGTGCGTCCCATCGGGGAGGCGCGGTTCGTCACGGCTCTCCAGTACGCGGTGCTCATCGTCGGCTGCCGGCTGGAGGTGGATGGCCGCTTGCGCGCGTGTCAGGTCATCGAGAACGGGCCGGACCATGAAGCGGAGCGCCTCATCGCGCAGCTCGCCGCGCACCGGTACACGCCGGTGATGCTGGCGGGCCATCCGGTCAGTGGCCCGTATTTCCTCTCCTACGATCTCAACTACAGCGACAACAGGGCGCCGGACCTGTCCACGGAGCAGAAGCTGGAGTGGGCCCGGAAGCGGGTGGGGTGGTCCCCCACGAGCACCTCGGCCTGGACCAACCTGGCCGCGCAGCTCGCGGTCCATGCACCGGAGCATCCGCATTATCCCAGGGCGCTGGCCCGGGCCTATGCGCTGGCGCCCCGGTACTGGTGGACCGCCACGGAGATGGCCTGGCAGCGCCTCCAGGCGGGACGGCACGCCGATGCGCTGAAGGCCCTGCGCCCCGCCATCCGCCGCTCCTCGATGGGGGAACACCCCAATCCCTATGTGCTGGAGACCGCGGCCGCCGCGCACTTCGGGCTGAACCAGTGCACGACGGCGTTGGCGGAACAGCGCAAGGCCGTGGAGCTGCTGCCGAAGGAATGGCCCGTGCCGGAGCGGGAGCGCTTCCAGCGCAAGCTCCAGGATTACCAGACCGCCTGCGCCAGGTCCCCGGCTGCTCCCTGACCGCACGCGCTCAGGGTTTGGACGGCAGGTCCTCCGGGAACTGCTCCAGGATACAAAGCCTTGCGCCGTCATGGGGTGCGCTCCGCGTTCATTCCAGACGGCGCGGCTTCATGGCTAGAGTCCGGCGCCATGCGTTGGCCTCTCCTCGTTCTCTCCCTGCTGGTGGTCTCTACCGGCTGTGCCCACCGGCTGCGCCCGTCCGACCTGCCGCCACCCATGGCGAGCCATGGGCACCTGACCTTGGCCATGGGTGCCTTCCTGCGGGACCCGGCTTCCTACGAGAAGCAGGTCGCGCGGAACCCGGTCCTCGCCGGTGGCATCTCCTCGCGGACTCCTGTGGATGCTCCGGTCCTGGAACTGGAGGCCGGACAGGCTCCTGGCGTCTTCAACGAAGCCGTCCGGACCCTGGCGGGAAAGCCCACCGAGGCACAGGTCGTTCAGGCCTTGGGCGATCTCCAGGCAGCTTGCGACGCGGACCACGAGCAGGCGTGCCAGTTCCTGAAGAAGCAGAGCCTCCCACCGGAGCAGATCCGGGGTTGGGTGACCCACCCCAAGGAGCGAAGCCGGTCCTTCACGAGCGAGTACGCCGTGGTCATCCTGCAATGCCGCATCGACGTGGATGGGCATGTGCGGGACTGCCGGGTCATCGAGGATGGCTCCGGGCAACCCTCCCGGCACTTCATCGCGCAGCTGGGGGAAAGCCGCTACCGGCCTTGGACCCTGGCAGGACACGCCGCGACCACCGTGTATGGCTTTACCTTCAACCTCCGGTACGGAGGCCCCGCCGATGAGGAGCTTTCGCTGGAGCAGCGGTTGGGCTGGGCGCGGCTGCGGGTGGCCCATTTCCCCCAGAGCGGCGGGGCCTGGGCCAACCTTGCGATGCAGCTCGCCGTCCACACGCCGGAGGATCCGGACTACCCGAAGGTGCTCGCACAGGCCCATGCCCTGGCGCCCAACTTCCGGTGGACGGCGACGGAGATGGCCTGGCACCGCGTGCAGGCCGGGCAATACGCCGCGGCCCTGATGGCGCTGCGCCCGGTGATCCGCCGCTCCGTGATGGGGGAGCACCCCAACCCCTACGTGCTGGAGACCGCCGCCGCCGCGCACTTCGGGCTGAACCAGTGTCCCGAAGCGCTGGCGCAACAGCAGAAGGCCGTGGAATTGCTGCCGGCGGAGTGGCTTGCGCCGGAGCGGGAGCGTTTCCATCGCAAGCTCCAGGACTACCAGACCGCCTGCGCCTCGCCGCCAACAGCCCCCTGAACTCCTGCGCTCAGGGCTTGGACGGCAGGTCCTCCGGGAACTGCCGCTTCCAGTCCTGCGCGAGGTTGGCATTGGCCTTCAGCGCGGCGTCCCGGTCCGCGCGGGCCTGGGCCGACGCCGGGTCCTTCATGCGCAGGAGCGCCGCGCGCAGCAGCCGGGCCTCGGCCCAGTTCGGACGCTCCTGGAGCAGTGCTTCCGCTCGCGCGAGTCCCCTGGACACGAGTGATTCCGGGTCCTGCTTCGCGGCCTTTCGCGCTGCCGCCCACTCCCGGAACAGGTGTCCTTCCTCCAGACGGACGTCCTGATTCGAGGGCTCGATCTTGAGGGCCTCCGCGTAGTTCTGCTCCGCGCCCTTGAACTGCTCCTCCGCCTTCTGAGGATCCGTGCGCGCCGAATAGCGGGCCATCAGGCGGAAGTACTCGCCAGAGGCCCGGTGATGCACGACGCGATCCCGGGTGAGGAGCCGCAGCCATTCGCCCTCTTCGTATTGACGCGTGAGCGTGGGCTCCGGATCGCGGCCCTGCTCCAGCAGGTGGCGCGCCTGGAGGTGGTCCACCTTCTCGAGGCCCGCGTATCGCTCATCCTTCTGCGCCTGCAGGAAGGGCCGGGTCTGGCGGTAGAGCGCTTCCGCCCGGGCCGCTGCCTCGGTGGGGTCCGCTCCCCGGCGCCAGGTGTACTCCGCTCGCGCCACGTGGACCGCCGCCTGTCCGAAGGTTCCCTGGGTGGGGGACAGCTTCGTCGCCTGGACGTAGGCCGCCTCCGCATGGCCAAGCAATGCGGTGGGATCGCCCCCGCGTTCCCAGGTCTCCTTCGCCTGCTCCAGCTTGATCCGCCCCAGCTCGGCATGAAGGTCGGGATGGCTGGCGCCATGGGTGAAGGCGGCCCCGATGACGGATGCGGCCTTTTCCAGCGTCGGCCCGGCGTCTTCCCCTCGGGCCCGTTGCAGCCCGGCCTGTGCCACGCGGATGCGCGCTTCCAGCAGCCACACCTCGGAGGCCCGCATGTTGACCCGGACGGCCTTCTCCCAGGCGGCCTCTGCCTGCTCCAGGTCCGCGCGCGCGTCCTTCGTCGCTGGATCCATCGCCCGGGCCAGGAGCAGCTCTCCCATCCGGACCCAGTACGCCGGGACGCGCGCCTCGAGCGCGAGCGCGCTCCGGTAGGCTTCGATGGCTTGGTCCCGTTGCTGCGCGGCAGGCGACTCGGGCTTGCGCCTTGTGAACTGGGTGAGGTGGTCCGTCCAGGCACGCAGGAGCCGGGCGCGCAGCAGGTGGTACGCGAAGTCCTGCTCGGACGGCGGCGTGGTCTCCAGCAGCTCCAGGGCATCCTTGAGCCGGTAGCCTCCATCGGTGTTCTTTCTCGTGGCTTCCTCCGTCTCCTGCACCAACGCCCGGCTCCACTCCGCGCGGCCACAGGTGCTCGCCGCATCCAGGTCCAGGACGTGCTTCGCGGCCTGGATGGCGTCCTGGAGCAGGGCTCCCGGGAAGGGCTCGTCGCGGTCCGGGCGCTCCGCCACCGTGTTGAGGAAGCGCGCCTTCTCGCAGGCGAACCCGGCGTTGCCGGGATCCACCCGGGCGGCCAGGTCCAGCGCCTCGACGCCCCACTGCGCCGGGCCCGGGTCTCCTCCGGACAGGAGCAGCACGGCGCCGGAGAAGTCGGGGCGGGTGAGGTTCATCGCGGCGGTCTCGAAGCGCGCGCGAGCCAGGTAGGCCGGAGCGAGGCTCTCCGCGGTGGTCGCGGCCTCCGTGAGCACCTGGCGTCCGGCCATCAGGTCCTCGCGGGCGTGGACCTTGTCATCCTGCTTCCAGCGTTGCGCGGCGCGCAGCAGGAACACGTCCGCGCGCAGCAACCGCGCCTCCACGAACCACGGATACCGGCTGCCCACGGACTCCAGGCTCGCAATCGCCGCGTCCAGGCGGCCCTCGTGCAACGCGATGAGCGCCGCGCCGAAGTCCGCCGACGGAACCTCCGCCCCCGCGGCCTGTCGCAGCAGCGTGAGCACCGGCTCCCGGTACTGGCGCTCGACGTCCTCCTCCCGCACCTTGCGTTCATCCGCGTCCGGGGTGGCCACCGCCGCCAGCCGCAGCATGCGGTAGTGCTCGCTCAGGGCCTGGGCCCGGGCCCACGCCACGTGGGGCTTGCGGAAGCCCGCGTTCCAGGCGGCCTCCAGGTGCGTCCGCGCCTCCGCGTCCTGGCCCAGCGCGCGCGCGCCGCACCCGAGCGCGTAGTGACCGGGCCCCTGCGCCGCGAGACCGCCGAGTGCCAGCTCCTTCGACAGCGTCTCCATCCAGCCACGCAGCTCCGCCTGCTCCGCGCGCACGTCGTGCAGCCGGGCCAGGCCCACCGCTCGCGCCCGTGCCTCGATGCGCTCGGCTGCTTCGGTGAAGTGCGACGCCCAGGAGGCGTCCCGCCGGACCGGTGAGGTGGAGGCGCAGGCGGATGCCGCGACGAGCAGCAGGACCTGCGAGGCCCACACCGCGAGCCTGGGCCATCCTGCGGTCGAGTCGTTCTGGGAAGCTTTCAAGTCGACGGCTCCAGGTGTGCTCCGGAACAGGTTTCATCCCAGGATACGCAGCCTCGTGTCATCACGGGTTGTTCACGGAAGCCTCATGCGTCCAGCCGTCTCCGCTGCGTCAGCGCAGCGACGGGTCCTCGCTGATCCGCGCCACCGCGCCGTGCAGGATGCCCAGTTGCCGGGGCACGCGCTCCAGCAGCGCGCCCAGCACCGGGTCGTCGCTCGTGCGTGGCAGCGCCAGGGCGGGCAGGGGCGGGGGCTCGCGGCGCTCCTGCAACGCGCGGGCGAGCAGCTCCAGGCTGTCGCTGGCCCGCTGCGCCAACTGCTGCGGCAGCACCGACGTCGTCCTCCCCTCGAAGCGCCCCGTGCCCAGCGCCGTCACCGCCAGCGCGAACCTCCGTGCGTAGGTGAGCAGCGCCATGCCCGGCTCCAGGTGCCGGGGCGGGCCCCGGTACTCCGTCATCAACCGCTGGAAGGAGGACTCCGCCTCCAGCAGCGCCTGATCCAGACGCAGGCGCTCCTCGTTCACCGCCGGCTCCGTGCCGCTCCGGTGCGTGACCAGTTGTTGCAGATACCTCCCGTCCGCGCGCAGGGCGGAGGCCGCCGCGTCCGGGAAGCGGCGGCGCTCCGGGCTGGGCCACAGCGTCCAGGAGCCCACCAGCGCCAGCGTCCCCGCGATGAGCACCCCCAGCGAGCGCTGCGACGCCACCGTCCAGTCCCCGGAGCTGAGCGTGGCCATCAGCAGATAGTCCGGCGTGAGCAGGATTTGAAACGCACCGAAGTTCAGCGGCAGCAGCGCCACGGAGATGGCCGTCAGCGCGCTGATGACGCCAATCATCAGCGGCGGCGTGTGCACCGTCGTCGCGATGAGCGCCGCCAGGCTCGCGCCCACCAGCGTCCCCAGCGTGCGCTGGAGCACGCGCTCCTCCGTGCTGCCCGCGTAGGGCTGGAGGATGGAGATGACCACGAGGCTCACCCAGTGCGCGTCGCCCACCTGCAACGCCTGGGTCAGCCCCAGCGCCGCCGTGGCCACCATCCCCGTGCGCAGCGCGTGCCGCAGCACCACCGAGTCCCGGTGCAGGTGGTCCCTGAGCGGCTGCCACGGGGAGCGCCCCGGTGCCTTCTTCCCGCCTCCCACCGTCCCCTTGCCACGCGCCGGCACCGGGTCGCCGAAGAGCAGGCCCGACGCCGTCTCGTGCGCCACGCCCGAGTACTCGCGCAGCCGGTCCAGCAGCGTGGCCACGTGCGTGGACAGCGGCCCCTCCGTGATGTGCCGCACCGACGGCGCGGCCATCCTCGCGGGCTGCCGTCCACGGCGGGGCTTGAGGGCCCGCCGGGGCGGTGCGCGCATGCCCTCGTTGCGCTCCTGCACCAGCGCCCGCGCCACCCACAGGTCCATCGCGGCGAAGGCCTCGCACAGCCGCGCCACCCGCTCGCGCGTCGCGTGCAGGTGCGGATCCCGCCCCACGACCTGCATCGCCTCCGCCAGCGCGCTGAGCAGCGCCACCATCGGCTCCGCCAGCTCCACCAGCACCAGCAGGTGCTCGCCGCGCCGGGACTCGTCCGGCCTCCCGCGCCGCGTGGCCGCGAGCACCCCGCGCGCCCGTTCGATGTCCGGGCGGATCCGCGCATGGCGCTTCAGCCCTTCCGCCCAGGCGTCGGGCGTGGCTCCCTCCAGCGTCGCTTCACGCAGCTCCTCCGCCGCGGTCGCGAGCCCCGCGTACACCTCCGCCACGGCCCGGCGCGCGGGACGGTAGGGCCTCAGCGGCCACAAGAGCAGCGACAGCGCCATCGCCCACAGGCCGCCCAGGAGCAGCGCGGCTCCTCGCAACACCGTCTCCCGCAGCGAGGACGCGGGCGCGCCCAGCGACACGACGAAGATGACGGCGAGCTGTCCACCCACGGAGCCCGCCGTCTCGCCGTAGCTGCGCGCGAAGTTCGCCGCCGTGACGCCCAGCAGCAGCAGCGTGGCGTCCACCAGGTACGTGCGCCCCGCGGGCGCGGCGAGCAGGCCGACCAGCGCCCCCAGCACCGTCACCACGCCCATGACGCGCGCCCGCACGCGATACGAGCCGCCCTTGTCCGCGAGTGTGACGAGCAGCCCCGTGAGGCCCGCCCAGCTCGCCTCCGGCACGGTGAGCAGATAGGACAGACACAGGGGCAGGGCGGTGGCGACGGCGGCCCGGATGCCCGCCCACAGGGCCGGTCTTCCGGGCTCCACCCGGAAGAGCGACTGGAGGTGTCTCAGCAGCCGGTGATGGGGCATGGGGGAGCGTCGGGCCGTCACCCCAGAGGGTGGCCACGGCCGTCCCCTTCCACAGCCAGGGGCGGCTCCTCCCGCCGGAACCCGGCCAGCACCCCGGGCCCGGGCACGCCAGTCACTCCCTCCCGGAAGTCCGGGGCAGGCGTCCCTGGCTTCAGCCCGTCCCCAGGGCCGGCGCGTCGCCGGGCGCGTCCTCCGCTTCGAGCGCGGTGCCGTCCCACGGGATGTAGCGCACGCCCGGCATCGCCTCCGGGCCGTGGAACTCCAGCGCGCCCACGGTGGACGTGAGCTTCCGCGTGGGCCGCCACGCCGCGAACGGATGGGGGCGGGAGAAGAGCTGCACCTCGCACCGGGCCACGTCGCTCTGGGCCACCAGCACGTCCCAGCCCGTGGGGTCGCGGTACGCGTAGCCCACCAGCGTGCGCGGGTCGCACCACGCGCGGCCCTCCAGGGCCACGGTGGCGGACGCGGCGCGGAAGGACAGCTCCCCGGACGCGGGCGACGTCACGCTCGACATGAGCACGTGGGGCATTTCGTGGAACGTGTGCTCGGCGTCGCTCGTGCGCAGGTAGATGGGCGTCAGCTGGGGGTGGCCGCGCTTGCGCTTCGCGCGCACCGCCATGATCTCCAGCCGCGCGGCTTCGTCCTCGCGGAAGCGCGGGCAGTACAGCCACGTCAGCTCCTCCAGCCGCCGGTGGCCCCACAGGTGCTTCTGCAGGCCGGGCGCGCCCTTCACGTCGATGCGCTCGCCGTCCACCGTCACCGTGCCTTCGAAGATGACGTCGTCGTGCACGTGGGCCACGTGCGTGGGCAGGGGCAGCATCGCGGTGCCGCGCGGCTCACGGCGCACCGGCGCGGAGGCTCCACCCTGGAAGCGCAGGTCCCACGCGATCGCGTGACCGCCGCTGGCCACCTGGCCGTGGCAGTGCCCGGGCGTCAGCTCCGAGTCCGCGATGCGCACGCCGCCGGTGGGCAGCGCCGTGAAGGCGGAGACCGGGTGGATGGCCTTGAGCGCCACCGCGGGCCGGTCGCTCGACGCGCAGTCGAACGCGGCCGCCCACATCGTGGCGCGAGGCTCGCCGCCGCTGCCCGGCGCGGGGGTGAACAGGGTGTAGCGCAACCACCAGGCACGGTCGCCGCCCGGGTCGAGCACCACCAGGAACCAGATTTCGAAGAACCCCCGCTGATGACCGTTCCAGCGCGGCAGGTTGGCGCGCTCGCTCGACGGCATTTGGATGAAGCCCCCTCTTGCGCGGCCGTTCACGGCCCGGACGCCGCGCCCAGGCCTTCACGCTGGCAGATGGGGCCCGGTGCGAGCAAGGGGCCCCGGGGTCGCGGATCCGACGAGGGGGGACGAAGCGGACTCAGGAGCCGGGGGCGCCCCAGGACACGCGGTACGTGACGCTGTCGTCGTCGAACTGGACGACGTCCACCTGCGTGGCCGGGCCGCTGGCGGCGCGCACCGTGGCCAGCATCACGCCCTGCTTGAAGTAGCGCAGCAGGCCGGGCTCGTTGAGCCACAGGTCCGCCTCGCGCTCGCCGCGCTCGGTGATGCGCACCTCGGTGTAGTTGTTGCCGGTGCGGAAGCTGTGCTGCGTGCGCAGGAGCATCCGCTTGGGCCCGATGAGCCGCAGCACGCCCAAGAGCGCCCGGCCCACCATCGTGTCGCGGTAGCCGTCGATCATCCGCTCGCCGAGCATCCGCCACGCCACCGGATCCGGCTGCTCCGGGTGGAGCGTCTTCGCCGTCAGCGCCACACAGCGCGTCCACGTGTCCAGCGAGTACGCCGGCTGCAGGGGCCGGTCCAGGTCCAGCCCCTCCTTGCGCAACTGCTCCTTGAGGGCGAAGGGCACCTTCCCGGAAAGTCCCCGGACGAAGAGTCCTTCGACGATGGTCGGGAATACGAGTTTCTCGGCGGTGGCCATGGGGCCATTCCGCCCAGCACCGCTGGTTCTGGTCAAGACCTACCGCCCGGGTGGCGTCCAACGCTCGAAAGCGTGGTCGCCCTCCGGGACCATTTCCGTGCCGTTCCCGCGCCCGTGAAACATCGCGCGTGTCCGTGTAATTCACGCAAGGTGTGTAAACACTCCCTCACCTCACCGGGCGCGGGCATCTGGTAGCGTCCGGAGCGCCCCGATGACGTCCCGTGTCCTGACGTGCCTGCTGCTGTCCGTGTTGTGCGCGCTTCCCGCGGCGGGTGCCCGTCCGGTGCCCGCGCCGGCCGCGGAGGGGATGGCGATGCTCCAGCGGATGGACACCGCGCGGGTCCAGGGCAGCCCCAGCACGCTGCGCACGGAGCTGGACGCGCAGGAGGCGAAGGCGCCCAAGGACCCGATGCCGCGGGTGTACCGGGCCTTCCTCGCGCTGCCCTCCGACGAGAGCTTCGCCGAGTTCAAGGCGCTGGCCGTGGTGTACCCGGAGAACCCGTGGCCGTTCGTGGGCATGGGGCTGGTGTACGTGCGCTGGGGCATGTTGAAGGACGCGGCCGCGCCGCTGGAGACCGCGCGCAAGGTGGTGCCCGGCTTCGCGCCCGCGCTCTGGGCGGACGGCCTGCGCCTCCAGGCGGAGGGCAAGGCTCCGGAAGCCGAGGCCCGGCTGCGCGAGGCGCTGACGAAGCTGGACGTGCCGCGCTTCCGCACGGACCTGGCGCTGCTCTTGGCGGGAAGGCCCGGCGGCGCGGCCGAGGCGCGGACGCTGCTGGTGCGCTCGGTGAAGGACTGGCCCGAGCAGCCGGAGGCGCTCCAGGTGCTGTCGCGGCTGGCCCGCGAGGCCGGGGACGCGAAGGCGGGTGCGGAGGCCGGGGCGCTGCTCGTCGCGCTCCAGCCGCACGACCGCGAGGCGCACCGGCGGCAGGCGGACGCGTGGCTCGCGGCGGGGGACAAGGCGCAGGCGGTGAAGATGCTGGAGCGCTACGCGACGCTTGGGGGCGCGGAGCCGGCGGTGCTCGCCACCTGGGTGCGGCTCAACGTGGCGCTCAACCGCCCGGACGACGAGGCGAAGGCGCTGGTGCGCCTGGCCGCCGCGACGCCGAAGGATCCGGAGCCGCTCTTGCGGCTGGCCACGCTGGCGGAAGGAAAGCAGGACGCGGCCGGCACCGAGGCGAGGTTGGACCAGGCGGCGGCGCTCGCGCCCCAGCGCGCGGACATCCAGGTGCGGCGGGCGCGGCTGCTCCTCAAGCAGGAGCGCTACTTCGAGGCCGTGGCGGCGTACCGCGCGGCGCTCGCCGCCCCGGAGCGGCCCGTGCCCGAGGCGGCGGAGGAGGCCGCGCAGCTGAGCAAGAAGCTGCGGCTGCCCGCGGCGCCCGCGAAGGGCACGGTGGAGCAGATCTACGACCGCGTGTCGCTGGGGCTGGTGGCGCTGTACCTGGAGCACCTGATGGAGAAGCCGGACCTCAAGGGCAACCTGAAGGTGCGCGTGGACCTGGACCCCACCGGCAAGGCCACGAACGTGGTGGTGCTCTACGACAGCCTCCAGGACGTGCTCATCACCCACCACGCGCACGTCGCCTTCATGGACGCCCAGTACCCCCCGGGCAGTCCGTCACCGGAATACCAGTACGTCTTCCGTCCGCCTCCGCGCTGAGGCGAACATCGCGGCGCTTCCGCGACCGGAAGCGGGTTGACGCTGGCGGCGCCGGACGGCACAGACTCCAGGCCTCACGACAGGAGAGCCGCCCGTGAACGCCGCACCGCTGACGCCCGCCGCCCTGTGGCCCCGCACGCTGGCCGTCACGCGGCACGCGCTGGAGACCGGGGCGCTCCAGCCCATCGCCACCGAAGCGCGCACGCTGCCCATCGCGAACACGACGTTCCAGGTGCGCGTGCTGGGGCGGGTGGCGCTCAAGGAGCGCAAGCGGCCGGCGCCGCCCGCGGGCTCGGAGCCGTTCAACCCGTTCGCGAACCCGGAGCCGGACCTCGTGCTGGGGGACGTGCCGCCTTCGCACGTGTGCCTGCTCAACAAGTTCAACGTCGTGGAGCATCACCTGCTGCTGGTGACGCGGGCCTTCGAGTCGCAGGACGCGCTGCTGACGCTCGCGGACTTCGACGCGCTCTCCACGTGCCTGGAGGGGCTGGACGGGCTGGCCTTCTACAACGCGGGGGAGATGGCCGGCGCGAGCCAGCGCCACAAGCACCTGCAACTGGTGCCGCCCCTGGGGCCGGACGGCAAACGCGCGCCGGTGGAGGCGCTGCTCCCCCCGCTGCCCGGCCCGGGCCGCGTCATCGCCGTGGAGGCGCTGCCGTTCGCGCACCTCCTGGCGGGCCTGGGGCCGTGGGGCGCGCCGGGGCAGGGCGAGCGGATGCTGGCGGCCTACCGGCTCCTGCGGGAGGCAATGGGACTGGAGGAGCACTCGCCGTACAACCTGCTCGTCACGCGGGACTGGATGCTGCTGGTGCCCCGCGGCCGCGCGGAAGCCCTGGGCGTCAACGTCAACGCGCTGGGCTTCGCGGGTTCGCTGCTGGTGCGCACGCCGGAGCAGTTCGACGCGGTCGCCGCGCTGGGGCCGTTGGAATTGCTGCGCCAGGTCGCGGGCGTCACTTCGTAGGACGTGTGCAACCTCGCGAGCGGACCGGCACAATACCCGGGACACAGGCTCACGGAGCGACCCCATGGATGTGAATGAGCTGGCCCGCGTGCCGGGCGTGAATCCCCAGGTTCCCGACGCGGCGCGCATCTACGACTACACGCTGGGCGGCACCCACAACTTCGAGGCGGACCGGCAGGCGGCGGAGTACATGTTCTCGCTGCTGCCCTCCACGCGGAAGTGGGTGCGGATGCTGCGCGCGTGCCTCCAGGCCGCGGCGAAGCGGCTGTCCGACGAGGGCTTCACGCACTGGGTGGACTTCGCGTCCGGCCTGCCCACCAACGACCACGTGCACGGCGTGCTGCCGCCGGACGTGAAGGTGCTCTATTCGGACATCAACCCGCTGACGATGGCGCAGGCGCGCGTGCTCCTGGGGAACGACCCGCGCGTGCGCTATCTGGAGTGCGACATCCGCCAGGCGAGGTCCTTCCTGGAGCGCCCCGACGTGCGCGACTTCCTGGGCGGCGAGCGCAAGGTGGCCATCGGCGCCAATGGCATCACCGTGTTCCTCAAGGCGGAGGAGAACCAGAAGTTCTTCCGCGACCTGTACGACTGGGCCGCGCCGGGCTCCAGGCTGTTCACCACGTTCGAGACGAAGGACCCCGCGAAGACGACGCCCCAGTGGGAGCAGTTCGTGGGCATGTTCCAGAAGATGGGGGAGACCTTCGAGCTGTTCTCCCTGCCCGAGTACCTCAAGCTGTGCGAGCCGTGGACCCCCGGTCCTGGCGGCGTCCAGCCGGTGAGCCGGTTCCTGGGGCTGCCCGAGGACTACATCACCGAGGAGGACCGCCAGGGCGTGGGCATCGAGTTCTACGCGGTCATCCTGGAGAAGAAGTAGCCGCCTTCGCGCGGTAGCGCAGCCCGACGAGCGCCGCGACGAAGCCCGCCGCGGCGCCCACGCACAGCGCCTGGCGCGGACCGAACGTGTCCGCGACCCACCCGACGATGGGCGCCCCCAGCGGCGTGCCGCCCAGCGCGATGGCCAGCAGGATGGCGAGCACGCGCCCGCGCATCGACGGGGCGGTGGACAGCTGCACCAGGCTGTTCGCGGTGGTGGTGAACGTCTGCGCCGACACGCCGATGACGACGAGCATGACGCCGAAGAGCGCGTAGACCGGCATCACCGCGGCGAGCAGCAGCCCGGCGCCGAACACCGCGGCCCCGACGACCAGCAGGCCGATGCGCGGCTGCGCGCGCCGCGCGGAGAGCAGCGCGCCCGTCACCGAGCCCATGGCCATGATGGACGTCAGGAGCCCGTAGCCGCTCGCGCCCTGGGCGAAGACGCTCACCGACATGGTGGAGATGAAGATGGGGAAGTTGAGCCCGAACGTGCCGATGAGGAAGAACATGATCAGCACCGCCTTCAGGTCGGGCCGCTTCCAGACGTAGGCGAAGCCCTCCAGGAGGCCCCCTCGCGTGCCCGCCGCCCGGTCCCGCACGTGAAGCTCGTTCGTGCGCAGCAGGCTCAGCGACCCGAGCACCGCGCCGAACGACGCCGCGTTGATGACGAACATCCACCCGGAGCCCACCCAGGAGATGAGCACCCCCGCGATGGCGGGCCCCAGCATGCGCGCGGCGTGGAACGAGGTGGAGTTGAGCGCCACGGCGTTGGAGAGGTCCTCCTCGCCCACCAGCTCCGCCACGAACGTCTGGCGCGCGGGGGCGTCGAACGCGGTGACGCAGCCCAGGAGGAACGCGAACACGTCGACGTGCCACAGCCGCACGTGCCCCCAGAGCGTGAGCAGGCCCAGGCCCAGCGCCAGCGCCCCCAGGGTCGCCTGCGTGGCGAACAGGAGCTTGCGGCGGTCCAGGTGATCCGCCGCGAAGCCCGTCAGGGGGAGCAGCAGCACCTGCGGCGCGAACTGGAGCGCCATCACCACGCCCACGGCCGTGGCGTTGTTGTGGGTGAGCTGGGTGAGGACGAGCCAGTCCTGGGCCGTGCGCTGCATCCACGTGCCCACGTTGGACACGATGGCCCCGGCCGCCCACGTCCGGTAGTTGTAGCCGCGCAGCGACCGGAACGTGCCCGTCATCCCGGTGGGTATCTCACCCGCACGACTCGCCCGCCAGCGCGCAGCGCGTGGACGCACAGGGCGTGAATGGAGGGTTGGAGCCGCAGCCCGAGGGCGCGCACACGCAGGTCGTGACCCGGTGGGTGGACGGGTCGCAGCACGGCTCGTAGCTGGGGGGCGTCTGGGGGCCGGCGTCCACGCCCGCGTCGGTGCCGGCGTCGGTGGCCGTTCCCGCGTCGGTGCTGGTGCCTGCGTCGATGCTGGTGCCCGCGTCCGTGGCGGTGCCCCCGTCTTGGATGACGACGCCACCGTCGGTGTCCGCGCCGCCGGCGTCCTGGCTCCCCTGGACGGAGCCGCAGCTCTGGCTGAGCGATACCGTGCAGGTGCCGGCCGCGCAGGCCCGGAAGGTCGTGTCGCAGACCTCGGCCTCTTCACAGAGGCAGGTGTCCACCTGGCCGCCCACGCAGCAGACGGCCCAGGACGCCTCGCCGATGAGCGATGGGTCCTCGTAGAGCGGGTCGAAGCACGCGGCGAGGAGCGCGAGGAGGGAGGCGAGGACGATTCGTTTCACGGCGCTTGGGACACCCGGTGCGGCCGGCCTGGGACATGCCGCCGGGGTGCGACTAATATCCCACGGCCCATCGCGAACGCGATGCGATGTCCCAGGCCGCCGGGGCCGGGTGTCTCAAGGACGAAAAGGAAGGTCGGACCAGGCGGATGGGGAGCGGGCTCGATGCGGAGGAGCTCAGGCAGCTCTACGAGCGCTTCGCGCCCGTGGTGCACCGTCGCGCGCTCGCGCTGCTGGGACGCGATGCCGATGCGTGGGACATCGTTCAAGAGGTCTTCGAGCGCATGCTGACGGCGGGAGCGCGGTTCCGACGGGAGGCCCGTCCGATGACGTACGTGTACCGCGTCACCACCAACCTGTGCCTCAACGCGCTGCGTTCGCGCCAACTGCGGGAGCCGGCCCTGCTGGAGGCCCCCGAGGCCGCGGCGCTGACCCCCAGCCAGTGGGAGGCCGCGGACTTCATCCGCCACCTCGTGGGGCGGATGGGCGAGCGCGAACTGGAAGTGGCCACGCTGCACTTCTTCGACGGGCTGACCCAGGAGGAGATCGCCGGGATGCTGGACGTGTCGCGAAAGACGATCGTCCGCGACCTGGACTCCATCCGGAAGAAGGCGGCGGAGCTGGGGCGGCTGCCGGAAGCGCTGGAGGCGGGGCGTGGCTGAGCACCTTTCAAGGCTGGAGCTGGATGAGTGGCTCGCGGGGCTGGACACATCAGGCCGCGCGGAGCGGCACCTGGCGGCCTGTCCGGCCTGCGAGCAGGTTGCCGGGCAACTGCGGCAGGCGCGGGCATCGAGCCTGGCCGAGCCCCGAGCGAAGGCGGTGCTGGCGAGGCTGGAGGAGAAGCGGGCCCGGGCCGTGAAGCCCCGCTGGAGCTGGGGCGTCCCGCTGGTGGCGGCGTTGGCGGTGGGGCTCGCGCTGGTCGTCTACGTGCCGCGAGGGACGGAGGACGGCGTGCGGTTGAAGGGCACCGTGGCGCTGCGGCTCATGTCCGAGCAGGGCGCGACGGTGCTGGACGCGAGGCCCGGCGAACGCGTGACGCTGGCGGTGGGCACGGGGCCGTACCGGAACGTGCTGGTGCTCGCGGTGGATGAGGCGGGAGCGGTGGATCGGCTCTGGCCACGGGAAGGCGCGACGAGTGGCACGGTGGCGCCGGGAGCGGAGGTGAAGCTGTCCCCGCCGCTGGAGGTGACGCCGGGGTCGGTGGCGCTGCATGCGTTCTTCTCGGATGCGCCGCTGGATGTGGATCAGGCAGGTGCCGCGCTCACGTCGAGCATCGCGGAGGCTCGCGCGAAGGGGCAGGCGCCGTTGGACGTGGCGACGCCCGGCGACATCGGGAAGGCCCAGGCGCGTACGCTGCTGAGGGTCGTGCCGTGAGGCGGGCGCTGGGCCTGGGCATCCGGGTGCTCACGGTGCTGGGCCCGCTCCGCGGGACCGCCGATGCGGGGGCTCCGCGCCGCTGGGCGTTGGGCATCCAGCTGTTCGCGGTGCTGCTCACGATGCTGGGCCCGCTCCGGGCCGCGGCCGTAGAGGAAGCGCCGCGCCGCTGGGCGCTGGTCGTGGGGGAGAACCAGGGCCTGGCCGGCGAGGAGCGGCTGCGCTTCGCGGAAGCCGATGCGCAGCGGATGCGCGAGGTGCTCCAGGAAGTGGGCACCGTGCCGCCGGAGCGGACGGTGACGCTGCTGGGCGCGGATGCCGCGACGCTGCGGGAGGCCCTGCAGGGCTTCCGGGCGCGGCTCGCGGTGGAGGCCTCGTCGCGGGATTGGCTGTTGCTGTACGTGTCGTCGCACGCGGGTGACGGCAGCCTGCACCTGCGCGGCACCGAGCTTCCGATGCGCGAGTTGGTGGACTTCCTCAAGGGCGCGCCGGTGGGCGTGGGGCTGCTCATCCTGGACTCCTGCCGCTCCGGCGTGGCCACGCGCCTCAAGGGCCTCAAGCCCGTGGCCGCGCCTGTCACGATGGAGGCCTCGGACCTGGAGGGACGGGTCGTCATCAGCGCATCGGGCGCGGATGAGTACGCGCAGGAGTCGGATGCGCTGCAGGGCTCGTTCTTCACGCACCACCTGGCGGTGGGACTGCGCGGCGCTGCGGATGCCTCGCGCGATGGACGCGTCACGCTGGAGGAGGCCTACCGCTACGCCTACGCGCGGACGCTGGAGTCCACGCTCGTGTCACCCGGAGGCGTGCAGCGCCCCACGTTCCGGATGGACCTGCGTGGACGCGGCGAGCTGGTCCTCTCCGAACCCCAGCAGGCACGCGGCCGGCTGACGCTCGACGTGAAGACGCCGGGCCGCTGGCTCGTGGTGGCGTCGGAGAGCGGGTCGCTGGTGGCGGAGCTGGAGAAGGGCGAAGGCCCCACGACGCTGGCCGTGGCGCCCGGCGCGTACCGGCTGCTGCTGCGCGCGGATGAAGGCTACCTGGAGCGGTCGGTGACGGTGCCGCTCAACGGAACCGTCTCCGTGGGCGGCACGCACCTGGAAGAGGCCGCGCGGCTGCGGCTCGCGCGCAAGGGCGGAGCGGGGTCGTCGCTGCTGCTCGCGGTGGGACCGTCGCTGACGTCGGGCCTCGTGGCGGGCCTGTCGTCCATCGCGGGCCTGGACGTGCGTCTGGTGCGCGAAGGACGGCTGTTCTCCGGCGTGGACACGTCGAGCCTGGGGCTTGCGGTGCGCCGGGGCACGGGCAGCGGAGTGTCCTTCCAGCAGACGGAGCTGGAGCTGCGCCTGGGCGCGGGGCCCCACTGGCAGCACGGCGCCTGGACGTTCAGCGGCGCGCTGGAGGCGGGGGCGCTGGCCGTCTTCCAGACCCGCATTCCGGAAGAGGAAGAAGCCCGCTTCGGGCTTGAGCCGCTGGCGCTCGTCACCGGAGGCGTGCGGCTGGAGGTGCGAAGCCGCCTGTCCATGCTCCTGAGCGCCTCCGCCGGAGGCGTCATGGCCCGACGGGACTCCGGCACGGCGCTGGTGCCCAGGGCCTCCGCGTCCCTGATGATCGGCTACGCGCTCTAGCCTGATTCATCGAATTCTTCCGATCGCGTCAGCCAGTCCGTGGCCATAGACTTCGAAGCCGCCCACCATGCGTGACTTCGATGTGCGACAGGCCCTCACGGCGAGCCTCAAGGCGGCCCACGCGGGTGAGCCCGGAACCCTCATCCGTGAGGAACTGGGGTTGGAGCACGGCCAGGTCTTCGTGGACGTGGCCGTCATCAATGGCGAACTCCATGGTTACGAACTGAAGAGTGAACGGGACACGTTGGCACGTCTGCCTCGACAGGTTGAGGCGTACAGCGCGGTGCTCGACAGGGCCACGCTCGTCGTCAGTACCCGTCATGTCGAACAGGCCATCGGTCTCGTTCCCGCATGGTGGGGCATCAAGACGGCCGCGACCCAACGTGATGGTTCCGTCAAGCTTCGGCATTTGCGCAAGGCACGACGCAATCCCCAGCAGCAGATGCCGGCCATGGTTCGGTTGCTCTGGCGTGACGAGGCGCTGAGTCTTCTGGAGTCTCTGGGCGCTGCCAAGGGATTGCGGAGCAATCCTCGGAAGATGCTCTACGAGCGCGTGGTGGAACTGCTGCCTGCCGAAGCGCTGCGCGCGGAGGTCCGCAGGCTTCTCAAGGTACGTGAAGACTGGTGAGCTGCTTCAGCACCTTCGCGATGTGATGGTTCGTTCCCATCCTGCGCCATACTCCCGGGCTTCCGGGCGTCTCGGCGCCTCCGGCGCATCCGAAGATGTAGTCGTCACCCTTGCTGAAGGTGCGCCCGGAATAGCACTCGTGCTCCATCAGGTATGTCGCCAGCCCGGTGTATTGGTCATAGCCGTGCCGTTTGAGGGCTTCGCCACGGACCACCAGCCAGTGGTCATTCGCCGTGTGGCGGATGTTGGGACTTCCAGGATGCATGGCCGCGTCATGTGGAGGAAGCAGGACTCCCTGGATAGCGTAGTCGCCGTAGTTGGACAGCTGCACCAACGCCGACGCCTTCAGGGCAAGGCTCTGCCACAGGAGTTAGTCCGCCCTCAGCATCTTCGTCGGCAATTCAATGGTTGATTGAGCTTCGCCCGAAGACTGGCCGTCTCTATGCATGAGTAGAAGATGCTCGGCTAGCTGACGCCTAAGCTGTACGTTGCACCCGTGCCACGATTCGCCGAATTTGAAGAGAAGGAGTTTGAGGGTCCGCTGAACGCTCAGTTGGGCCTTGGCGCACCCATGTGGTCGCCGGGGCAGGTGCTCGAAGCAGTCGTAGGATTCGACGTTGCCTTGAGAGTTCAATCTGCAGTTTTCTGGGCGCAGCAAGGATTCTCAGCTCCCCCCCAGGGGGCTGTCATCATTCCTTCCTGGTGGCCATGGGCCATCGCACGTCTGGCTGTGCGGGTTCGTCGCCCGCCACCATTTCGCCTCAATCTATTCCTACAGTACAAGCGTCCGGAGTACCTCCACGGGGCCCAAGCAAGTGAGTGGTCTAAGTGGAAGCAGTCCTACTACCGGTTCTGGATTGAAACCCACCAGCAGAACGCGCTGGATGCCTGCACTAAGGCGCTTGGGGCAAATGGGCTTGTCGCCTATGCGAGTCCGGCCTTTCACTCTCGCGTCGATCTCTTTCGGCACGTTGAGGCTCGAACTCTCCGGGCGAACACCCACTTCGCGCCAGCCTCACGCCTGACTGGGCACGGTCGTTACACGTACGTAGACGCTGCAACGCCGGGTAAGGCGCACAGCGAGGTGGTGGAGGTGGCGCCCTTGCGTTTCTTAAGTGGTGGCGACGGAGATGCTCCTCCGCCAGCACCGCAGGGAGGCGATGACAACCGGCAGCCGAGGGAGTTGCTTGAGGCTGCGCGTCGCGCAGCCGAAGCAGCCATTGCGTCAAGTCCGCAGATCGTTGGGAACGAGGTGCTCTTTAGCGCTGCTGTTCAGCGCGCGAACGAGTTCCTTCGTGCGGTGCCCCCACCCGTACTGGAAGACGACGATCCACCGGTGCAAAATTTTGTATTTGCTGCCACCTTCTCATGGATGTCAGGCATACGATGGGCAATCATCTAATCCCCTTCAGGGAAGTTACTGAAGAGTGATGGGATGCCGCCATGGGTGAGATACTTCTCATGACGAGGCGGCCGAGGCGGCAGACGGCAGAACAGTTGGAGGAGCGCCGGTTGGAGGTAGTCTGGGCGCTGAATAGTGGGCGCTACACGCAGGCGGCGATTGCGCGTCAGTTGAGCGTGAGTCCGAGCAGCACCCACTGCTTCCGGGTAGGACCCTCTGCCTTTCCTTATCCGGAGCCCCTCATGTCCGTGCGCCGCCGTCTCCTGCTCTCCGTCACGCTGGGCCTCACCCTGGGCTGCGCGAGCACGAAGCCCACCGCGACCCCGCCCGCTGAACCGGGCGCACTGGAGCGGGTGGCGCTGGTGCATGGCGGCGCGGGGCCGTGGGCCGTCGCGGGCTACCGGATGGGCGAGCACGCGCTCCATCAGCTGGGCCTGCCCCGGGGCAGCTTCAAGCTGGAGGCTATCCATCACAGCCCGGCGCAGGTCCAATACACCTGCGTCGCGGACGGAGCAGCGGCGGCCACCGGGTCCAGCCTGGGCAAGCTCAACCTGTCGCTCGTCACAGCGCCCGCGCCGGAGGACACCTCGACCACGTTCCGCAACCGCGACACCGGCCAGTCACTTACGCTGCGCCCGTCCTCGAGCTTCGGGCAGCGCTTCCGCGACGTGCCACGCGAGAAGCTGGGTGAAGCGGGCCGGGTCGTCCTCACCCTGCTGGACGCGGACGTCTTCGAAACCGTCGTGCCCTGAAACCGTTATCGGAAGACCACGAGCGACAGGGCCAGCAGCGGCAGGGCGCCCTGGACGATGCTGGCCCGGAGGAAGCGCCGGTCGGTGCTCAGCAGCACCACCGCCGCCAGCAGCATGCACGCGCAGCCGAACACCACGGCCGTCACGCCCGACGTCTCCCACGCCGTGTGCACCAGCACCACGCCCACCAGCACGCCCAGCGCGAGGAACAGGTTGTAGAACCCCTGGTTGAACGCCATCCCCTTCAGCACGTCCGCGTCCGCCTGCGACTTCACCCCGAACCGCTGCCACACCGCCGGCCGCGAGAAGACGAGGCTCTCCATCACGAAGAACAACACGTGGATGAGCGCGGCGATGACCGCGAAGACCTGTGCCAGTGGCGACATGATGACTCCCCCTCCGGGGTTGGGTTATTCTGAACCAGTCAGTTCCGAAATCATATTGAAACGGTCAGTTCAGAATTGTCAAGGAGGGTGACGTGGCGAGGACGCGGGCGTTCGACGAGACAGAGGCGGTGCGGGCGGCGCTGGGGGTGTTCTGGTCGCGCGGCTACGAGGCGACGTCGCTGTCGGACCTGGAGGCCGCGACAGGGCTGAACCGCTCCAGCCTGTACCAGACGTTCGACAGCAAGCGCGGGCTGTTCGCGCGGGCCATCACGCTGTATCTCGAGGAGGTCATCGGGCCTCGGCTGGGTGTCTTCACGAAGGACGCGCCGGGCCTCGCGCAGGTGACGGAGTACTTCGAAGCGCTCGCGACCACGATGGCCAGCGCGCCGCCGGCCCTGACCAAGCGGGGCTGCCTGCTGGTGAATACGGCGACGGAGCTGGGCCCCCACGATGCGGAGGCCCGGCAGGCGGTGGAGGACTACCGGGCGCTCCTGCGCGGCCACCTGACGCGGGCCCTGGAGGGCGCGGCGCGGGCGGGCGTGCTGCCTCGCAAGACGGTGGCCCGCCGGGTGGAGCTGCTTTTGGGCGCGGTAATCGGGGTGCTCGTCACGGCCCGCGTGGACCCGGGCGCCGCGGCGAAGCTGGCCCAGGCGACGGCGGGCGAGGTTGCGGGCTGGGCGGGGTAGGGGGCCGGGCTTGTCCGGCGTGGGAAGGCTGGTACAAGGGCGCGTTCTCCCGAGGCGTCCGTGCCTCCGTTCCCCGAGGCTCCGATGGAATTCTCCGCGCTCGCGCTGTCACCCCCGCTGCTCCAGGTGCTGGAGGAGCTGGAGTTCAAGACCGCCACCCCCATCCAGGCGCAGAGCATCCCGGTGCTGTTGCAGGGCAGGGATCTGGTGGGCCAGGCGCGCACGGGCAGCGGGAAGACGGCGGCGTTCGCGCTGCCCATCCTCCAGAAGGTGAAGCTCACGCAGGACCGGCGGCTCCAGGCGCTGGTGCTCTGCCCGACGCGCGAATTGTGCGCGCAGGTGGCGGGGGAGATCCGCAGGCTGGCGCGCCGGATGCCGGGGCTCCAGGTACTGGCGCTCGCGGGTGGGCAGCCCATCCGGCCTCAGGTGGAGGCGCTGGAGAAGGGCGTGCACATCGGCGTGGGGACGCCCGGGCGCATCATGGACCTGCTGGACCGCGAGGTGCTGGACACGCGGCACCTGGCCACGGTGGTGCTGGATGAAGCGGACCGCATGCTGGACATGGGATTTCGCGAGGACATGGAGCGGGTGCTGGGCGCCACTCCCGCGAAGCGGCAGACGGTGCTCTTCTCCGCGACGTTCCCGGACGACATCGAGAAGCTGAGCCGCGCGTTCCAGAAGGACCCCGTGCGCGTGTCGCTGGCGCAGGAGGAGTCCGCGCCGGACATCCAGCAGGTGGCGTACGCGTGCACGCCGGAGGAGAAGCAGGCGCTGCTCCTGCGGCTCCTGCGCCAGTACCAGCCGGCCTCCGCCATCGTGTTCTGCAACTTCAAGGCGGTGGTGGTGGAGCTGACGCGAGCGCTGGTGCAGGCGGGCGTGAGCGCGGACGGGTTGCAGGGGGACCTGGAGCAGTTCGACCGGGACCGGGTGATGGCGAAGTTCCGCAATCACAGCACCCGCGTGCTGGTGGCCACGGACGTGGCGGGCCGGGGCATCGACGTGGAGGCGCTGGACGCGGTGGTGAACTACGAGCTGCCGCAGCAGCCGGAGGCGTACGTGCACCGCATCGGCCGCACGGGGCGCGCGGGCCGGCGCGGGCTGGCGCTGTCGCTGGTGACGCGCTCGGACAGCCGCAAGGTGGAGGACATCGAGGCGACGACGGGCGTGAAGCTGGAGAAGGGGGACGTGGACGCGCTGGTGCCGGAGAACGCGCCGGGCGTGTCGCTCATCTCCGGCTGGGAGACGCTGTCTATCTCCGCGGGGCGCAAGGACAAGATGCGGCCCGGAGACATCCTGGGCGCGCTCACGGGCGAGGCGGGCGGCTTGAAGGCGGAGGACGTGGGCAAGATTGAGATCCATGACCACCACGCCTTCGTCGCCGTCTCCAAGCGTGTGGTGAAGGTGGCGTTCCAGCGGCTGAGCGAGGGCCGCATCAAGGGCCGCAAGCACCGCATCGAGCGGGTGCGGTGAGGGTTTGATGATGGAACGGTGATGAACGGGGCCTGAGGGCGCGTGAGAGATTGCCCCCATGCCCCGAAGCCTCGTGTGTCTGGTGTTGTTGACCCTGAGCGTGGCGTGCAGGACCGCCGCGCCCGTCGCTCCCGATGCCGTCCAGGTGGCCCGGACGCCCGCCGCGGCGGAGTGGGAGAAGCGGCTGGACGCGGTCCGGTTCGCTCCCGCGAGCCCTGCCCAGCAGCAGACCTTCGCTCAAATCCAAAGAGAGCTGGAGGCCGCCGTCCAGAAGGACCCGGCGGACGCGCACCTGCATTACCTGCTGGGGCGCGTGTATTTCTATCAGGAGCGCGACGCGGAGGCGGCGCGGGAGCTCGATAGGGCCCTGGAGCTGGCGCCCGAGGTCGCCGAATACCACTACCTCAAGGGGTATTTTTTCGGGGTCGTTCAAGACAGGCAGGGGGCCATCGCGGAGCTGACCCGGGCGACGGAGCTGGCGCCCCGGGTGGCGAAGTACCAGGCCGTCCTGGGGGAGACGTTGTTGACTGTGGACGAGGCCAGGGCCGTGACTGCCTTCCTGCGAGCGCTCGAGCTGGAGCCAGACAACGCCCTGTCGGCGGGCTACCTCGGCCTGATGCTCCTGGCGCAGGGCAAGGAGGAGGAGGGGCTCCGATGGCTGGCCAAGACCACGACCCAGTCGCCGAGCAATCCGATGACCCAGTACAACATCGCGCAGGCCTACCAGAACCACGGGGACCACGAGCGAGCGCTGGCGCACTTCCAGGCCGCTGCCCGGGACATGCCCGAGGACTGGCGCACGCTCGCGAAGCTGGTGCAGGAGCATGAGGCGTTGAAGCAGTTCAAGGAGCGCGACGCCGCGCGCGCCAGGCTGTTGAAGCTGAACGACGAGGGCAAGGTGGACAGCCCCTTCTTCGTCCGCGAGCAGTTCCAGGAGGGCGCGGCGAAGGTGATGGTGACGGAGCACTTCAAGCTCGAGGGGGACTGGGCCGTCCGCTACACCTTCCACGTGGAGGAGGCCCGGCCAGGAGCCGCGCCCGTGGAGTGGCGCCTGAGCCTGGGCTCGTACGCGTTCACCAACGAGCTGCGGCCGCCCGGCGTCACGGAGCGGACCTTCCACTTCGACGGCTACGAAGCGGACCACTCACACCTGACCTTCGCCTTCTTCCGCGGAGAGCCCTCCTACGAGGACACGCGCAAGCTGGCGGTGGCCGTCCTCCGAGGAGAGGTGAAGCCCGTGTCGGGCACCCGCTTCAACCGCGAGTAGGATGCGGTCCGCCATGACGACCACGATTCAACTCCACCTGCGAGACCTGGGACGTGCACTGGTGGAAGCGTGGCGCCGTGAGTTCGACGGCGTTCCAGGTGTCACCGTCTCGCAGGGAGACATCTTCTCGGAGCGCGCGGGCACGGTGTCCGCTTCGGATCCCATCGACGTGCGCGCGGACGCGGTGGTGAGCCCGGCGAACAGCTTCGGGTTCATGGATGGCGGCATCGACGCCGTCTATACGTACCAACTGGGCCCCCAGGTCCAGGAGCGGCTGCGGGAACTGCTGGCGAAGGAGCACGGCGGAGAGCTGCCCGTGGGGCAGGCGGTGCTGGTCCCCACGGGGCGCTCGGAAATCCCCTGGTGCATCAGTGCTCCCACGATGCGAGTTCCCGCGGACGTCAGCGACACGGTGAACGCCTACCTCGCGTTCCGTGCCGCGCTGCGCGCCGTCCTCGCCCACAACGCCACGGCGAAGACGCCCATCCGGACCGTGCTGTGTCCTGGCCTCGGGACTGCCGTGGGGCGGATGCCGCCAGAGCGCTGCGCGCGTCAGATGAAGGAGGCCTGGGTGCGCACCGTGATGGGCAGGCCGGCCATTCCCCACTCACTGCGCCAGGCCGCCGAGGACGACTTCCGGCTCCGCGTCGAACCGGCGCAGGAGCGCGTCAGTCATCAGCCCTGAACGCTCTTGCGCTCCGCTGTTACTGGCGGCTCCGCGTGCTTCGCCAGCGCCTCCATGATCTGATCCGCCTTCCAGCCGGGGTCCAGCACGGGGCAGAAGTAGCCCGGGCCCGCGCGCTCTCGCACGGCCCAGGCGAAGAAGTCCCGGGCCAGGGTGTGGACCTCTTCCGGGAGGAAGAGCGCCGCGACGTCGTACTCCGTGAAGCGCAGCAGGCCCGGGACTCGCCACTCGCGCTCCCAGTCGAAGCGGTAGCTGTAGGGCGCGTTGTGCGCGTCACCCTGGATGTCCACGAAGGGCGTCACCGCCCAGACGGGCTCCTTGTGCGGCTCCTTCGCCGCCAGCGCCTGGTCCAACTGGTGCTTCATCGCCAGGTGCGCCGGGGAGCCGTACTGCACGTACCAGACGGGCCCTCCGCCCTGCGACAGGATGAAGCTCTTGCGGAAGGCGATGCCGTACAGGCTCCGGCGCTGCACCAGCCTCCCGAGTTGGTCGAGCGGGATCTCGCTGAAGCACACCGAGCGGTGCCGGTCCGCCACCACCGCCTCCCGCCTCGCGATGCCAAAACCCTCCGCGCCCGGGATGAGCGTGCGCGCTCCCAGGATGCTCATCATGTTCTGGTACGCGTCGTGGTACGGGGGCCCGGGCTTCGTGAAGTGCACCACGAAGTCAGACATGTCCCGCCACTGCGCATTCGCCTGATACCCGAGCATCGCCTCGCGAGTCTCCCGGCCCGGTCACCCCTTCGCAACACAACGTGCCGGGTTGTCCCCAGGCCTGCCCGCCCTCCGGACGTGCGAAGGCGTCAGGGCAGGCGGGCGGGCGCCGGCTCCCTCGGCCGCGACAGCCGCATCAGCGCCAGCCCCGCCAGCACCGCGACGGCGGCCACCGCCGCCTCGCGCGCGCTCGCGCCGAAGGCCACCAGCGTGAGGCCCAGCACCAGCGTGGGCACCGCGAGCAGCGCGTGCACCGGCCGCAGGTCCCGCTCCCGCCGCAAGGCCAGCACCGCGAGCGCCGCCGCCGTGACACCGAACTGCATCAGCACCGCGATGGCGGAGAGCGCGAAGAGCTCCGACAGGTCGCCCAGGTTCACGAACCCCAGCACCAGCGCCCACGTCACCGCGAGCGCCCGCATGGGCACGCCCGTCGCGGACATGCGCTCCAGCCCGAACAGCGCCCGCTCCCCGGACGCCAGCGCCGACAGGTAGCGCGGCGTCGTCACCATCATCCCCACGCAGATGCCCAGCGCGGACACGCTGGTGCCCGCGCCCACCAGCCGCTCCAGCCCCGCGCCACCCCACACGCCCGCCGCCTGCGCCAGCGGCGCGCCCGCGTGCGCCAGGTCCGGCAGCGCCGCCACGCACGCCCACACGAGCCCCACGTAGAACAGCATCGCCAGCAGCAGCGAACCCACCGTCGCCATGGGCACCGTGCGCTCCGACGCGCGCACCTGCCCGGCGATGACCGGGACGATTTCGAAGCCCTGGTAGGCGAACATCACCGTCAGGCCCGCCTTCAGCCAGGACGCTCCCGTGGCGGGCAGCGGTGGCGACACCTGCGCGGCCGGCAGGAAGAAGAACGCGCCCAGCAGCGCCGCCAGCGGCAGGAGCTTGAGCACCGTGAGCGCCGTCCACGTCCTCGCGGACACGCGGATGCCGGAGGCCACCAGCGCCGCCAGCCCCGTCACCAGCGCGGAGGCCAGCAGCCGCTCGCCCACGGGGCCTCCCAGGCCCACCGACGGCGCCACGGCCCGCGCCAGGCCCGCCATCACCGCGGACGTGCTCAGGAAGGCGCTGACGTAGGCCACCCAGCCGACGAGGAACGACACGCGCTCGCCGAACGCCGCTCTCGCGAACACCACCGGCCCGCCATCCGAGTCGAACCGCCGGCCGAGCACCGCGAACGCGAACGCCACCGGCACCAGCGCGAGCCCCGTCAGCGCGAAGGCCCACACCGCGCCCAGGCCGGGCGCCTGCGCGGCGACCTCCGCGGGCGCGAAGAAGATGCCGACGCCCACGATGCCGTTGACGCCCAGGGCCAGCAGTTGGAACGGCCCGATGGTGCGCTCGGGCGCGACGCCGGAGGGAAGGGTGGACACGGCCCGGACTTCACTACACCCGCGCCCCGCGCACCATCACCCTGCACGCTTCACGGATGGGACAGCAGCACGCTCAGCGCGGCCATGCGCCCGGACGCGGACTCCTTCTCCAGGGACCTGGGGATGGCGACGAGCACGTCGTTCTCTCGCGTGTCGCCGCAGGCGCGCGTGCCCCGGTAGTGCTTGCGGTCTCGCTCGATGATGAGGTTGTAGCCGCACGGCCCCACCGACCCCGTCAGCGCGTCCGGGCTGAGCGTCAGGGTCGACGGCTGGCCCGCGAAGGTGCCCATGGCCTCCACCACGTCCGGACGCTCGCGCACGGTGAGGTCCACCGGCTTCTGGTCCACGGTGCCCTGGATGCGCCGGTCCGACAGCTTCAGGTCCACGGGCCGCTGGAAGGCCTGGCCCTGCAGGGCGTTGTCTGTCATTCGCAGCCGCAGGTCCGGGCCCTGGAGACCCTGCGCGTCGACGCTCGCACGCACGGTCGTATGGGGCGTGCGCAGCTCCACGGTGTCGTTGCTCTTCGCCAGAGCGGATCCGCCCGCGAGCAGGGCGGCAACGGTGAGGATGCGAGCGGTTCTCATGCCTCAAAGCTGGGGCATCGGACCACGCGCCACCAGGGCCACACTCCGGCTGCTCGGCGGGCAGCACGCGGCGGCCTCGTGATATCCGTTCGGGCGTGTCCCGCACGCGCCTGCTGGCCCTCCTCGTCGCACTCGTCGCCCTCCTGGTCGCAGCCTGGCAGCGCTCCCGCGCCGTCGAGCGGCTGGGCCAGGACTTCGACGAGGCGGTCTACCTGCCCATCGCCTTCACCTATGCCGGGATGCTGGACGCGGGGCGCTGGGGCGACATCGGCGCGCTGCGCGAGAACTTCGAGCACCCGCCGCTGGTGAAGCTGCTCTTCGCGGAGACCGTGCGGGTGACGGGCGCTCCCGAGCCCGACTGGTCGGACGTGCCCATGGGCCGGCCCATCCCGGACGCCGCGCGCCCGGTGTTCCGCGCGACGCGGAGCCTGTCGGCGGTGGCCGGGGTGCTCCAGGTGGGGCTCGTGGCGCTGGTGGATCCGCTGGCCGCGCTGCTGCTCGCGTGGGACCCGTACCACACGAAGTACACGTCCCAGGCGTACCTGGAGGCGGTGCCGGGGCTCCTCGCGCTGCTCGCGATGCTCGCCTTCGAGCGCGCCCGGCGCGGGGGCTTCACGCCGGGATGGACCGCGGTGTCCGGCGCGCTGCTCGGGCTGGCGGCGGCGGGGAAGTATCCGTATGGCCTGGTGGGCGGGCTCACGTTCCTGCCGTTCCTGGTGGCGGGCGCGCGCACGCGGTGGCGTCCGTGGGCCGCCATGGTCGTGTCCACGGCGGCGGCCTTCATCCTCGTGAACCCCGCGCTGTGGTCGTCGCCGTTCGCGCTGCTGTGGGAGTCCATCACGTTCCACTGGAACTATTCGCACAACGAGCACGTGCGCCGCGCCGCGCTGCCCTGGTACCAGCCGCTCGCGTTCCTCACGGACAACTGGCTGTCGGCCTCCGACCCGGGCATCTACCTCACGCACTTCAACGCCCGCGCGCTGCTGGCGCTGGCGGGGGTGGGCCTGCCCGGGACGTGGCGCGAGCGGCCCGTGTGGGCGGTGGGCGCCGTCGTGGGGCTGGTGTTCCTGCTGCTGTGGAACACCAAGTGGCCGCAGTACCTGCTGCTCGTGATTCCCTCGCTGTGCGTCTGCGCGGGCAGGGGCGTGCGGACCCTGGCCAGCGGCGTCGTGTGGCTCTACCGCAAGGTCCAGGGCTCGCGCTCCCGCGTCAGCGCAGGTGCGTGAAGACGCACGGGTCCGCGGGCAGGTCCAGGTCGCAGGTGGGCAAAAGGCACGTCACCTGCGCGCGCCGGGGCATGGGCACCCAGCCCGAGCGGCACAGCAGGGACACCGGCGTGCCGGGCCCGCGCAGCATGCCCGCGCACGCCACGCCCCGCTGCTCCATGTCCTGCATGGCCACCTGGAGCAGCCGCTGCCGGTCCTCCATGGACACGGAGTCGTGGAAGGCCATCAGGTCCACCACCTCCGCGGTGAGCTCCCCCACGCCTGTCATCAGCAGGCTGTGGGAGCTGATGAGCCCGCGCACCTCGCCGTCCTGCTCCAGCACGAAGGTGCGCGGCACGTCGCGGTACTGGAGCTGCGCGGCCAGTTGCTCGGTCGTGTACGTGTAGCCCAGCGTCACCGGGCGCAGCATGTCGTGGACCAGCGTCGTGCAGCGGCCCAGGTCCGCGGGCTGATAGGGGCGGATGCCCTCGCGGTCCGCCTCGCGGAAGCGGTGCCGCAGGAAGGGATGGGCCAGCGTGAACAGCCGCCGCTCGTTGTCCGTGAAGGACCAACGCGCGAGCGCACGCGCATCAAAGGCATACATCCACATCCCGAGCCCCCCGAAGCGGCGCGTGTTCCACGTCCGGCGCCAGAAGGCCGGCGGGCGGGGCTCCGTGGTCGTGAAGCCCAGGGTGAGCCGCGCCGCGCGGTCCTGGTGCCGCCGGAGCATCTCCCGCGCCAGCTTCGCGCCAATGCCCTGTCCGCGATGGGAGTTCGTGACGGTGGCCCGGAGTCCATAGCTGCCGTCCACTTCCGTGCGTCCCAGGCGGATCCTCGCGGGCTCCGCGAAGAGGGTGCCCACCAGCGTCTTCCCCTCGTACGCGGCCAGCAGGTAGTCGCGCGGCGCCTGGCCGCCCCGGAACAGGCGCCAGTCGCAGAAGCGCTTGTCCCAGACGGGCAGCGGCGCGCTCTTGCCATAGGTGGACTGCCAGACGCGGTTGAGGAACCAGGACGCCTCGGAGGCGTCGCCGTCGAAGGTGCGCACCTCAATCATGGCTTGCCCCCGGGGACGGGTTTCCGGAGCGCGAAGCCTCGCCATGAGCTTGCTTTCATGGCGATGAAGGTAGGGAGGGCGGCCGTGCTGGAAAGCGGCTGCCGTGGACGGTTACGTCCTGGCTGTCATTGCGGCGTCAATGCCAGCCGTTGGGCGTGTGGTGTCCCACAGGCACCACGCCAGGAGGGCGGGGGAGTGTGTGAAGCCCGCCGTCCCGCGCTCACTGCTGGGAGGCCGTGAGCGCGAAGTCCGCGTACACCGCGCCGTGGTCGGAGCCGCCGTAGCCGTTGCCGTCGCGCGCCACGCGGAAGGAGCCCGGCACGTAGGCGCCGCCTGCGTTCGGAGCGAGGTAGAGGTGGTCGATGGCCTGACCCTGGCCGGAATAGACATACGTCCACGTCTCGTTCACCGGCCGGTCCTTCGCGACGCGCAGGTGGGCCCGGTCCAGGGCGTTGAGGGGCTCGGAGCCGGGGACGTCGTTGAGGTCTCCGCCAAGCACGACCAGCGCGGAGGGGAACTCCCTCGCCGAATCCAGGAGGATCTCCCGCGAGGCATTGGCTTCCGCGAGGCGGCGGCCGGGATCGTCGTCCACCTTGGAGCGGAAGTGCGCCGCGAAGACGATGACGCGCGCGCCGTCCACGTCCAGGTGCACCTCCAGCAGGTCGCGCGAGAAGCGGGTGGCCGAGCCGTCCGGCCGGTAGATGTACTGGCTGCGGTGGCTGCGCACTTCGATGATGGGGAAGCGGGACAGCACGGCCACGTCCACCGACGCCGCGGTGAAGGTCTCACCCAGCTTCGAGTACGGGAACTGCGGGACCCGGCCGCGGAGCCCGTCCAGCGACGCCTGCGTTTCAATCTCCTCCAGCATCACGATGTCCGCGTTGAGCGCGGTGATGGCGCGGCCGAGCTGATCCACCTGCGCCGCGAACTGCTCCGCGGTGGGCAGCTCCTCGTAGTTGGAGCCGCCGCAGGAGCCGGTGTCGCAGACCGTGTCGAAGAGGCGGTGCACGTTGAACGCCGCGATGCGCACGCGGGCGCCGGAAGGGACGGGCGTTCCGCTGTCGGGCTGCGGGCAGTTGCCGGGGACGCAGGCGCCCGCGTCCGGCACCGACAGGGGCTGGGAGGAGAGGCCGTCACAGCCCGCCAAGACGAGCACCGCGCCCCACAGGGCGAGGTTCGAGCGGAGACGGAGGCGGAAGGGGGGCCGCGGCGAGGGTGACATCGGCGTGGCAACCTATCACCGCGTCTCCTCATGGGCCGGGAAGACCGGCCCGGAGTGTCCGACGACGCGGCGCGGCTCGCTCCCAGGGGCTGTGTGCGAGGACTCCCGGTGCCGGTGCGGTGGACCCCGGGTGGAGGCTGCTTCGCGGTCGCTCCTGGCGCGTGGGGGCGCCGACCGGCCACGCGAGGGCGGGCGCCGTTCGGCGTGGAAGCGCGACCGCTCGCCCCCGAGGTCCCCTGGCGTGCCGCCGGGCGTGTGCATCCTGCCGTCATGTGGGGCGCGCACGCGCCCTCGAGGTGCCGACGCCATGAACCCGTCCGTTCCCATGTCCCCCCTGCCTTCTTCTCCCGCCCCCTCCGTCGCGGCACCGGCCCGGCCGCTGCTGCCCTGGGTGCGCGCCCCGCGCCGGATGCTGGCGCTGTCGCTCGGCCTGGGCGTGTTCGCGGAGGTCCTGCTCCACCGGGAGCGCTGGGGTGTGGGCTTCCCGCTCATGGTGGCCGCGCTGGTGGGCGCGCTCGCGTGGCTGGGGGGCCGTGAAGGCTGGCAGCGCGCGCGGCCCAATGCATGGCTGCTGGCGCCGCTGGGGCTGGTCAGCGCCTTCGTGGCGATGCGGGACAGCTCCTGGCTCCTGGCGCTCAACGTGCTGACGGCGGGCGTGCTCCTGATGCTGCTCTCGCACTTCTGGGCCGCGGGCCGCGTGGAGCGGCTGGGGCTCACCGACTACGTGCTCGTCTTCTTCGGCTCCGCCGCCCAGAGCCTGCTCTATCCACCGGCGCTCGTCCGCGAGAGCGTGGACGTGCGCGGCCTCAAGACGCACTCGCGTCTTCTGGGAGCGCTGTCACGGGGCCTGTTGCTGACGCTGCCGGTGCTGCTCGTGTTCGGGCTGCTGCTCGAATCAGCGGATGGGGTCTTCTCCTCCACCATGCAGCGGCTGCTGTCGTTCGACCTGGGGGTGGACGTGTTGATCGCGCGCGCCGTCGGCGTGGGGTTCAGCGCGTGCATCGCGGCGGGCGTGCTGGGA
Organism: Corallococcus macrosporus; assembly: GCF_017302985.1. Lineage (NCBI taxonomy): Bacteria > Pseudomonadati > Myxococcota > Myxococcia > Myxococcales > Myxococcaceae > Corallococcus > Corallococcus macrosporus. Next base: position 938,665 of record NZ_JAFIMU010000002.1, read on the forward strand.
CATGCGCTGCGCCGCCGCGCCTCGAAGGAGCTGGGGGACGCGGAGGTGACGGCCGCCACGCCGCGCCTGGGTTACATCGAAGCGCTCATGCTCATCTTCGCCGTGAGCGCGTTGTTCTTCGTCTTCGCGGCCTTCCAGGTGTCGTACCTGTTCATCGGTGACGCGACGTCGCCCGCGGCCGGCTACACCTTCGCGGAGTACGCGCGGCGCGGCTTCTTCGAGCTGGTGGTCGTCGCCTCGCTGACGCTGGCGCTGGTCATGGCCCTGACGCGCTGGACGCGCCGTGAGACGCGCGCGGCGCAGACCGTCTTCCGTGCGGGGACGTCGCTGATGGTGGCGCTGACGCTGGTCATCCTCGCGTCGGCGATGCGGCGCCTGTCGCTGTACGAGGATGCGTTCGGTTACACGCTGCTGCGGGTGCACACGCATGTCTTCATGGTGGCGCTGGGCGCGGCGCTGACCTGGCGCGCGGTGACGCTGTGGTGGAAGCCGGAGCGCTTCGCGGTGGGTGCCTTCGCCACGGCGCTGGGCGCGGTTCTCGTGCTCAACTTCCTCAACCCGGAGGCGTTCATCGTCCGCCACAACCTGGAGCGGTATGCGCGCACGGGTTCGTTGGACACCGAAATGTTCTACGACCTGTCCGCGGACGCCGTCCCCGGGCTCGTCCAGGGGCTCTCCATCGCCTCGGAGGGGTACCAGGGGCCCCTGATGAACCTCCTGACGGAGCACCAGGACCGGCTGTCGCAGGGGGACGCGGTGCCGGAGTGGAATCTCTCCCGCTTCCTCGCCCGCCGCGCACTGCTGCGGACAGGAGCCTGGAGTGCGCCCGTGAATCCGTGAGGCCCCCTGGCTAGATTGCGGCGCCATGAGCGAAGTCGCCGGACGCCGTGCCTCCCCCCTGCCTCCCATTCCCGCGGTCCTCATCGCCGTGGTGAGCGTGCAGGGGGGCGCCGCGCTCGCGAAGGGGCTCTTCCCCGTCCTGGGCGCGGTGGGCGCCGCGGGGCTGCGGCTGGTGCTCGCATCGGTGATGCTGCTGGCGTGGTTCCGGCCCTCGCTGACGCGCTACACGCGGGCGCAGTGGGCGGCCATCGTGCCGTATGGCGTGGCGCTGGGCGTGATGAACCTCACGTACTACCTGTCCATCGCGCGCATCCCGCTGGGGCTCGCGGTGACGCTGGAGTTCGTGGGGCCCTTCGTGCTCGCGGTGGTGGGCTCGCGCAAGGCGCTGGACTTCCTCTGGGTGCTCTTCGCGGCGACGGGCATCGTGCTGATCACCCCGTGGACGGCGCGGCCCGGCGGGTTGGATCCGCTGGGCGTGGTGCTGGCGCTGACTGCGGGGGCGTGCTGGGCGCTCTACATCCTGATGGGCGGAAGGCTGTCGCGCCGCGTGCCGGAAGGGCAGGGCGTGGCGGCGGGCATGGTGGTGGCCATGCTGACGGTGCTGCCCTTCATGCTGAAGGAGGGGCACCTGGAGCGGCTGACGCCGGGCCTCTTCGCGGCGGGCCTGGGCGTGGCGCTCCTGTCCAGCGCGCTGCCGTACACCCTGGAGATGCTGGCGCTGGGCCAGCTCTCCAGCCGCACCTTCGGCATCCTGATGAGCCTGGAGCCCGGAGTCGCGACCGTGGTGGGCTGGCTGTTCCTGCGCGAGCACCTCACCCCCCTGCAATGGCTGGCGGTCGCGCTGGTGAGCATCGCGTCCGCGGGAGCGACGCTGACGGCGAAGCGGCTCCCTCCGCCCGTGGAGGCGTGAGCGGGTTGGGCCTTGCTCACTGTTTCGGGCCAATCACTGGAGCGCTAGGTTCTCCAATGGCGAAGTAGCCGGGGGGCGGGTTGCCGTTGTGGGCCAGCGCATAGGCCCTGGCCGCTGCCGCCTGCTGCTTGACCGAGTCCAGGTCCGCCGGGCACTGGCTGCCGGGCACGACCACGGTCTGGACACTGACGCCCACCTTGCCTCCTGAGTCCGTGGCTTTGAGGACGATCAAATAGACCCGCCCGTTGCCACCCACCACGCGCTCCGCTCGCAAGCGCAGCGTGCCCGGAGCGATGTCCCTGGCGTCCGGCGAATGGACGACGCCGGGGCTGGTGAGGGTCTGGTCATCCTCGTCGCCGAACACAGACACCTGGAGCGTGGCCCCAGGACAGTTGTCCTTCACGTGGCCCTTGAGTCCGACATCGAGCAGCTTGCTGTTCGGGGGCCAGAGTGAGGAGGTGGCGACCGAGGAGGTCACCATGGGCGCCGGGTTGGAGGCGCGCGTCAGCACCGTCGCCGTGTTGTTGCCGGGCGCGCCGTCGGGTGTGTCGGAGCTGACGGTGGCCGAGTTGATGATGCTCGTCCCGTCCGCCACGTCGCAGTTGACCCTCGCGACGAGGGTGATGGTCGCCGTCGTGGAGGGTGCCAGGGAGGCGAAGTGGATGCCGCGGTTCCTGCCGGCTCCGCCACAGCTCCCGCCCTGATCCGCGGAGCATGAGACGAAAGTGGTCGAGGCGGGCAGCGTGTCCGTGACGACGACGTTCGTGGCGGTGGCCGGCCCCTTGTTGGTGAGTGTCAGGGTATAGGTCACGTCCTGGCCGGTGAGCACCTCCGGCGCGGGGCTGGCCTGTTTGCTGAGTTGCAGGTCGGCATTGGCATCGGAGAGCAGCACATAGACGCGGGCCGAGCCGGCCGCAGGGCCCGCCGCCAGGTCTTCACTCCGAGCGCCGACGAGGGCGGTGTCGCCGCTGAGCGCCACCGACCAACCGGATTCGCCATTGGCCGCGTCGGTGACGGTGAGCTTCTCCTGCCTGAGCCACGTCGTGCCGCTGCGCACGAAGACGTAGGCCGCGCCGACAATCGACTCGTCGACGTAGGGTGCCCCGACGAGGGCGGTGTCGCCGCTGATCGCCACCGAGAAGCCGAAGAGATCACTCGCTCCCGAGTCGTTGGCGGTGAGCTTCGCCTGCTCGCTCCATGTCGTGCCGCTGCGCACGAAGACGTAGGCCGCGCCGGCATACGAGACGTTGCTCCGGGCGCCGACGAGGGCGGTGTCTCCGCTGATCGCCACGGACTCGCCGAAGTAACGCCCGGACACCGGGTCGCTGATGGTGAGCTTCGCCTGTTCGCTCCACGTCGTGCCGCTGCGCACGAAGACGTGGGCCGCGCCGGCACCGGTATTGGCGTCCGCGCTGAGCGCGCCGACGAGGGCGGTGTCGCCGCTGAGTGCCACCGACCAGCTGAACTGCTCAAAGGCCACGGGGTCGCTGGGGGTGAGCTTCGCCTGCTGGCTCCACGTCGTGCCGCCGCGCACGAAGACGTAGGCCGCGCCGGAACTGGAGTTGTCGCCGGAAATGCTGACAGCGCTCACGAGGGCGGTGTCACCGCTGAGCACCACCGACCAGCCGAACTGCATGTTGAGCTCCGAGTCGCTGGGGGTGAGCTCCACCAGTTGGCTCCACGTCGTGCCGCTGCGCACGAAGACGTAGGCCGTGCCGGTGACGCCCGTCGCCGTTTCGTGGCCAGGCGCGCCGATGACGGCGGTGTCACCGCTGAGCGACACCGAGAAGCCAAAGGCATTCCCGGCCCCCGCGTCGCTGGGGATGAGCTTCGCCTGTTCGCTCCACGTCGTGCCGCTGCGCACGAAGACATAGACCGAGCCGGCGCTCTCTCCCGCCGCCGTGTCGTGGAAGGGAGCGCCGACGATGGCGGTGTCGCCGCTGAGTGACACCGAGAAGCCGAAGTAACTCTCGGCCCCCGCGTCGCTGGCGGTGAGCTTCGCCTGCTCGGTGGCGATGAGGAGGTCGAGGCTCACCGGGTAGGCCGCGCCGCGGTCATCCACCTCCAGTCGCACTTCGTCCCGGACGAGGCGCATCCGGGCCGGCAGCCGGTGGCCCCTGGCATCGATGGCTGCGAGCCTGCCGTGGCTCAACACCCGTTCGCCGTTCGCGTCCACGAAGGCCAGCTTCTCGGGGTCCGCCTGGAGCACGGCACGCAGGGGGCCACTCACCCCCAGGCGGAGCACCAGCGCTTCTCCCGGCATCCTTCCCGCTGGCGGCGTCGCCAGCGTGAAGCGTTGCTCGAGACCCTGGCGCGTGTTGACGTACTCCTCGGTCAGAGGCCCGCGCAGGTATCCGATGCGGTTGTCACGGACGACCCGCTCGGCCGCCGCCACTGGCTGCATCTGCTCGCCGTAGCCGTAGCCGCGCAGGCTCATGTGCCATTGCCAGGAGCCGGCCGAGGGCCCGCGCGCCGCCAGGTGCAAGCCCGCGTCGGTGAAGGTGACGCCAAAACCCTGGGCAGGGTTGGACGACCGATAATCCTGAATCCGATACAGGGACTTCTCGAGCGCCCCGCGCAGTGCTGGCGGGAGGTCGGGCTGCTCCAGGTGGCGAGCGGCGGAGGGGACGGCCCTCGCCGTGACTCCCGCATCCGCCACGCCGGCCAGCGTGAGCGCCAGGAAGAGGCAGACCGATGCCCCCCTGAAGAGAAGCATCGGAGCGGTGATCACGCGAGCTGCGCGGTCGTTCCAGGCATTTGACATGGCGGGCAGGGTGGGGCGGGGCCGCCGGCATCGGCAAGCCCCTGCTCCCCGCGGTGTCTTTCATTGGCATGCCCTTCATCCCGGGGGGCTTGGAGGTGCTCACGGGAAGCGACTGGCTCGTCCGCTGGCCTTGGTGGACGCGCGCGTCAGGCCTCAGGGGAGCGAGTCCAGCGCCGCGAGCAGCCGTCCCACGTCCTCCGCCGTGTTGTAGTGCAGCAGCGAGGCGCGCACCGCGCCGTCGGGCATCAGCCCCAGCGCCTGCGCCGCCATCGTCGCGTAGTAGTGCCCCGCGGCGACGCCCACGCCCTGTTCCGCCAGGTGCTCGGCCACTGCGCGCGGCGTGAGGCCCGTCACGTTGAAGCAGAACGTCGCCACGCGCCCTTCGGACGTCTTCGGTCCGTAGAGCCGCACGCGCGGGTGCCGCGACAGCTGCTCCAGCGCGGCCTCCAGCAGCGGCTGCTCCAGCTGCGTGATGCGCTGGAAGGCCCGCGTCAATCCCTCGCGTCCCGGCTGGCCACCGCCCAGCACGTCGCGCAGGTAGCGCAGCGAGCCCAGCCAGCCCGCCCAGCCTTCATGGTTCGCCGTGCCCGGCTCGAACTTCTGCGGGCCGTCATCCGGCATGAACCACAGCTTGTCCGCCGGCAGCCCCGCGAGCAGCTCGCGCCGCACGAACAGACAGCCCAGGTGCGGACCGAAGACCTTGTAGGGAGAGAACACCGCGAAGTCCGCGCCCCACGCGCGCACGTCCGGCAGGTGGTGCGGGCTGGAGTGCACCGCGTCCACGAACAGCCACGCGCCCACGCCGTGCGCCACCTCCGCCGCGGCGGCCACGTCCGGCGTCGCGCCCACGGAGTTCGCCGCCGCCGACACCGCCACCAGCCGCGTGCGCGGAGTGACGAGCTTGCGCAGCTCCGCCGCCTCCAGCCGGCCCTCCGGCCAGCTCGCGCGCCAGGTGGTCACCTTCACGCCCTGCGCTTCCAGCGCGCGCCACGGGGCCGCGTTGGATTCGTGCTCCAGCTCGGAGATGACCACCTCGTCGCCCGCCTGGAAGAGGCGTGAGAGCGCCCGGCCCACCTGGAAGGTGAACGCGGTGGCGCTGGGTCCGAGCATCACCTCGTCGGGCCGGCAATTGAGGAACTCCGCCGTCTCCTCGCGCGCGCGGGCCTTGAGCGCGGTGGCCACGCGGGAGGCGGCGTAGGGCTGGCCCACGTTGCAGCTGCCGCCTGAGAGGAATTGATGGATGGCGTCGATGCAGTGCGTGGGCACCTGCGCGCCCGCGGCGTTGTCCAGGTAGCTGAAGCCGTACCGCAGGGCGGGGAAGTGCTCGGCGAAGGGGGAGGGCATGGGGCGCGCAGCATAGCCCTCCGCCCTCCCTCCCGCTGGGACTACGGCGTGCCGAAGTCCTGCGTCCAGTAGGCCTTGTAGCTGCTGGACGGTGCGTTGAAGTAGCCGATGCCCGTCTGCTTCAGCGCGCCGTTCATGATGTTGTTGCAGTGGCCCGTGCTGGCCATCCAGCCGTTCACCACCGCCAGCGGCGTGCTGTAGCCCGCGGCGATGTTCTCCGCCGCCGTCCGGTAGCTGTAGCCCGCGGACGCCATGCGCTGCCACGGCGTGGAGCCGTTGGAGCCCGTGTGGCTGAAGAAGTTGTTCGTGCCCATGTCCTTGGAGTGCTTGCGCGCCGCACAGCGCAGCAGGTTGTTGTTGACGAGCGCCCCCACCGCCGGCTTCGCCACACCGCCACAGGTGGCGCCCGCCGCGCGGCGCTGGTTGATGAGCGTGAGCACCTCGTTCTCGAATGCCACCCAGGCCGGGTCCCACGTCGTCACGTCGTCGCAGTACGCCGCGCTCGTGCTCAACCCGTTGCCGGCGACCTGCGTCTGCATCGGCGGCATCACGGCGCCTTCACCCTGCCACGAGGGCGCCTCCTCGCCGCCACAGCCACCCAGCAGGGCAGCGGCGCTCAGCAAACTCAGACACAGGGAACGGGACGTGGGCTTCATGGACAGACCTTTCACCGGCGGGGGCCGGTCAGGGGGAGGGGTTCAGTGAGATGCATCTTTGTCCATGATTTCTGCTTTTGCCATGGACCCTCCGTGCATTGTGATTGATGGGTGCGTGGGCCGGGTTGTGTGGGCGGTGTTGGTGACGGAAAGTTCCTTCCCGTGAAGACGCCTTCCGCTGCGCCTGCCATTCGTTCCGTGGTGCTGGACACCAACGTGGTGCTGGACGTGTTCGTCTACGACGACGCGTTCACGCGGCCGTTGAAGGAGGCGCTGCGTTCAGGCGCGCTGACGGCGTGGGCGGACCGGCACACGCTGAAGGAGCTGGCGCTGGTGCTCGCCTATCCCTCGTTCAAGCTGACGTCGGACGCGCAGCGGGCGGTGCGTGATGCGTACGGCGCGCTCGTGCAGGTCGCGGACGGCGAGGGGACTCCGGTGGCACTGCCGCCATGCAGGGACCGGGATGATCAGAAGTTCCTCGCGCTGGCCGCTCGCGCGGGCGCCGCGTGGCTGGTGAGCAAGGACAAGCGCGTGCTGTCCATGGGCGGCGGGCGGCGGCTGCCGTTCGACGTGCTCACGCCACGCCGTGCGTCGCAGGTGCTGGAGGCGGAAGGCTTCACGCGGAGCGTTTGAGACAGGCATGAAGCAGGCAGGCAGGGGTGCGTACGCGCAGTCAAAATCGTGCTCCGCGCTTGGTGGCCTGGGCATCTCGGGTCATCCTTCGGCCCGGTGCGTTCCTCACTCCTGATCCTCCTGCTCTGCGCCGGCTGTGCCGCGCGTGTCGTCACCCCCGTCCCGGCGCCCGCTCCGGCTCCGGCCCAGGCCGCGTCAGCGACGCCGCCCGTGGAGACTCCGGCCGCGGCGCCGCCCGCGCAGGCCACGGCTCCGGGTGCGGCCCCGCAGGCCACGCCTCCGGTCACCGCGTCCGGTGCTCCCGCCGCGATGCCGTCCCCGGCGGAGGTGGCCGCCGTCGTCACCGACGCCGCCGTGCGTGAGAACCCCTGCCCCGTGGAGCCGGAGGAGGAAGAGGACGAGGCCACCGCCGCCACCGACGACGAAGGCGTGAGCGAAGAGGGCGAGATGCAGGCGCCGCTCGCGCCCGCCGCGCCCTCGGGGCCGGTGTACACCGCGGACCTGTCCGACGAGGCGCTCACCGAGGCGTGGAAGAAGGACCCGTCCACGCTGGGCTCCATGTCCATCGGCTTCGTGGAGAGCGGCCGGCAGATCAACAGCGTGCGCGTGCCGGATGACAAGGATTGGCTCGTGGTGTCGCCGGAGATCGCCTACGGCACGAAGGAGACGGTGGACTACGTGGCCGCCGCCATCCACGCGGTGCGCGCGCAGTACCCGAACGTGCCCCCGCTGCGCGTCAACCGCCTGTCCACCAAGGACGGCGGCTACCTGCGCCCGCACAAGAGCCACCAGAACGGCCGCGACGTGGACTTCGGCTTCTACTACCCGACGGCGGAGCCGGTGCGGGAGCGCGAGCGCGAGCGCTACATCGACGTGGCCATGAACTGGGCGCTGGTGCGCTCGCTGGTGGTGAACACCGACGTGCAGATGATCCTCGTGGACAAGCGCGTGCAGAAGGTCCTGTACGACTACGCGCTGTCCATTGGCGAGGACAAGGCGTGGCTGGATTCGCTGTTCAACGCGGGCTTCAACTCGCTCATCAAGCACGCGCGCCGGCACCGCGACCACTTCCACGTGCGCTTCTTCAACGGCCGCGCGCAGGAGCTGGGCCGCCGGGTGGCGCCGCTGCTGGCGCTGCAGCCGGACCAGAACCTCATGATGTACAAGGTCCGCAACGGGGACACGCTGGGCGGCATCGCGATGCGCCACAACTCCAGCGTGGTGGCCATCAAGAAGGCCAACCGGATGCGCAACACGTTCCTGAGCATCGGCCGGCGGCTGGTGATTCCGCTGAAGGGGCCATGCACGCACTGCCCCATCCCTCCGCCGGTGCAGCTGCCGCCGCGCCGGATGCCTCCGCAGACGCAGGCCCCCGCTTTGGTGAACACGTCGCCCGCGGCTTCGGGCAAGCTGCCCAACCCGTGTACTCCCGCCGCACCGGCACCGACGCCGGTGGCCGTCCCCACGGGTGCTCCGTCCGGTCTGTCGACCGCGCGCTGAAAGGGCTTCAGGTTCCATGGCAACTCCGCACATCTCCGCGTCTCCCGGTGACTTCGCCGAAGTGGTCCTCATGCCGGGCGACCCGCTCCGGGCGCGCTACATCTCCGAGCGCTTCCTGGAGAACGCGCGCCCCGTCACGTCGGTGCGCAACATGCTGGGCTTCACCGGCACCTTCCGGGGCAAGCGGCTGTCGGTGATGGGGCACGGCATGGGCGTGCCGTCCATCTCCATCTACGCGACGGAGCTGGTGCGGACCTACGGCGCGAAGGTGCTCATCCGCGTGGGCAGCTGCGGCGCGCTGCGCACGGACGTGAAGCTGCGCGACGTCATCGTGGCGATGGGCGCGGGCACGGACTCCAACGTGAACCGCATGCGCGCCATGGGTCACGACTTCCCGGCGGTGGCGGACTTCACGCTGGCGCGGCGCGCGGTGGAGGCGGCGGAGAAGCGCAACAAGCCGGTGCGCGTGGGCAACGTCTTCACGTCCGACCTGTTCTACCACCCGCAGGAAGCGCTCAACGCGACGCTGGCGAAGATGGGCATCCTGGCGGTGGAGATGGAGATCGCCGGCCTGTACGGCGTGGCGGCGGAGTTCGGCGCGCGGGCGCTGGCGCTGCTCACGGTGTCGGACCACATCCTGACCGGCGAGCACCTGTCGCCGGAGGACCGTCAGACGACGTTCGACGAGATGATCGAGCTGGCGTTCGACGTGGCCGCCTCCGAGGCATAAGGGACCGAGTCATGGCCTTGCCTCCCCGCAGGGGCCCGGGTTCCCCGCTGGCGCGCAAGGCCGCGCAGCGCACGCCCGGCCACCACTACAACGCGAGCTTCCTGTCCTCGACGGACCGCGCGGAGATATTGGCGTGGTTGGGCACGCTGCATCCGCTATGGGAGGAGCGCTACTCGAAGCACTTCCCGCCGCCGGAGGGGCAGCAACAGCGTCGGTTGCTGCGGCCGGTGTACTGGCTGGGCAACTGGCAGTTCGCGTGTCTGGACTACTACCGGCCTCCGAAGGGCGTGAAGGACCGCTGCGTGAAGGCGGAGCCATTCCCGGCGGTGCTGGAGCGGCAGATCGTGAAGGTGGAGGCGCTGGCGCGGCGGATGTTCCGGGGCCCGGACATGCCGCAGGGCTGGCACCTCAACACGTGCCTGGTGAACTTCTACGGCAGCCGGTTGGAGGACGGCCGCTGGGTGGACACCGCGCGAGTGGGTGAGCACAAGGACTTCGAGCCGGGCCCGGTGGCGTCGCTGTCGCTGGGCGAGCGCGCGCTCATCCAGTTCGTCACGTCCACGCGGCCCGGCGAGCGCGACGCGGTGGTGTTGGAGCAGTGGCTGGACGACGGGTCGCTGCAGCTCTTTGGCGGGGCGCAGTGGAAGGACCAGACGTTCCACCGGGTGCAGCGGGTGGATACGCGCGCGGGCCACGTGATGCCGCCGGAGCTGCCGGACTTCCGCACGCGGCGCATCAACCTGACGTTCCGCTACGTGCCGGACGCGCACGTGACGCCGTTCGCGGCGCTGAGCGCGGAGGCCCGCGAGGACGTGCGGCCGTACATGGCGACGCTCGCGAAGGGCAGCCGCTTCTTCCGCGACGAGCTGGCACACGAACAGCCGGCGAAGGCGGAGTAGGGCGCGGCCGCGGCCCGGTTGGGGGAAGTCCCCGCCACGGCGCTTGATGCGGCCGGTCAGCCAGCCAGGGAGGGCGGCGGTCTCAACTGGTCCGACAGTTGGACCAGTCAGCGCGGCCCGGTCGGAGCGGAAGTCCCTGGCGCGGCGGCTGACGCGGCCCCTCCCCAGGCTGGATGACTGGGCTGGTCCAAACCTGTCCGATAGTCGGACAGGTTTCTCGGCCCGGTCACCGCGAAGGACTCAGGCGTGGCTGATGCGGTCGGTCACACAGCCAGGGAGCGCGGTGGTCCCAACTGGTCCGACTGTCGGACCAGATGGCGCGGCTTGGCCGGAGCGGGGGGCCAGGCACAGTGGCTGAGGCGCCAAGGCGGACCGGACAGGCTCTCACGGGGCCCCAGGCGGCACTGCTGACGCGGCCGGTTCGACAGCCGGGACCGGTGGTGTCTCAACGGGTCCGACAGTCGGACCAGTTCGTGCGGCCCGGTCGGAGCGGAAGTCCCTGGCGCGGCGGCTGACGCTGCCAGCCAGCCCGGGAGGGCGGCGGTCTCAACTGGTCCGACTGTCGGACCAGTTCGTGTGCTGCGCCTTCGATGGGGGGCCTCGGGACCAAGCGGCCCCGAGGACGGATTTCAGGACCGGTAGCTCAGGTGGAGCCCGTCTCGGGGTTCGAGGACGAGGTCGCAGGCGGGCGGGCCACGTAGCTCACCTGGGGGGCGGCACCCCGGGAAGAACGTCCCCCTCCGCGCTCGGCGCCCTGTCGGGGCATCCGGGGCCCGTTGTTGGGCAGGTTTCCGCGTGCCTCGCGAGGACCCGGGCCTTGGCTCCGGCCGTTCTGGCGCGACTCGTCGTCCTGCTGCGGCCGGCCGTTCATTCGCGGCTCGCCGTTCTGCTGCGGGGCGCCGTCCTGGAAGGAGCCGTTGTTGCGCGGCGGTCGGCCGTTCATCCGGGGGCCGCCATTGCGCTGCTGGCCGTTCATCCCGGCTGTGTCCTGTGCCTGCCGCGCCGGAGCTTCGGCCGTCCAGTCGCCGCCGTCCTGCCGGGGCTGGCCGCTCGTGCGCGACTGCGCCTCCGTGCCCTCCTGCCGGGGTCCACCGTTCTGCTGCGCCCGGCCATTCGCGCGCCACTCGCCGCGCGGCGGTCGGCCGTTCTGGCGTGGCTCGCCGTTCTGCTGCGGCCGGCCGTTCTGCCGAGGCCCCTGGCCGTTCGCGCCCGGCTCGCCGTGAGGCTGTCCGTTCATGCGCGACTCGGTGCCATGCGGCTGACCGTTCTGACCTTGCGGCGCCTGTCCGTTCAGGCCTGGCTCCCGGCCAGGGGGCTGGCCGTTCATGCGCGGCTGACCGTTCTGCCGCTGTGAACCATTCTGCCGCTGCGGGCGCTGACCGTTTTCACCGTACGGCTGGCCGTTCATGCGCTGCTGGCCGTTCTCACCATGCGGCTGGCCGTTCAGGCGCTGAGAACCGTTCTGACGGTGCTGGGCCTGATCGTTCTCACCGTAGGGCTGGCCGTCGACACGCTGCTGGCCGCTTTCACCGTGCGGCTGGCCGTTCATCCGCGGCTGACCATCCTGGTACGGCTGGCCGTTCGTGCGCTGCTGGCCATTCTCACCGCGCCGCTGGCCGTTCGTGCGCTGCTGGCCGCTTTCACCGTGCGGCTGGCCGTTCATCCGCTGCGGGCCATTCTCACCGCGCTGCTGGCCGTTCATGCGCTGCGGGCCATTCTGTCGCTGCTGGCCGTTCATGCGCTGCGGGGCCTGGCCATTCTCGCCGTGCGGCTGGCCGTTCAGGTGCTGCTGGCTGTTCTCTCCGTTCGGCTGGCCGTTCATTCGCGGCTCGCCGTTGGGGGCTCGCGGCGGACGTCCATCGCGGCGTGGCTCGTTGCGCGGGTTGCCGTTGCGTGGCCCTCCCTGCTGGGGCCGGCCGTTCGCTCGCGCATCGGCTTGTGCGGCTGGAGGATTCGCTCCCTGTGCCGGCGCGCCGTTTCGCGGGGCTCCCTGCTGCGGACGCCCGGCGTTTGCGTTGGGCCGGTTGTTGTTGCCCGCTGCCTGCTGCGGTCCCGTGTTTCCGGGCCTCGGCGCATTGCCGTTGCGCGGCGGCGGCTTTCCTCCGAACCCACCCCGACGGCGCCCATCCCTCGGGCTCTGCGTGACGACCGGCCTGCCGCGCTCGCCGCCACCCTGGCGCAGCACCAGGGCTTCCAGCGCGCGCAGCTCCGCCTCCTCCGCGCTGAGCCCTTCCTCCACCTCCACCGCCGCCACGGGCGCCGGGGCCGGGCGGAACTCGTTGCGCCGGGGCTGCTCCTCCAGCGGATAGCGCTCCTGCCGGAAACCCTGCCGGCCCGGGCCGCCCTGCTTGCGCGGCGCCTCTCGGAACGTGCCCGACGGCACGAAGTCCGGCGTCAGGTCGCGCCGCACGTACGCGTTCCAGATTTCACCCGTGTCGCCCGCACGGCCCGCCAGCCGGGTGGAGAAGCCCGCCAGGTACTGCCGCACGTTGTCCAGGTCGCGGCGGAAGTAGAACTCCGCCTGGCTGTTGCGCGCCGCCGCCACCGTCTGCGGAAAGTCGATGATGGTCGGCCCGTTGCCGCTCATCAGGATGTTGTAGGGCGACAGGTCCCCGTGAATCAGGTCCGCGCACAGGGTGCGAATCACCTGGGCCCGCAGGTCCAGGTAGAGGGCCTCGGCCTCCTCGGGCGTCTGGGGCGGGGCCTCCACGAGCCGGGGCGCGGGCTGTCCTTCCGCGTCCAGCACCAGCTCCATCAGGAGGATGCCCTCGTAGAACATCACCGGCGTGGGCACGCGCACGCCCTGCGCGTGCAGCTTGTAGAGCGAGTCCGCCTCCGCGTTCTTCCACGCCTCTTCCGCGGCGGCCTGCCCGAAGCGGCTGCCCTTCTCCATGGCGCGGCGCGTGCGCGAGTTGCGCACCTCGCGGCCTTCCTTGTAGCCGGCGTTGTTGCGGAAGTTGCGCTCGTGGCGCTCCTTGTACAGCTTCGCTGCGACGACCTGGCCGGCGTGCTGGACCAGCCACACCTCCGCCTCCTTCCCCGTCTTCAGCTGGCCGATGACGGCGTCGATGATGCCGTCGGCGAGGAGGGTCTCGAGGGAGTCATTCATTCTTAGGCAAAAGGCCGGAACGGCACGGGGCGAGGAGCTTCAGTCGCTGCGCACACCGGCGGCCCCTGCTCGCCATGATGCACGTTGGAGATGAGAACACCGGGCAGGCCCTGGTTTCCATCGCCGTCACGCTGAACGTCATCCAGAAGGCCCACGAACCGCTTGCTAGCAGCTTGGGAAGCAGGGGGCCAGGGGTGCCCCCGTCCCGGTATCCTGTTCGCCGTCCATCCCTGCCCCGGGGACCGGATTGACGTCCGCGGGCGTCCTACCGGTTTTTCCACAAGGAGCGCTCTGCCCATGAAGGTCCTGCTCGCATGGGGTGTCCTGCTGGCCTCGCTGTGCGCCCACGCCGAGGACCGGGTCGCGGAGGCCCGGAAGCGGCAGACGGCCGGCCTGGTCCAGCTCTTCAAGGAGGCGGGGCTGTCCTGGCCCCCACAGGAGCTCTACCTCCGGGCCTTCAAGGCCGAGCGCGAGCTGGAGGCCTGGGCGGGGCAGAAGGGCCAGCCGCTCGTGAAGGTGCGCACCTTCCCCATCTGCGCGGCCTCCGGCGAGCCAGGCCCGAAGCGGGCCTTTGGCGACCTCCAGGTCCCGGAGGGCTTCTACACGGTGGACCTCTTCAACCCGAAGAGCGCGTACCACCTGTCCATGCGGGTGAGCTACCCGAACGCGCTGGACCGCAAGCTGGGCGCGGCCAACCCCGGGGGGGACATCTACATCCACGGCGACTGCGTCAGCATCGGGTGCATGGCCATCGAGAACGGCCCCATCGAGGCGCTCTACGTGATGGTGTCCGAGGCCCGCGCGCGCATGGGCCGCGACGTGCCGGTGCACGTGTTCCCGCGCCGGCTGGACGCGGCGGGGCTCGCGGCGCTGGAGGCCCTCTCCGGCGTCCCCGACGCACACAAGGCCTTCTGGCGCGGCCTGGAGCCGGGCTACCGCTTCTTCGAGGAGTCCCGGCGTCCCCCTCGGGTGAAGGTGGATGCGGCCGCGTCCGCCTACGTGGTGACGCCCGCGCTCCCGGTGCGGGAAGCCCGGGCGCGCTGAGGAGCTGGTAGAACCCTGGAGGTGCCGGGCGACCGGCGCAGGCCCTCGGGGGAAGGAAGCGCACATGAAATCGTCTGTCTCGCCACAGGAGTCCGGAGCGCGTCCGCTGGTGTCCCTCACGACCACAGAGCTGGCCGCGGCCCTGCGTGAGCGCCGGGGCAGCGCGGTGGAGGCGCTGGATGCGTTCCTCGCCCGAGCGCGCCAGCTCAACCCCGCGCTCAACGCGGTGGTGACGTGGAACGAGGCCCCGGCCCGGAAGCGGGCGGAGGCGGCGGACGCGGCGCTGGCCCGGGGCGAGCTGTGGGGCCCCCTGCATGGCGTTCCCTTCACGGTGAAGGACGCGTTCAGCACCCAGGGGCTGCGCACGACGTCCGCCCATCCGGCCCTGGCCGAGTACGTGCCCGCGCGGGACGCGACCGTGGTGGCCCGGCTCCAGGCCGCGGGGGCCATCCTCTTCGGCAAGACGAACCTGCCGCCGTTCGCCGGGGACTTCCAGACGGACGGGCCGCTCTGGGGCCGGACGAACAATCCCCACGACCTGGGGCGCACGCCGGGCGGCTCCAGCGGCGGCGCGGCGGCGGCGGTCGCGGCGGGGCTCACCCCGTTCGAGGTGGGCAGCGACATCGGCGGCTCCATCCGGCAGCCGGCGCACTACTGCGGCGTCGTGGGCATCAAGCCCACGGAGCACCG
Source organism: Corallococcus macrosporus (assembly GCF_017302985.1). Lineage (NCBI taxonomy): Bacteria > Pseudomonadati > Myxococcota > Myxococcia > Myxococcales > Myxococcaceae > Corallococcus > Corallococcus macrosporus. The sequence goes on from NZ_JAFIMU010000002.1 coordinate 953,784, forward strand.
CGTCTCCACCTTCGGCCACATCCCGGACGCGCCGGGCGGGCCTCGCCACGTGCGCCACATGGCGTGCGCGGGGCCGCTGGCGCGCTCGGTGGCGGACGTGCGGCTCATCCTGTCGCTCATCGAAGGCGCGGATCCGTCCGCTCCGGAGGTGCCGCCCGTCGTGCCGGTGGGCGCCGCGAAGCCCCGGGCATTGAAGGGGCTGAGGCTGGCGTGGGCGGACACGCTGGGGCCCTTCCAGGCGGACCGCGAGACGCGGGAGCTGCTCCAGCGCTTCACCGCCGCCGCGCGCGCGGAGGGCGCCGTGGTGGAGCAGGCGGTGCCGCCGGGGCAGGACTTCGCGGACCTCGTGGAGGTGTGGGGGCTGATGGAGGGCGGCGAGGTGGGCGCGCCCCTGGATCCGCCCGTGCGCGAGGGCTACCGGGGGCAGTTCCTCCCGCTGGAGCGCGACCTGCTGGCGAAGGCCATCGTGCAGGGCACGCATCTGGACATGACGGGCTATGGCGCGGCGCTCACCCGGCGCGACGGGCACATCGCGCTGCTGGAGGACTTCCTGGCCGGTTGGGACGCGTGGCTCGTGCCGGTGGCGATGACGGCCGCGCCGGTGCACACGCCCTTCGGTGCTCCGGTGGAGGTGGACGGCGTGTCCCGCCCCTACCTGGAGGCCTTTGGCGGGTTCACCAGCCTGTTCAATGCGACGGGGAGCCCTGTCGTGGTGTTCCCGATGGGGCACACGTCAGCGGGGCTGCCGGTGGGCGTGCAGCTCGTGGGACGGCGGTGGGCGGACGGGGCGCTGCTCGACGTGGCGGAGGCGCTGCTGCCCCTGGGCGGTGGCGTGCGGTGGCCCTCGGCGTTCGCGCCTTGAGTCAGTAGACGCGCAGCAGGCGCGAGCGGCATTCGAAGTGCGGGTTGCGCACGTCGATGACGTAGACCTCGCCGGTCGTCTCATCGAAGTTGCCGGCGAGCAGCCCCGCCGCGGCCAGGGCGGCGAGGTAGACGTTGTCCGTGCCCTTCTTCATTTCGCTGACCTTGCGCACGTAGACGACGCGGCCCTCCACGGACCACACGCTGCGGATGCCGTCGGTGTGCACGCCCATGGCATCCGGGGGCGGCGGGGGGAACTTCCCCAGCGCGGGAGGGACGGACTGGAGCACGTAGTCGTCGTAGGCGCGGTTGCCGCTGCGGCTGATGAGCTTCACCTCGCGCAGCGTGCCGTCCGCTCCCTGGAGCAGCTCCAGCGTGACGATGAGCTTCATGGTGCTCACGCCGTGGGCGAAGTCCTGGAGCTCCTCGCCCGCCTGGGTGAGGCCGCGCAGCCGGTTGTAGCCGGGTTCGTTCCGGGCTCGCCGCGCGATGAGCTCGCCCGGCTTGGGAGCCTGCCGGGGCCCGGGAATGTTGCCGGGGGCGCCGGTGGCGCCGAACTGCCGGGCCCTCTCCGCGTAGGCGTACAGCATCTGCTTGGGGAAGCTGGGCATGTCGAAGAGCGGAGGCGCGTCCATCTGCTTCTCCAACTGTGCGCGCAGCTTGCCGAAGTAGGGGTGCACCCGGCCGGTGTCCACGCGGTCACGGGCGCGGCGCTCATCGACGATGCCCTGCACGCGCTCGGACACGAGCGCACGCTCGTCGGCGAGCCGGGACTCCGCGGACAGGCTCGGGTCACCGGGGCGCAGCGTGCGGCCTCCGCCCCGCGAGTTCTCCGGCGTGGAGATGATCACCCCGCCGCTCAAGCCCGGTGACGGCAGCAGGCTCGAGGGAAGGGTGCCCGGAGGCGAGCGAGGTGCCTCCGCCGTGGGCCGGTCCCCGTCCGGAGCCGGCTCGCGGGTCGCGATGCCGGAGAGGGGAACGTCGGCCGCGGGAGGGCGCGGGGCATCAGAGGGAGGCGACGGGGGCTCGCGCGTCGCGGTCGCTGGCGGTGTCGCGGCCGGTGGGACCTCGGGTGGTGCGCTCGGCTCCGATGGAGGCGGCGTGGGCTCCGGTGGCTCCCGTGTCGCCACGGCTGGAGGCGGCGTGGGCTCCGGGGGAGCGCGCGTCGGCGTGGGCTCCGGTGGCTCCCGCTCCGCTACGGCCGGAGGCGGTGGGGTGGGTTCGCTCTTCGTCGGCGCGCGCGGCTTCGGGGGCTCCCGCGTCGCCACCGGGGGCGGCGAGGCGGGCTCCTGGACCGGTGGAGTCGTGGCCGCGACGGAGGGCGCGGTGATGATTTCCACCTCGACCGTCTTCGCGCGCGGCCGGGCCGAGCTGCCGGTGGACGACGGCTCCACGGTCCATAACAGCCCGAACACGAGCACGTGCAGCACCAGGGAGATCAGCCCGGCCCATCCGAGTTGTCGCAGGCGCCGCATGCTCGGACGCTTCCAGAAAGGCCCTCCTGTCACAACGAAATGCACACATGCGTTCGCGAACCGACGTCCCTCCCGCCGAGCAGGCAACCCTTCAACGGCTGGAACGTCCCCAGGGTGACTCGACGCAGGCCGTGACTCCTGCTGTGCTGCCGCCCCTCCGCGTGCCTCCCATGCCCCTCGCCTGTCTGGACGAAACCACGTTCATGGACCTCCTGCTCGGGACGCTGCCTCCCGACAGGGCCGCGCTCGTCGACGAGCACCTGGACACCTGCCCCTCCTGCCGGCGCATGGTGTCCGAGGCGCTGAAGGTGCAGCCGCCCGCCACCGCCGGGTCCACCCCGGAGCCCGCTCCCGAGGAGGAGGTCCTCGACAGCCAACTGGCGACGCTGGCCGTGGACCCATGGCGCGGAAAGAAGCCGCGCCTGCGCCTGCCCACGCCGCCGCTCGCGCGCGGCACCGCGGTGGGCCGCTACCTCATCCTGGAGATGCTGGGCGTGGGCGGGATGAGCGTCGTGTACGCCGCCTATGACCCGGAGCTGGACCGCCGCGTCGCGCTCAAGCTGCTTCAGGTGGAAGCGCTGGGGCTGGGCGCGGAGGCCGGCCGCTCGCAGGTGCTGCGCGAGGCGCAGGCCATGGCCCGCGTCTCCCACCCGCACGTCGTCTCCGTCTTCGACGTGGGCACCTTCGGCCGGCAGGTCTTCCTGGCCATGGAGCTGGTGGACGCGCACACGCTGCGCAAGTGGGAGCACGACGGGCCCCACCCGTGGCGCCAGGTGGTGGAGGTCTTCGTCGCCGTGGCCCGGGGGCTCGCCGCGGCGCACGCGGTGGGCGTCGTGCACGGCGACGTGAAGCCGGAGAACATCCTCGTCGGCCAGGACGGCCGCGTGCGCGTCACCGACTTCGGCCTGTCGCGCTTCATGGCCAGCCCCCTGGCTCCTCCGGTCACGCCTGGAGGCCCCGCGCGTCCTCGCGCCATGGAGGGCGGCACGCCCGCGTACATGGCCCCGGAGCAGTTCCCGCCCGAGGAGCGCACCGACGCGCGCAGCGACCAGTTCGGCTTCTGCGTCGCGCTCTACGAGGGGCTCTACGGCGAGCGCCCCTTCGCGGGCTCCACGGTGGAGGAGCTGTCCCAGGCGGTGCACGCGGGCCGCGTGAAGAGCGTGCCCCGGCACTCCGGCGTGCCGCAGTGGCTGCGCAAGGTGGTGCTGAAGGGCCTGTCGGTGAAGCCCGAGGACCGGCACGCGTCCATGGAGGCGCTCATCGCCGCGCTGCAGGCGGACCCCGCGTCGCTCCGGACGCGGCGGCTGCGCGTGGCCGGGGCGTCGCTGCTGCTGTTGTCCGCGGTGGGCCTCACGCACGTGCTCCACGGCCGCGACCCCACGGGCTGCGAGGGCGCCGCGCGCGCCATGGACGGCGTGTGGGACGCCCCCCGGCAGCAGGCGGTGGAGGCGGCCTTCGTCGGCACCCAGCGCCGCTTCGCGCACGACGCCTTCCGCCACGTGCGCCGCAGCCTGGACGCGTACACCGCCGCGTGGGTAACGACGCGCACGGCGGCCTGCGAGGCCACCCGCGTGCGGCACGAGCAGAGCGAGGCGGTGATGGCGCTGCGCATGCGCTGCCTGGACGCGCGGCTGGCGGACGTGGCCGCGCTCACGCAGTTGTTCACGCAGGCGGATCCGGACCTCGTGGAGCGGGCGCCCCGCGCGGTGGAGGGGCTGGCGCCGCTGGCGGGCTGCTCGGACGTGGAGGCGCTGACGTCGCGGGGCCACTCCTCGCCGGATGACGCCGCCGCGAGGGACCGGACCGTCGCGCTGCTCCAGGCGCTGGTGGACGCCCGGGCCCTGCGCGCCGCCGGCCGCTATTCGCAGGGCGTGGCGCGCGTGGAGCCCGTGGCCCAGGCCGCTCGCGCCGCGGGGGACTGGTCCGGCGCCGCGGACGCGCTGCTCTTGCTCGCGGAATTGAAGGACGGGGCAGGGGACTACCGGGGCGCGGAGGCCACGGTGCTCCAGGCCGCGTGGAGCGCGGAGGCCGGCCGCAATGACGACGCCGCCGCCCGGGCATGGACGCTGGCGGTGCGCATCACGGGTGAGCGGCTGGACCACTACGCGCAAGGGCAGCAGGCCGCGGAGCGCGCCAGCGCCGCGGTGGAGCGGCTGGGCGGCAGCAGGGAGCTGGCCGGAGCGCTCGCGATGAACCTGGGCCGGCTCCTGTCCCGCCAGGGCCGCTACCCGGAGGCCCACGAGCAGCTCACCCGCGCGCTGTCCTTCCTGGAGAAGCGCTTCGGCCCGGAGGCCCTGGAGGTCGCGGACGTGCGCGTGGAGCTGGGCACCGTGCGCCGCTCGCAGGGGCGCGCGGAGGAGGCCCTGGGCCTGTACGAGCGCGCCCTGGGCACCGTGCGCGGCTCGCTGGGGCCCGAGCATCCGGACGTGGCGCGCATCCGCCTGGAGCAGGCCAGCGTGCGCTGGCAGCAGGGGGACTTCGTGCAGTCGGAGCGGCTGGCCCGGGGCGCGCTGGCGCTGCTGGAGCGGTCGCTGGGACAGGACCACCCGCAGGTGGCGGACGCGCTCAACAGCCTGGCCCTGGCGCTGCAGTACCAGGGCAAGCGCGAGGAGGCGCTGCCCCTCTACGAGCGCGCGCTCCACATCGCCGAGACGACGGAGGGGCGCGACAGCTCCACCGTGGCCATCATCGTCAACAACATCGGCACGCTGCTGGTGCACCTGGGCCGGCTGGAGGAGGCCACCCAGCGCTTCGCCACCGCCATCGAGCAGGTGGAGAAGAGCCTGGGCCCGGACCACCCCACGCTGGCGCTGGTGCTCCGTGGCATGGGCCAGACGCTCAGCTACCGCAACCAGCCGGATCAGGCCCTGCCGTACTTCCAGCGCGCCGCCGCGCTCCAGACGTCCCTGCCGGACGACGTGAACGGCGGCTGGACGGGCGCCCTGGTGGACCTGGGGCGCACGTACATGGTGCTGGGCCGTCCGCGCGAGGCGCTGGCCCCGCTGGAGCAGGCCGTCGCGGGCTGGGAGCGCGCCCGTCCCCGTCCGGCCGAGCGCCCCGCCGCGCGCTACATGCTGGGCCGCGCCCTCTGGGACGCGAAGCAGGACCCGGCCCGCGCGGTGCGGCTCGTCGCCGAGGCCCGCCAGGAGGCCGCCGCGCTGCCCGACGAGGAGTCCTCCGTGCCGGAGCTCCGCCAGGCGATGGACCGGTGGATCGCCAGGCTGCCCCCCGGCGCGCGCAAGGACCTCAAGGCCGCCATGGCCACCCCGAAGCCCGCGGACCCCTCCCGGGACGCCCTCACCCGGTGAGGGCTCGCAGGCGGGCACGAGGGGGCCACGTTATACGGAGGGTGGAATGACGCTCCTCTCGGACTCCCCCGTCGCCGCCCTGCCGCCCGAAGCGGGCGTGGACGCCCTGACCTCGCTCTTGCGCGGACGCCGCGTCGTGGTGCTCACCGGCGCCGGATGCAGCACCGAGTCCGGCATCCCCGACTACCGGGGCCCGGAGACGCGCCACAAGGTGCGCAACCCCATCCAGCACCGCGAGTTCCTGCACAAGCCGGAGGTGCGCCAGCGCTACTGGGCGCGCAGCCTGCTGGGCTGGCCGCGCTTCACCTCCGCGCGCCCCAACGAGGCCCACTTCGCGCTGGCGGCGCTGGAGAAGGCGGGCGTGGTGCCCGGCCTCATCACCCAGAACGTGGACGGCCTGCACCACGCGGCCGGCAGTGAGCGCGTGCTGGAGCTGCACGGCGCGCTGTCGCGGGTGCGCTGTCTGGCGTGCGGCGCGCAGGAGCCCCGCGCGTCGCTCCAGGCGCGGATGCTGGGCCTCAACCCGGACTTCGCGCACGCCGTCGTGGAGCTGCGTCCGGACGGCGACGCGGAGCTGTCCGCGGAGGCCGTGGACGGCTTCCACGTCCCCGCGTGTACGCGCTGCGGCGGGACGCTGAAGCCGGACGTGGTGTTCTTCGGGGACAACGTCGCGGCGCCGCTGGTGGAGGACGCGTTCGCGCTGGTGGAGGAGGGGGACGCGCTCCTGGTGGTGGGCTCGTCGCTGACGGTCTACTCCGGCTACCGCTTCGTCAAACGCGCCGCGGACCGGCACCTGCCCATCGGCATCCTCAACATCGGGGAGAGCCGGGGCGACGCCCTGGCGGATGTGCGCGTGGAGGCGAGGGCGGGTGACGTGCTGCCCCGGCTCGCCCAGGCGCTGACCCGCGCCTGACGCTCCCCCTCCCACACCGGGCGTGCGGCCGGGCCCCCGCGGCTCCGGGGTGGCGGCACTGAATGGGCACACCCGGGAGAGGGGCCAGGTGTGCCATCATCCCGGCTTCGCGGGGCACGTGCGCCAGGCCGTGCCCGGGACGGAGACACAGGGCCGATGGACACCGGACGCCCACTGGGCGGCAGGTACGCGCTGGAGCGCAGGATTGGCGGCGGTGGCATGGGCGCCATCTGGCGGGCCGTCGACCTGCAACTCCAGCGGCACGTGGCCCTCAAGCTCATCGCCTCCGACGTCGTCGCGCGCACGCCGGAGGCGCACCGCCACTTCGAGCAGGAAGCGCAGGCCGTGGCCCGGCTGCGCCACCCGCACGTGGTGCAGGTGCATGACTCCGGCGTGGACGGCGGCGTGCCGTACATCGTCATGGAGCTGCTGGAGGGCGAGGACCTGGAGACGCGCCTCACCCAGCAGGGGCGTCTGTCCCCGGCCCGCGTGGCCGCGCTCGTCACGCCGGTGGCCCGGGCCCTGGCGGCGGCGCACGCTGCGGGACTCGTCCACCGCGACCTGAAGCCCGCCAACCTCTTCCTCGCCCACGTGGACGGCGAGGAGGTGGTGAAGGTGCTCGACTTCGGGCTCGCGCGCTCGCTGCTGCCCACGGGCGCGCCCGCGCAGGCGGAGGGGCTCACCGGCACGCTGCGCTACATGAGCCCGGAGCAGCTGCGCGCGGATCCGGACCTGGACGCGCGGGCGGACCTCTGGTCGCTCGCGGTGGTGCTCTACCGCGCGCTCACCGGCCAGTTCCCCTACGGGCCGGAGTCCGTGGGGGCCCTCTTGCGCGGCACCTTCCACCCGCCCGCGGTGCCCGTGTCGCAGCTGGTGCCGGAGCTGGGCGCGGGCGGGGACGCCTTCTTCCAGCGCGCGCTGCACCCGAAGCCGGAGCAGCGCTTCACCTCCGCGCGTGAGCTGGCCGCCGCCTTCGTCGCGCTGGTGGAGGCGGGCCGCGCTGGCCAGGCCGCCACGGTGCTGGTGGTGGACGACGAGCCGGACGTGGAGGTGCTCATGCGCCAGCGCTTCCGCAGGCACGTGCGCGACGGCGTCTACCGCTTCGTCTTCGCCCGCGACGGCGAGGAGGCCCTGGAGGCGCTGCGCCAGCACCCGGACACGCACGCGGTGCTGTGCGACCTGAACATGCCGCGCATGGACGGACTCACCTTCCTGTCGCGCGTGGGCGAGGTGGATCCGCTGGTGAAGGTGGTCATCGTCTCCGCGTACGGCGACATGCCCAACCTGCGCACGGCGATGAACCGGGGCGCGTTCGACTTCCTCGTGAAGCCGGTGGACCTGGACGACCTGGAGTCCACGCTGGCCAAGACGGTGCGCCACGTGGCGGAGCTGCGCCGCGCGGTGCGCTCCACGGAGGAGAACGCGCTGCTGCGCATGTTCGTGCACGGCGGCATCGTGGACCGGGTGCTGCCGCTGGTGCGCGGCCCCGGCGGGCTCGCGGGCGAGCAGCTGGACGCCACGGTGGCCTTCCTCGACGTCGCGGACTTCACCGCCGTCACCCGCCAGCACGCGCCGGAGTCCGCGTTGCGCCGGCTCAACGCCAACTTCGAGGTCATCCTCCCGGAGCTGGAGTCGCGCGGCGGCGTGGTGGACAAGTTCCTGGGGGACGCGGTGATGGCCGTCTTCCAGGGCGAGGGCCACGTGTCGCGCGCGCTGGACGCGTGCCTCGCGGTGAAGCAGCGGCTGCAGGGCCTGGCGTGGAGCGGCGGCGATGCGTCCCCGTACGCCCACGGCGTCTGCATGGGCGTGGACACCGGGCCGGTCGTCTCAGGCAACGTGGGCGCGGCCGGGCGCGGGCGCCTGGACCACACGGTGCTGGGGGACGTGGTGAACACCGCGGCCCGCCTGGCCACCGTGGCCGCGCGCGACCAGGTGCTGGTGAGCGAGACGCTGGCCGCCCGGCTCGCGGACGCCTTCGACTGCCGCGCCGCCGGAGAGCGGCACCTGCCCGGGCCTGGAGGCCAGCCGCTCGGCGTGCGCGAGGTGGTGGCCCGCCGGGGCAGCCAGTCCGCGTCCTCCGCGGACGCCACCTCCGAACAGGTGGCCCCCGCCGTCCTGGAGGCGCCCGCACCCGCGCCCCGGCCCGGGGCCTTCACGGCCAAGGGACCCACCTGACGCCCGATGCGCCTCGTCCTCAACCCAGGCCAGGTGGATGAACGGGTGGTGATGCTGCCAGAGGGCACCACCACCATCGGCCGCACGGAGGAGAACGGCATCCGCGTGCCGCACCCCAGCCTGTCCCGGCGCCACGCGCGGCTGGAGCGCGCGGGCGGGCGCGTGGTGCTGGTGGACCTGGACAGCAAGAACGGCAGCTTCGTGGGGCCGCACCGCGTCTCCCGCCAGGAGCTGGGCCACGGCCAGTCCTTCCGCTGCGGCGAGGTGTGGTTCCGGCTGGTGTCCCTGGACACGCCGCTGCCGGACGGCTGGGGCCCGCTGCGCACGCAGCCCCTGGAGACGCGCTTCTCCGGCGGGCCCATGGAGGCGCTGCTCGACACGCGCTCGCCGGACCGCACCCGCGACAAGCTCCAGGTGCTCCTCAAGGTGGGCCAGATTCTGTCGTCTCCGGGCCCGGTGGACGGGCTGTTGGAGCGCGTGGTGCAGCTCGTCTTTCAAATCTGGGCGGTGGACCGGGCGGCGGTGCTGCTGGTGGACCGCGAGACGGGGGCGCTGGTGCCGCGCGTGTCCCGGGGCGCGCGGGGTGGGGCGCTGCCGGAGCGCTTCTTCAGCCAGCACATCGTGGACTACGTGCACTCGCGCGGCGTTGCGGCCCTCTTCACCGACGCGAAGGACGACGCGCGGCTGCAGGGCGCGGACTCCGTCTTCCGCCAGTCCATCCGCGCCTCGCTGTGCGTGCCTCTACGCACGCGCGACTCGGTGCTGGGCGTGCTGTACCTGGACAGCCTCACGCAGGGCGGCCTCTTCACCGACGAGGACCTGGAGTTCCTCACCGCCTTCGCCAACCAGGCCGCCATCGCCCTGGACCACGCGCACCTGGCGCGGCGGCTGGAGGAGGAGGCGGTGCTCCGCAACGCCTACCAGCGCTTCTTCCCGCCGGACGTCGTGCGCCAGCTCAAGGCGCTCCGGGGCGTACCGCTGGAGGTGCGCGAGGCGAACGTCACCATCCTCTTCTCCGACATCACCGGCTTCACCGCCATGTCCTCGCGCCTCAAGCCCCGGCAGGTGGTGGACATGCTCAACGCGTACTTCCCGGTGATGGCGGACATCGTCTTCCGCCACGAGGGCACGCTGGAGAAGTACATCGGCGACGCGCTGATGGCCGTGTGGGGCGCCCCCTTCGCCCGGCCGGACGACGCGGACCGGGCCGTGCGCGCGGCCATGGAGATGCAACACGCCCTGGCCGCCCTCAACGCCCGCTGGCGGGAGGAGGGCACGCCGGAGATTCAAGTGCACATCGGGCTCAACTCCGGCCCGGTGGCCGCGGGCAACATCGGCTCGGAGCGCTACCTTCAGTACGCCACCGTGGGAGACGCCACCAACGTGGCGGCCCGCGTGTGCGGCGTCGCGCGCCCCGGCGAGGTCCTCCTCACGGACGCCACGCGCGCCCTGCTGGACGCGGACGCCTTCGCGCTGGAGCCGCTGGACCCCGTGCGGGTGAAGGGCCGCGAGGAGCCCCTGTCCCTCTTCCGCGTGCGCGGCTGACGGCTACTCCGCGTCCTGTCCCAGCCGCTCCGGCTGGAGGAGGACGATCTGCCCGCCCTCGAAGCTGAGCATCCCCTCGCGCACGTAGTAGCGCAGCCACTTGTTCACGCTCTCGCGAGTGACGCCGCACAGGTTGGCCAGCTCGGACTGCGTGAGCTTCGGGGTGATGACCAGCCCTTCCGGGGATGGCTTTCCCTGGGTCTTCGCCAGCTCCAGCAGCACCCGCACCAAACGCGAGCGCGCGTCCAGGAAGGCCGAGTCGTACACGAGCTGCGTCGTGCGCCGCACCAGCCGGCTCATGTTCGCCAGGAGCGCCAGGCTCACCTGCGGCCGCGTCTCCAGGTAGCGCCGGAAGTCCTCGCGCTGGAGCGTCAGCAGATGCGCCTCCTCGCGCGCCATCGCGTCGGTGGAGCGCACCTCGCCGTCCAGGAGCGACAGCTCCCCAAAGGCGTCCCCCCGGTCCAGCAGCGCCAGGGTGATTTCGCGCCCCTCGCTGGAGGAGAGCCGGATGGCCACCTGGCCTCTCCGGATGATGAACAGCGCGGTGCCTACGTCCCCCCGGTGGAAGATGACCTCCCCTCGGGCGAAACGCCGGGGCTGGAGGAGCGACGACATGTTCTCCAGGTCCTCCCGGCCGAGGCTTTCGAACATGGGGATTTCGGCCAGCAGCTGCGCGTAGGACATGAGGGGGACGCCATTGTGCCTGGATTCCGGGGATACAGGTAGGGAAGCCTCCCATCCAGGCCCGGCGGACAAGTCCGGCCGGTGTGAACGCCTTCACACACAGCTTGTGGGCCGCTTCACAGATCGAAACAGGGGGTCCCGGTACTGTTCCTTCATCGCAGCACGGGAAGCAGGGGGGCCCGCGCAGCAGCGACACGGTGAGTCAGGGAGTCGGGGGACTTCCTAACCCACCGCGACATGCGCGGGAAATGGGGGGGACCGCAGGGGCTGGCACATAGAAGGGGGAAGCGTCGAGTTTCTGAGGGGGAACTCGACGCGAATACGAGTGCCGGCTCCCGCTGGAGCCTGAAAAGCAATGGACCCGGGCCTGGAGGCCCGCCGCTCCGGGGGGAGTGGCGGCCTTCAAGTCCGGGTTGTTTTATTTGGCCAGGGCCACCGCGGGCGTGAGCGTCAGCGTGGCCTCGCGGTGCTGCTCCACCGCCTGGCGCGTGTGGAGCATGGGGTGGAACTCCACCTTGCGGTTGAGCTCCATCAGGTCATCCCGGTGCTTGTGGAACAGGTGCTCCGTCTGTCCCGGCGCGTGGATGGACACGGAGCGCGACAGGTCCGCCAGGTCGACAATCATCCGCAGCGCGGTGCCGTGGACGACCTTGAAGGGGCGGGCCCAGAGGAACGACGCCCCGTCCACGGAGTAGTTGTCACCCCGGGCCGGCAGCGTGCGGCTGTTGAAGACGCGCCGGATGGGGCCGGGGATGGCGGGCCCGCCCAGCGGCTGGTGCGCGTAGGTGAGCTGGTGCACCTGGCCCCAGGCCCAACCTTCCGTCTTCGGGCCGTACGTCTTCACCAGCCACGCGGTGGCCGCCGTCAGCGCCGCGCGGAGGATGTCGTCGCGCGTCTCCTTCTCCGGCGTCTTCGGGTCGTCCCACCAGTCGCTGTCCGGCTGGGACATCTGGCCGATGACGAAGGGCATGTGCAGGCTGCCGTGCCGCTCGTACTGGCCCATGAGGTACTCGGACACCAGCGACGGCTCCAGCTTGTGCTGGAGCAGCTTGCGCAGCACCTCGATGTACCAGGCCTGGAACACCGTGGCGCCCACGGCCTCCGGCTCGAAGCGCAGGTCCCACGCCTTCAGCGCGTCCACCGCCTGGCGCTGGGTGTCGTCGGCCGGCAGCGCCGCCGCCAGGAAGTAGGGGCGCAGCGTCTCCGCGGGCAGCGAGTACGTCTCCGCCTGGATGTCCCGCATCGTCTGCACGCTGTGCTGCGTGCCCGCCTCCAGCAGGTCGGTGATGCGCTTGGCGCGGTAGCCCGGGAACCAGTTGTGCGCGATGAGGTGCGGGTAGTCGTCGGAGGTGATCTTGTTGTTCGCCGTGGCCGCGTAGCCCGCGGGCGGGTTGAAGGACGCGGGCAGCTCCTCGAAGGGGATGAAGCCCGTCCACTCCGACTCGCCCGTCCAGCCCGGCATGGGGATGAGGCCCTGGTGGCCCTGGCGGATGGGAATCTTCCCCGTCGCCTGGTACCCGATGTTGCCGGCCGTGTCCGCGTACACGAAGTTCTGGCCCGGTCCCTCCCAGGCCTTCATCGCGCCGCGGAAGGACTCCCAGTCCTGCGCCAGGTTGAGCTTCAGCACGGCGTTGATGAGCGGCTGGCATTCCCGGTGCGCCCACTTGAGGGACATCGGCTCGCCGTCCTTCATCTCGTCCGCCATCACCTTGTTCATCAGCGGGCCGTGCCGGGTGCTCTTCACTTCAATCACCACGGGGGCGGCGCCCTTCACGGGAATCTCTTCCCGGCGCACGTCCAGGTCGTGCCAGGTGCCCTGGTAGAGGTACTGCTTGGGCGCCTTCGGGTCGTCCAGCTTCTCGATGTAGAAGTCCTGGGTGTCCGGCCCCAGGTTGGACATGCCCCAGGCCACCTTCCCGTTGTGGCCGACGATGAGCATGGGCACGCCGGGCAGGGAGAAGCCCACGTGCTGGAAGCGGCCGCCGTGCAGGCCGTTCTCGTACCAGGTGGACGGCATGCCCAGCGGGATGTGCACGTCGTTGGCGAGCAGCGGCTGGCCGCTCTTCGTGCGCTGGCCGTGCACCACCCAGTTGTTGCTGCCGGAGACGATGTTGGGGTCGCCCATCACCGCGTCCACGCTGTCCAGGCCGGACATCGTCTTCACGGACTTGAGGCCCGGCAGGCGCGCCTCCTTCGGGACGATGAGCGGCGTCTGCGGCGCGTTCTGCGGCAGCAGCGCGTTGGCCACCTCCTCACCCACCGCCGCCACCAGCCGCGCGCGGAACAGCTCGATGCGGTGGTTGCCGCCCAGCATCATCGCCAGCAGGTTGCCGCGCGCGAGCGAGTCCACCGGCGTCCAGGGCGCGGGGTCCGTGCTCATGACGGTGAACTCGTAGGGCAGCGGCTCCGCGGCGATGCGCGCGTTGATGCCCGCGCTGTAGGCCTCCAGGATGGCGCGCGCGTCCGCGTCCACCTGCGCCCAGGCGCGCTCGGCCAGGTGGCGCAGGCCCATGGTGCGCAGGAACTCGTCCGCGGGCACCAGCATGGGGCCCAGCAGGCTCGCGAGCCGGCCATCCACCAGCCGGCGGCCCATCTCCATCTGCCACATCCGGTCCTGCCCGTGCACATAGCCCTGGGCGAAGAACAGGTCGTGCTCGTCGCTGGCGAAGATGTGCGGCACGCCCCACGTGTCGCGCAGCACCTCCACCTTGCCGTGCAGGCCGGGCAGCGTGAGCTGTCCTTCCGCGCGAGGCCAGCGGCGGCGGGCAAGCCACGGCCCCACGCCCGGGGCGGCCACGGCCATGGCGGACGGCAACATGCGCAGCATGCGCAGGACCTGGGAGAAGGCACTCATGACGCGGAGGCTCCGGCGGTGGGGGCGGTCGGCGGGGGGGCGGCGGCGGTGTCCGGGGTGGCGCCCCCGTCAGGCAGGGCGTCCGGCAGCTCGCGGTCCAGGTTGCGCAGGCGCGGGTTGGTCCACGCGAACGCGACGTTCAAGAGCGTCATCAGCCCCAGGACGATGAAGATGACGGCGATGCCGCGCCCCGGGCCCACGCCCAGGAGGCGGCCCATGCTGCCGGCGAGCACGCCGCCCGGGGCCATGGCCGGCTCGAAGAGGTCGTCCGCGAGCGGGCCCGCGATGAGGCTGGCGAACGGCGACATGCACAGGGTGACCATCCGCTTCACGGCCGCGGCGCGGCCCTGGAGGTCCGCCGGAATCTTGCGCTGCCAGATGGACTGGGTGCTGGCCACCATGGGCGGCATGGTGAACAGGTAGAGCGCGGCGGCGGTGGCCACCAGCGGCACGCTGGGCGACGGCGCGGCCATGAAGAGCACCAGGCCGGAGACGATCTGGAACCCCAGGATGCCGTGCAGCTGGTTCTTGGGGCCGCCCCACACGCCCATGCCGACGGCGCCCAGGAGCGCCCCCACGCCCGCCACCGACGCGATGATGCCCAGCGTGGAGATGTCCGTGAAGGCCAGCACCAGCGGGGTGATGAGCAGCACCACCAGGTCCATGCACAGCACGGCCACGACGGTGAAGCCCAGCAGCGCCACGAGCCCCCTGCGGGTGCTGATGAAGCTCCAGCCCTGCTTCATCTCCGCGAGGATGGACCCCTTGCCCTGCTGCCCCTCCACGGAGACCGGGGGACGCGGGAAGCGGACCATCAGCAGGGTGATGATGGCGATGGTGAAGCTGCAGACGTCCACGGACAGCACGCCCACCAGGCCCACGCTGTCGATGAGCGCTCCGGCGATGATGGGGGAGAGGATCTGGCTGGCGCCGCTGGCCACCTCCGCCATGGCGTTGGCGCGGCCCAGGTGCTGCTTGGGCACGAGCAGCGTCACCGTGGCGAAGAAGGCCGGCCAGCGGAAGGCGCCGAAGCACGCGCCAAAGGACACGGGCAGGTAGAAGTGCCAGGCCTGGAGCTTGATGAGGCCTTTGCTGTCCGCCAGCACCAGGCCGAAGATGATGAGCGTGCTGAGGCCGTTGCCCATGTCCGCCAGGAGCATGGCGCGGCGGCGGTCCCACCGGTCGATGAGCGTTCCCGCGAGCGGCGCCAGGATGACCATGGGCGCGAACGCGAAGAAGGACAGGAGCGCGAACTGCGTGGTGGAGCGCGTGTCCAGGAACACCTTGGCGCCCACGCCGAACGCCGTGAGGCCCGAGCCCAGGATCGAGATGAGCTGACCAAACCAGGTGATCCAGAAGACCCGCATGGGCTGGGTGATGGTCAGGCGTTGCGCGAGGCTCATTCCACGTCTCTTTTCTCCTGGGGGGCAGGAGGTTCAAGGGCCCGCGCACGGTACTACGGGAGTGCGCGCGGGCCCGGCGTTGCTAGGGGAAATCAGCCCTGCTCCAGCTCCGCGAGCATGGCTTCCAGGGCTTCCGGGTCGAGCTGGCTGGCGCTCGCCTCCACGATGGCCACCGTCATCACCTCCACGGTGGGGGACTCGAAGAGGGCGCGCATGGACAGCTCGACCTGGAAGGTCTCGCGGATGCGCGACAGGAGCTGCACGCCCAGCAGCGAGTGGCCACCCAGTTCGAAGAAGTTGTCGGTGATGCCCACGGACTCCACGCCCAGCAGGTCCTGCCAGAGCGCGGCGACCTTCTCCTCGGTTTCGTCGCGCGGGGCGACGAAGACGTTGGCGAGCGGAGGCCGCGGGTGCTTGCCGCTGGCGCTGCCGCCCGTGCGGGTCGTGGAGGCGCCGTCGCGCGCCACCTGGAGCCGGGCCTCCAGCGAGCCTCGGGACGCGAGGAAGCGGCCGCCGGCGGGCTGGGTGAGCAGCGCGCGCAGGAGGCGGAAGCCCTCGGCGGGCGGGATGACGGCGTCGGGCCGGAAGCCCTCGCCCACGCCCCACACGTCCCAGTCCACGGTGTACCAGCGGGTGCCGCCAAGCCGGGCCTGCCGGGCCGCCAGCGCGTCCATGCCGGCGTGCGCCGCCGCCACCGCGCTGACCGCCATGCCGCCCAGCACCACGGTGAGGGAGGACTGCACCACGACGAAGTCCGGATGGCGCGACGCCAGCGCCTCCGCCAGCTGCGTGAGGCCCCCGAAGCGGCCGGCGAGCAGCGGGGTGGTGGCCTCCGGCGTGGACTCGTCCACGGAGATGCGGGTGGCCATGCCGCCGTCACCCGCCGCGTAGAAGACGCCGTCGACGCGGCCGAACTTCGCCTCCGCCACCTGGAGCGCCTTGTCGAGCTGACCGGGCACGCCCGCGTCCGCGCGAAGCGCCAGCACCTGCGCGCCCGCCTGCTCCAGCGTGCGCATGCGCTCGATGGCCCTGGACGTCGCGTCCTGGGCGTCATGGCCCGCGCGCCACGCGTCCCACTCCCCGGGAGCGGGGAGCGTGCGGCGCGACAGCAGCACGAGCTTCGGCTTCACGGCATGCGTGAGCTGCTCCGCGAGCGCGAGCCCCACGCGGCCCAGGCCACCGACGATGACGTAGACGCCGCCCTCCTTGAGGCCCGTGGGCTGCGCGGCGTCGGAGTCCGGAGTGCCCGGGACCTCGATGGGCTCGAACGCCTCGACATGGCGGTACGGGCCGCGCAGCGCGACCACCGCTTCCTTGCCGGTGGCCAGCTCCGTCACCAGCCGCTCCAGCCATGGGCCGGACGCGGACTCGTCCGGCGCGGGCCAGGTGACGTCGACGGCGCGCACGGTGATGCCGGGGTACTCCTGTGGCAGGACGCGGCTCGCGCCCACGGCGGCCGCCTGCCAGGGCAGCAGCGGCTCCTCGCCCGTGACGTCCTGGGCGCCGGTGGTCACCACGTCCAGCGTGAGGGGCGCCTTCGCCGCGCCCGGACCCACCGCCTTCGCCAGCGCGAGCAGTCCGTGGAACGACGTCGCGAGCCCCGCCTCCAGGTCCTGCGGCGCCTTCACCAGCGGCCACAGGTACGCGACGTGCGCGGGCGTCCACTCCTCACCGCGCAGCCGCTCCAGGTGCTCGCTCACCGCGTCCGGCGAGGCCACGTCCACGGCGAAGCGCTTCGTCACCGGATCCGACGCGCCCTGACCCGCGACCAGCGACACCACGTCCGCGCCCGCCTGGCGCAGCCGCTCCGACACGCGCGCGGCCACCGGCGTGTCCGCCTCCAGCACCAGCCAGCGCTGACCCGCCAGCGATGGGACCCGAGGCGACGCGCGCGTGCGCGGCCACGACGGGACGGTCAGCTCCACGCCCTGCGCCGGAGCCGCCCGCGCGGCGGTGGCTGCGCGGGGCAGCGCAGGGGGCGGACCCTTGAGCAGGTCGTAGCGCTCGCGCTGGAAGGGGTAGGCGGGCAGGGGGATGCGGCGGCGGGACTCGCCCTTGTAGACGCGGCCGGCCACCGTCTTCGCGCCCGCGAGCCACAGCTTCGCGAACGCGTCCGTGGCGTGCGTGAGCGCGTCCTGCTGGGCGTCGCGCGGCGCGGGCAGCGTCGTGAGGATGGCGGGGAACGTGCCCTCCTTCGCGTTGCGGCGCACCAGCGTCGCCAGCGCGTTGCCGGGACCGACCTCCAGGAAGACGTGCTCGGGGTCGTTCAACAGCAGCGTCGCCGAGTCCTGGAAGCGCACGGCGTCGCGCAGGTGGCGCGCCCAGTACGCCGGGCTCACCGCGTCCTCGGGCGTCACCCAGGTGCCGGTGACGTTGGACAGGTAGAGGTCCTTGGGCTCCTTGCGCGCGACCTTCGCCACCGCCTGGCGGAACTCCTCGACGATGGGGTCCATCATCGTGGAGTGGAACGCGTGCGACGTGTGCAGCCGCGACACCTCCACCTTCTGGGCCTCCAGCTTCGCCTGGAGCGCGTCCACCGCGTCGGTGGGGCCCGCGACCACGGTGAAGCCCGGCGCGTTCACGGCCGCCACGGAGATGCGCGCGTCCATCAGCGGCGCCAGCGCCTCCGGCGTCAGCCGCACGGACAGCATGGCGCCCGCGGGCAGCGACTGCATCAGCCGGCCGCGCGTGGCCACCAGCGCCAGCGCGTCGTCCAGGCTGAACACGCCCGACAGGCACGCGGCCACGTACTCACCGATGCTGTGGCCCACCATCGCCTGCGGCGTCACGCCCCAGGACGCCCAGAGCTTCGCCAGCGCGTACTCGATGACGAACAGCGCGGGCTGCGTGAGCGACGTCTGCTTGAGCTGCTCGGTGGCCTTCTCGCGCCCGTCCGCGGGCGGATGGAGCACCGTGCGCAGGTCCAGCCCCAGGTGGGGCTTCAGCTTCTCCGCGCACGCGTCCACCTCCGTGCGGAAGACGGGCTCCTGCTCGTAGAGGCCCCGGCCCATGTCCACGTACTGCGAACCCTGACCGGAGAAGAGGAACACCACCGGCCGGCGCGTGTTGAGGCCGGAGCCGCCCAGGAGCCGCCGGGCGTCCCGCAGCGCCGCCTTCGCGTCCGCGACGTCCTTCACCACCACCGCGCGGCGGTGCTCGTGCGCGTGGCGGCCCACCTGGAGCGTGTACGCCACGTCCGCCAGGTTCACGTTCGGATGCGAGTCCAGGTGCGCGGCCAGTTGCTCCGTCGCCGCGTCCAGCGCCGCGGGCGTGCGGCCGGACAGGGGCAGCACATGCCACGCGCGGCGCGACGGCGCGGGGGCGGCGGTCTTCGGGGCCTCCTCCAGGATGACGTGCGTGTTGGTGCCGCCGATGCCGAAGGCGCTCACGCCCGCGCGGCGCGGCCCGTTCGTGGACGTCCACGGCCGGGGCTGCGAGGGCACGAAGAAGGGCCCCGCGTCGAAGTCGATGACGGGGTTGGGCTTCTCGAAGTGGGGGCTCGCGGGAATCTCGCCGTGCTCCATGGCGAGCACCGTCTTCACCACGCCCGCGATGCCGGCGGCCGCGTCCAGGTGGCCGATGGCCGCCTTGAGCGAGCCCAGCGCCACGCGCTTCTGGCCCGTCTCCTTGCCGCCGAAGGCCTGGTTGAGCGCGGCCACCTCTATCGGGTCGCCCAGCGGGGTGCCCGTCGCGTGGGCCTCCACGTACTGGATGTCGTCCGGGGTGACGCCGGAGATGGCGAGCGCCTCCGCGATGACCGCGGCCTGGCCCTCCACGCTGGGCGCGGTGAAGCCCACCTTGCCCGCGCCGTCGTTGTTCACCGCCGTGCCCAGCAGCACGCCGTGGATGGTGTCGCCGTCCTTCAGCGCGTCCGACAGCCGCTTGAGCACCACCACCGCCGCGCCCGCTCCGCGCACGGTGCCGTTGGCCTTCGCGTCGAACGCGCGGCAGTAGCCGTCCGGCGAGAAGATCATCCCCTCCTGGTAGAGGTAGCCCGCCGTCTGCGGGAAGGACACGGACGAGCCGCCCGCGAGCGCCATGTCGCTCTCTCCGGACAGCAGGCTCTGGCACGCCAGGTGGAGCGCCACCAGCGAGCTGGAGCACGCCGTCTGCACCGTCGCCGCGGGGCCGCGCAGGCCCAGCCGGTGGGACACGCGCGTGGCCACGTAGTCCTTGTCGTTGGCCAGCATCACGCCGAACGAGCCGGCCGTGTCCATCAGGTCCGGCTGCCGCGTCAGCGCGCGCAGGAGGTACGAGCTGAGGCTCACGCTCGCGTAGACGGCCACCGCGCCCTTGAAGCGCGTCGGGTCATAGCCGGCGTTGTCCAGCGACTCCCACGCGCACTCCATGAAGATGCGCTGCTGGGGGTCCATCAGCTCCGCCTCGCGCGGGCTGTAGCCGAAGAGGCCCGCGTCGAAGTCCGTCGCGCCCTCCAGCACGTAGCTGGAGCGCACCCACTGCGGATGGGCGCGCAGGGCCTGCGGCACGCCCGCGTCGTCCAGCTCCGCGTCCGAGGGCACTCGGCGCGCGTCGCCGCCGCGCCGGAGCATCTCCCAGAAGCCCTCCAGCGTCTTCGCACCCGGGAAGCGGCCCGCCAGGCCGACGATCGCGATGCGCTCCTCGCCACCACCCACTGCGTCACTCATCCGCGTCTCCATCCGTTTCCACCCGACCGCGCGAGGCCACCGCGCGGCGGTTGACCGTGCGTCGCGCCTCGGCACGGGAGCGGCCCGCCTGCGCCGCGTCCTCCGAGGGCGTGTCCTCCCGGCGCGACAGCCGCGCCGCCAGCGCCCGCACGGTGGGGTACTGGAAGAGGTCCGTGAGCGCCAGCGTCACGCCGAGTTCCGCCGTGAGCCGCCGGTGCAACTGGAGCGCGAGCAGCGAGTTGCCGCCCAGCTCGAAGAAGGGGTCGTCCATGCCCACCCGCTCCACGTGGAGCAGGTCCTTCCAGGCCTGGGCGATCTGCTGCTCGATGGCCGTCCCCGGCGCCACGAAGGGGCGCGAGGGATCCGTCCCACCCAGCTCCGGCGCGGGCAGTGCCTTGCGGTCCGCCTTGCCGTTGGGGCTGAGCGGCATGCGCTCCAGCACCACGACGTTGGACGGGACCATGTACTCGGGCAGCCGCTCCAGCAGGAAGGTGCGCAGCGCCGCGGCCTCCGGCTTCGCGTCCTTGCCGGTGACGTAGGCCACCAGCCGCTTCTGGCCCGGCCGGTCCTCGCGCGCGAGCACCACCGCCTGGCGCACCGTGGGGTGCTTCTCCAGCGACGACTCGATTTCGCCCAGTTCGATGCGCAGACCGCGGATCTTCACCTGGAAGTCCGCGCGGCCCAGGTACTCGATTTCGCCGTCCGGCAGCCACCGGGCCACGTCGCCCGTGCGGTACATGCGCGCGCCCGGCACCGTCGCGTAGGGGTCGGGGATGAAGCGCTCGGCCGTCAGCGAGGGCCGCGCGAGGTAGCCGCGCCCCACCTGCACGCCGCCGATGTACAGCTCGCCCGCCGCGCCCTGCGGCACCGGCTGGAGCTCCGAGTCCAGGATGCGGATCTGCGTGTTGTCCACCGGCCGGCCAATGGGCACGGAGCGGCGGCCGTCGTTCGCCTTGCACGCGTGGAACGTCACGTCCACCGCGGCCTCGGTGGGGCCGTAGAGGTTGTGGAGCCCCGCGCCGGGAAGCGTGCGCAGGCACAGCTCCTTCAGCTCCAGGGGCAGCGCCTCACCGCTGCACACCACGCGCTGGAGCGACGTGCACTCCGCCACGCCCGGCTCGTCCAGGAACGCCTGGAGCATGGAGGGCACGAAGTGCAGCGTGGTGACGGACGCGGAGGCAATCAGCGCCTTCAGGTAGCCCGGGTCCTGGTGCCCGCCGGGCTTCGCGACGACCAGCTTCGCGCCCGTCATCAGCGGCCAGAAGAACTCCCAGACGGACACGTCGAAGCTGAACGGCGTCTTCTGGAGCACCACGTCCCGAGGCGTGAGCCCGTACGCGGACTGCATCCACAAGAGGCGGTTCACCACCGGGCCGTGGGCGTTCATCGCGCCCTTGGGGCGGCCCGTGCTGCCGGACGTGAAGATGATGTACGCCAGCGAGTCCGGCATGGCCGTAGGCACAGGCGCCGTGGTGGGCTCGCGGGCAATCTCCTCCCAGCCTGTGTCCAGCTTCACCACCGTCGCGCCGGACGCCGGCAGCCGCGGCAACAACCGCTCCTGCACCAGCAGCACCGGCGGACGCGCGTCCTCCAGCATCCAGCCCAGGCGCTCCTGCGGGTAGCCGGGGTCCAGCGGCACGTAGGCGCCGCCCGCCTTCAGCGTGCCCAGCAGGCCCACCACCATCTCCAGCGACCGCTCCACGCACAGGCCCACGCGCACTTCCGGGCCCACGCCGTGCTTGCGCAGCGCGTGCGCGAGCTGGTTCGCGCGGGCATCCAGCTCGCGGTAGGTGAGGTGGCTGCCCTCGAGCTCCAGGGCGACGGCGTCCGGCGTGCGCGCCACCTGCGCCTCGATGAGCGAGGTGAGCGTCGCGCCCTTCGGGTGCGTGACGGCCGTGTCGTTCCAGCCGTTCATCACGCGCTGGCGCTCGGCGTCGGGCAACAGCGGCAGGTGGGAGATGCGCACGTCCGGCTGCGCGACGATGCCCTCCAGCAGCGTGAGGTAGTGGCCCAGCAGCCGCTCCGCCGTCGAGCGCTCGAAGAGGTCGGTGCTGTACTCGGCGGTGACGCGCAGGCCCTGCGGCAGGTCCACCAGCAAGAGCGACAGGTCGTACTTCGTCGTGCCGGTGTCCACCGGCTTCGCCTCCATCACCACGCCCGGGGCCTCCAGGGCCGGCATGGGCGCGTTCTGCAGGACGAACATCACCTGGAAGATGGGCGAGTGGCTGAGGTGCCGCTCCGGCTTGAGCGCGTCCACCAGCCGCTCGAAGGGGATGTCCTGGTGCGCGTACGCGTCCAGCGTGGACTCGTGCACGCGGCGCAGCAGCTCCTTGAACGTGGGCTTGCCGGACAGGTCCGAGCGCAGCGCCAGCATGTTCACGAACAGGCCGATGAGCCCTTCCACCTCCGCGCGCGGACGGCCAGCGATGGGCGTGCCCACCACGATGTCGTCCTGCCCGGTGTAGCGGGACAAGAGCACGTTGAACGCGGACAGCAGCGTCACGAAGAGCGTGCGGCCCTCGCGCTGGCCCAGCGCCTTGAGGGCGTGGGTCAGGGCCGGGGACAGGTGCATCACCTGCCGCTCGCCCTTGGAGCTCATCAGCGCCGGGCGCGGCTTGTCCTGGGGCAGCTCCAGCAGCGCGTTGGGGTTGAGGCGGTTCTTCCAGTAGGTGAGCTGGCGCTCCAGCTCCGCGCCCTGGAGCCAGTCCTTCTGCCACACCGCCCAGTCCGCGTACTGGAGCGGCAGCGGCTTGAGCGGCGAGGGCTGGCCCTCCAGGCACGCGCGGTAGAGCACTGCCAGCTCGTGCACGAGCACGCCCATGGACCAGCCGTCGGAGACGATGTGGTGCTGATCCACCAGCAGCACCTGCTCGCCGTTGCCCAGGAGCATCAGCACCGCGCGCAACAGCGGCCCCTGCTCCAGGCTGAAGGGCTGCTGCGCGAGCGTCACCACGCGCCGCTGCGCCTCGGCCTCACGCTCGGACTCCGGGAGGCCCTGGAGGTCCATCACCTCCAGCGGCACCTCGCCCGTGGAGGCGATGAGCTGCACGGCGCCGCCCTCGCGCTCCTGGAAGGTGGTGCGCAGCGTGTCGTGCCGCTCCACCAGCAGGGCCAGGGCGCGGCTCAGCGCGTCCGTGTCCACGGTGCCCGTCAGGCGCACCGCGGTGGGCATGTGGAACGCCGCGCTGCCGGGGCTCCACTTGTCCAGGAACCACATCCGCTCCTGCGCGAAGGACAGGGGCGCCTGCTTCGAGGCAGGGCGCGACTTGTCCTTCAGGAGCTGCGCCAGGCGTGCTCGCTTCTCTTCGGGCGTCATGTTCAGGCCGCGTCCTCGCTGCTGCTGCCACCACCGTCACCGCCGCCCGCGTCTTCCAGAATCGCGAGCAGCTCCGCCACCTGTTCGTCGGAGAGCTGGTCCATGTTCTCCAGCAGCTTCTCCGCCTCCGCCGCGGTCACCTTCTGCTTCGCGGCGGGCGTGGCCACCGGCTGCGCGGCCACCGGGGCCGGCGCGGGCGTGGCGCCCTCCACGGAGTAGCCCAGCCGCTCGATGACGGCGTGGGTGGACGCGTCGAAGGCGCGGGGCCACTTGATGCGCTTCCAGGACTCGCCCATCTTCTTCTCGATGCCCTGGTGCTGGAGGATGTTGGGGTCCCCCAGGCCGCCCATCATGCGGTCCTTCTTGCCGTCGTACGGCTGGACCATGCGCTCGTCGAACTCCAGGCCCAGGAAGTGGGCCACGCCGGTCATCACCTTCGTCGGGTCCGCGACCAGGTCCTCGTAGCGGACCCAGTGGCAGCGCTCACGGCCGATGCCGTCGAAGAAGTTGAGCAGGTTGCGGTTGGACAGCGCCCACACCGTCTCCGCCACCACGTAGGGGTCCACGTCCGCGTCGCCGAAGAGGCCGGCGGCGAAGAGGCGGTCGAAGCGCATGCGGAGGATGGACTCCATCACCGGGAGCGGGTGGCGGTAGAGGTAGATGTACTTGTTGCCCTCGAACATCCGCTCCGCGCGCTCCAGCGTCTCCACGTCCATGGCGTACGTGGGCGTCTTGTCCACGAGCAGCCGGGGCGCGGACTTCTCCTGGAGGCGGCGGTAGACGTCCTGCGCGGACACGTCCTCCGCGACCAGCCGGTCCACCAGCGCGGCGCCAGCGGGCGAGTCCAGCTTCTCCAGCTCCATGAGCGCCCACTGCAGGCCGCCCGTGGTCCACTCCATCTCGGAGCCGAAGCCGATGTTCTCGCGCCACTCGCGCATGCCCTCGAAGAAGAGCAGGTTCACTTCCGGCGGGCAGAACAGCCGGGGGTGTCCCGCGAGCATCACGCGGAACAGCGTGGAGCCCGCGCGCGGGCTGGAGTGCACGAACACCATGGGCGGGTTCTTCTTCGCCGTGTTGGTGCGCTGCACGCCGGACACCTGGGCGCGGTAGGGCTTCAGCGGATACGCGGACAGCGGCTTGTTCTCCGCGAAGCGCTGCGGATCCTGCAGGCGGTCCATCTCCACGAGCAGGTACTTGGACAGCTCCGGAATGGACGGGTGCGCCTGCACCTCGTGCGGGTAGAGCTGGAACTTGAAGTCCTGCCGCAGGTCGTACTCCAGCTCCGCGCCCAGCGCGTGCAGGTCGTAGCCCTTGAGGCTGCCGTCCGCGGGCAGCTTGTCCTGGGGAATGCGCAGCCCTTCGGAGATGTGGTGGCGCAGGTACTCGGTGAGCAGGGCGGGGCGCTCGGTGGGGAACGCGGTGCGCAGGCGCTCCGCGATGGGCTTCTCCGTGGAGGCCGCGCGCTTGCCCAGCTCCTGCTCCACGCGCCCGGCGACGCCCGCCACGGTGGGCGTCTCGAAGAGGCCGCGCAGCGACAGGTCCACCTTCAGCACCGCGTGGATGTGATTGCGCAGCTGCGTGGCCAGCAGCGAGTGGCCGCCCAGCTCGAAGAAGTTGTCGTTGATGCCGATGCCGTCGATGCCCAGCACCTGCTCCCAGATGCCCGCGACGGTCTTCTCCAGCTCCGTGCGCGGCGCGGCGTAGGGCGTGAGGATGGACGGCCGGGCGTGCTTGTTGCCCTTGGCCGCGTCCTTCTTGCCCTCCTTCGCCTTCGTGGCGCGGGGCCCCTGGCGCTGACGCGCGGCCAGGTTGCCCGTGGAGATGGCCAGCTGGCCCTCGCCGTGAGACAGCGCGCGGCGCAGCGCCTCCAGGCCCTCGGCGGGCTGGATGGCGAACTGGGCCAGCGTGGGGGACAGCTCCGCCATGGCCTGCGCGTCCGCGAACTGCCACGCGTCCCAGTCCACGCTCAGCCACGGGTAGGCGAAGCCCTCCGTGCGGTTTTCCGCGAACGCGTCCATGAAGGCGCTGGCGGAGGCCTGCGCCACCTGGCCCAGGCCGCCGAGCACGGACGACAGCGACGACACGAGGAGGCAGAACGCGGGGCCCTCCTTGGGGAGCACCTCCGCCAGCACCCGCACGCCGTGCACCTGCGGGCGGAAGTGCCAGGCGCACTCGTCCGGGCCCGTCTCCGCGATGGTGCCCAGCGTGGCGCCCTGCATGCCGCCCGCCGCGTGGATGACGCCGTCGATGCGGCCGAAGCGCGCCACCGCCGCGTCCACGACGCCGCGCATGGACTCCACGTCGGTGAGGGCCGCGGGCAGCACCAGCATCTCGATGCCCGTGCGCTCCAGGGCCAGCGCGCGCTGGATGCGGCGGGACACCGCGTCCTCGACGCCGTGCTTCTCCACCCACGTCGTCCACTGGCCACGGCTGGGGAAGTCCGCCGTCTCCACCAGCGTCAGCTTCGCCTGGTGCACCGTGGCCAGCTCGGACGCCAGCGCGTGGCCAATGCCCGTGAGGCCGTCGGTGATGAGGTACGCGCCGCCGTCGCGCAGCACCGGCGTGCCGGCCGCCTCCAGGCGCACGGGCTCGAAGGTCTGCACCCAGCGCTGGCGGCCGCGCAGGGCCACCACCGCGTCACGCGCCTCCGCGCGCAGCTCCGCGGCCAGCCGGTCCGCCACCGCGCCCGCGTCGCCGGGCACCACGTCCACGAAGCGGCAGGAGAGGTTCGGATACTCCTGCGGCAGCACGCGCGAGGGGCCCACCAGCAGGGCCTGCTCCGGCAGCTGCGCATCCACCTGCTCCACGCGAGCGGAGCGGCTGGTCACCATGGACCAGGTGAGCGGCTCCAGGTGGCCCGTCTCGCCCAGGGCGCGGGCGAGGAACAGCTGGCTGTGGAAACCCAGGTCCAGGGACCCGGTCTCCTTCGACAGGCTCCACAGGTGAACGATGTTGGAGAACGCGCGGCCCTGCTTCTTCAGCGCCTCCAGCACCGCGCAGTAGTCCTCGCGGCGCGCCGGGTCCACCGTGAACGAACCGTCCGCGCGCTGCTCGAAGCGCGCGCCGGGGACGACGCGGAAGATGTCGCCGCCCAGCTTCGGCGCCAGGGCGTCCGCCACGCCGGTGTCGTCCGCGAACACGAGCCAGCCCGCGCCCGCCGCGTCCTTCGCCTTGGGCAGCGGCGACAGCTTCCACGACGGCGCGTAGAACCAGTCCGCCACGTCCGCGCGCTTCGCCAGCGACGCGGGCGCGTCCGCGCGGGCACCGCCGCCCAGCGGCTTCGCGTCGATCCAGTAGCGCTCGCGCTGGAAGGGGTAGGTGGGCAGCGGCACGCGGCGGCGCTGCTCGTTCGCCGCGAAGCCCTTCCAGTCCACCGTCACGCCGTTGAGCCACAGCCGGCCCAGCGCGCCCAGCAGCACCTGGAGGTCCGCCGCCTGCTCGCGCGGGTGGCGCGTGGAGGCGATGAGCACGCGCGCTTCCGCGCCCGGCTGCTGCTTCGCGAGCGTGGTGAGCACCGTGCCCGGGCCCACTTCCAAAAGCGCCGCCTGCGGCCACTTGCGCGACAGCTCCTGGAGGCCCGCGGAGAAGCGCACGGCCTGGCGCAGGTGCGTGGCCCAGTAGTTCGGGTCGGTCGCCTGCGCCGCTTCAATCCAGGTGCCCGTCACGTTGGACAGGAAGGGCAGCGTGGGCGCGTTGAGCTTCACCTGCCGCACGCGCGCGGTGAAGGCCGCGAGGATGGGGTCCATCATCGCGGAGTGGAACGCGTGCGACGTGTGCAGCCGCGACACCTCCACGCCCAGGCCCTCCAGCTTCGCCTGGAGCGCGTCCACCGCGTCGGTGGGGCCCGCCACGACGGTGAAGCCCGGCGCGTTCACGGCCGCGGCGCTGACGTTCGCGGGGAGCAGCGGCTTGAGCGCGGACTCCTCCATCTTCGCGGACAGCATCGCGCCCGAGGGCAGCCCCTGCATCAGCTTGCCGCGCGCGGCCACCAGCGCCAGCGCGTCATCCAGGGTGAACACGCCCGCGAGGCACGCGGCCACGTACTCACCGATGCTGTGACCCAGCATCGCGGAGGGCTTCACGCCCCAGGCCATCCACAGCTTCGCCAGCGCGTACTCCACGGCGAAGAGCGCGGGCTGCGTCAGCTCCGTGCGCGTCAGCGCCTGCGTCGCGGCCTCCGCCCTGGAGGCCTCCGGGAAGAGGACCGTGCGCAGGTCCAGGCCCAGGTGCGGCGTCAGCTTGTCCGCGCACGCGTCCAGGTGCCGCTTGAACGTGGGCTCGGACGCGTAAAGGTCGCGCGCCATGCCCACGTACTGCGAGCCCTGGCCGGGGAAGAGGAAGGCCACCGGCCGCTCGTGCACGTCCGGCGTGTTCGTCCACAGGCGGGGGCTGCCTTCGACATCCAGCGCGGCCATCGCGTCGTCGCGGTCGCGGCACACCAGCACGCGCCGCTTCGCCATGGCCTGACGGCCCGTCTGGAGCGTGAAGGCCACGTCCGCCAGCGCCTGCGCGGGGTGCGCCTTCAGGTGCGCGGCCAGGTTCTTCGTCGCCGCGTCCAGCGCCGCGTCGCTCTTCGCGGAAAGCACCAGCAGCTGCGCGGGCCGGGACGCACCGGACGCCGGAAGGGCCGGGGCCTCCTCCAGCACGATGTGCGCGTTGGTGCCGCCCACGCCAAAGGAGCTCACGCCCGCGCGGCGCGGGTGCTTGGGGTTCGCCTGCCAGTCCGTGAGCTTCGTGTTGACGAAGAACGGACCGCCCGCGAACGGAATCTCCGGGTTCACTTCGGAGACATGGAGGCTGGGCGGAATCTGCCGGTTCTCCAGCGTCAGCACGGCCTTGATGAGGCTGGACACGCCGGCCGCGTTGGCCAGGTGCCCGATGTTGCTCTTGAGCGAGCCCACCGGAATCTTCGGAGGGGCCGCCTTGGCCGCCGCCGAGCGGAACTTGAAGGCCTTGTTGAGCGCGCGCACCTCGATGGGGTCGCCCATCTTCGTGCCGGTGCCGTGCGCCTCCAGGTAGCCGATGGTCTCCGGGGCCACGCCCGCGGCGCCCAGGGCCTCGGTGATGACGGTGGCCTGGCCATCCACGCTGGGGGCGGTGAAGCCCACCTTCTGCGCGCCGTCGTTGTTGATGGCGCTGCCCTTGATGATGGCGTGGATGTGGTCGCCGTCTTCAATCGCATCCGCCAGCCGCTTGAGCACCACCACGCCCACGCCGCTGCCGAACACCGTGCCTTCCGCCTTCGCGTCGAACGCGCGGCAGTGGCCGTCCGGGGACACGATGCCGCCGGGCACGAAGGGGTAGCCCTCCGGGTGCTTCACGTGCACGGACACGCCGCCGGCCAGGGCCAGGTCGCACTCTTCATTCAAGAGGCTCTGGCAGGCCGCGTGCGTGGCCACGAGCGACGTGGAGCACGCGCTGGTGATGGAGTAGCTGGGTCCGCGCAGGTTGAGCTTGTACGCGACGCGGGTGGCCAGGAAGTCGCCGCCGTTGTTCACGTCCACCTGCACCTGGTCCATGCCGCTCAGCTGGTCGAAGTTGGGGACCAGGTGGAACACGAGGTACGTGTTGGTGGCCGCGCCCGCGAACACGCCGATGGAGCCGTCGAAGCCCTCCGGCGTGTGGCCCGCCTTCTCCATCGCCTCCCACGCGCACTCCAGGAAGACGCGGTGCTGCGGATCCATCAGCTCCGCCTCGCGGGGCGTGAAGCCGAAGAAGCCCGCGTCGAACAGCTCCATGCCGGCCAGCGCGGCGCTGGCCTTCACGTGGCGCGGGTCCTTGCGCAGGACGGGGTCCACGCCCAGCTTCTCCAGCTCCGCGTCGGGCACGGGCTGGATGGACTCCACGCCGTCGCGCAGGTTCTTCCAGAAGGAGGCCAGGTCGGGAGCGCCGGGGAAACGTCCGGCCATGCCGACGATGGCGATGGCCTGCGCGTCGATGTTCGTGTCAGCGGACATGGGGTGTGCTCGGGCTTCGAAAGGTGGGGGAGGGGACGGCTACTCCTCGTCGGAGGCGGCGTCGCCCTGACGGTTCGCGCGGCGCGCACGGCGGCGCTCCCCGCGGCTGAGCGCCTCGGTCTCCTCGGGCGCGGGTTCCGTGTCCTCGGTGCCGCTGGCGGCCTTGAGCAGCTTGGCCAGTGCCCCCACGGTGGGGCCTTCGTAGAGGGTGACGGCCGGCAGCGCGACGCCGAACTGCTCGCGCACGCGGGCAATCAGCTTCACGCCGACGAGCGAGTTGCCACCCAGCTCGAAGAAGTTGTCGTGCACGCCGACCTGGTCGATGCCCAGCGTCGTCTGCCACAGGTGGGCAATCTTCTCCTCCAGCGCGTCGCGCGGCGGCACGTAGGCGTTCTGGAGCGTGGGCCGGGGCGTGGTGCCCAGGGACGACCCTGCCTCCTGCTTCGCCTCCGCCTTCTCCTGCGAGGCGGCCGGCTGGGCCCACTTGCGCGCGCGGGCGCGCAGGTTGCTCGTGGACACGGCCACGTGCGACACGGCGCCCAGCTGGAAGAGCTGCTCGAAGGCGTCCTCGCCCTCCGCGGACGTGATGGCCAGCGCGCCGAACGGGCTCTGCGCGCCACCCGCGCGGGACTCGTACTGCCACGCGTCCCAGCCCACGCTCATCCACGGCACCGGCGAGGTCTGCGCCTGCTTCGTGGCGAACGCGTCCATGAAGGACGTGGCCGCCGAGTACGACGCCAGCCCCAGGCCGCCCAGCACCGCCGCCAGCGACGACGACAGCACGCAGAAGTCCAGCGAGCGTCCGCGCACCGCCTCCTCCAGCGCGTACAGCCCGCGCACGCGGCCGTGGAAGGTGTCGCGCACGTCCTCGGGCCGGGTGTCCGGGATGGCGCGGAAGAGCGCCTGCCCCACGTCACCCGCCGCGAACACCACGCCGTTGAGCGTGCCGAAGTGCGTGAGCGCCGCGTCCACCGCGGCCTTCACCTGGACCTTGTTGCCCGCGTCCACGGCCGTCACGTGCACCTGGGCGCCCAGCGCCTCCAGCTCGCGCACCTGACGGATGCGGCGGGAGACGGCGTCGTCCTCGCCATGGGCCGTAAGGTGCGCGTCCCACTGCGAGCGCTCCGGCAGCGCCGTGCGGCCCGCGAGCACCAGCTTCGCCTTCGCGCGCTTCGCCAGCGACTTCGCGTGGGAGAAGCCCAGCGTGCCGAAGCCGCCGATGAGGAGGTACACGCCCCCGTCGCGCAGCGGGAGCTGTGCGGCGCGCGGCGCGTCCGCCGGCACGTGCTCGAAGTGCTGCACCCAGCGGGCGCCGCCGCGGTACGCGACGACGGTCTCCAGCTTGGAGGGCGTCGCGGCCTCGGACAGCAGCGACTCCACCAGCGCCGTCTCCTGCCAGCTGCCGGAGGCCGGCAGGCGCACGTCCACGGCCTTCGCGGACAGGTGGCCGTACTCCTGCGGAATCACCCGCACCGGGCCCAGCACCGTGGCCAGCTCCGGGTTCGGCGCCTCGTCGCCCAGGGCCTGCATGCGGTTCGTCACCGCGACCAGCGACACGGGGCGCGTGCCGGGCTGACGGCCCAGGGCCTGGGCCAGGGACAGGAGCCCCAGGAAGCCCTTGCCCAGCGCGGCCTCGAAGTCCGCCTCGCCGTGCGCGTCACCCAGGCCCAGCGTGCCCAGGTGCAGCACGTGGTCCGGCGCGCGGCCCTGCGCGGTGAGGGCCTCCAGCACCGTGGCCTCGCCGCCCAGCGCGAGCGACCAGTGGTGCTCGTCGTGCTTCGCGGTGACGGCGGCCGGGGTGATGCGCACCACGTCCTGGCCGGCCTCGCCCAGCTTGAGCGCGAGCCGCGTGCCCAGGCCCTCGTTGGAGTCGTCCGGGAGCAGCAGCCACCAGGTGGCCTTCTTCTCGCTCCAGGCGCCCTGCGGCGACGGCAGCGCGCGCTGCCACGACGGCAGGTAGAACCAGCGGGCCACGGGCTGCTTCTGGTCCGCGGAGGCCCACTCGGAGCGCTCGCCGTCGGCGGCGGTCTCCTTGCGCGGGTCCACCCAGTGCTTCTGACGCTCGAAGGGTGACGTGGGCAGCGCGATGCGGCGGCGCTTCTCCCCGCCCCGGAACGCGTCCCAGTCCGCCTCCACGCCCTCCAGCCACAGCCGGCCCAGCGTGGCCAGCACGTGGTCCAGGTCCGCGACCTGCTCCTTCGGGTGGCGCAGCGAGTTGATCAGCGCGTGCTTCGCGCCCTTGTCCGGGTGCTGCCGCGCCAGGGTGACGAGCGTGTTGCCCGGGCCCACCTCCAGGAGGATGGCGTCGGACTCCTTGAGCAGCTCGCCCACGCCGTCCGCGAAGCGCACCGCGCCGCGCAGGTGCTTCGCCCAGTAGTCGGGGCTCGTGGCCTGCTCGGCCGTGACCCAGGTGCCGGTGACGTTGGACAGGTAGGGCTTCGTCGGCGCCTTCCGGGCCACCTTGCGCACCGCCTCGCGGAAGGCGTCCAGGATGGGGTCCATCATCGCCGAGTGGAACGCGTGCGACGTGTGCAGCCGCGAGGACGCCAGGCCCTGGAGCTTCAGCGTCTCCACGAACGCGTCGATGAGCGGCGTGGGACCGGCGACCACGCACGTGGCCGGGCTGTTCACCGCCGCCACGGACAGCCCTTCCGGCAGCATGGGCGTGACGTGCTCTTCCGGCAGTGACACCGCGAGCATGGAGCCCGCGGGCAAGGACTGCATCAGCCGGCCGCGCGCGGCCACCAGCGCCAGCGCGTCGTCCAGGCTGAAGACGCCCGCGAGGCACGCGGCCACGTACTCACCGATGCTGTGGCCCACCATCGCGTGCGGCGTCACGCCCCACGACTCCCAGAGCTTCGCCAGCGCGTACTCGATGACGAACAGCGCGGGCTGCGTGAGCCCGGTCTGCTTGAGGCGCTCCGACGCCAGCTCGCGCGACCCGGCGGGCGGGTAGAGCACCGTGCGCAGGTCCAGGCCCAGGTGCGGCTTGAGCTTCTCCGAGCAGGTGTCCACCTGCGCGCGGAAGGTGGCTTCCGTCTCGTAAAGCTCGCGGCCCATCTCCACGTACTGCGAGCCCTGTCCGGAGAACATGAACATCACCGGACGGCCGCTGTTCTCCGCGCTGCCGCTGAAGACGCGGCCCGGGGTGCGCTCCGCCAGCGCGGAGGCCAGCTCCGCCGTGGTGCGCGCCACCACCGCGCGGCGCTTGCCGAAGCGCTTGCGCCCCAGTTGGAGCGTGTACGCCACGTCGGCCAGGTCCACGGAGGGGTTCTCGCGCAGGTGCTCGGCCAGCCGGTCCGTGGCGACCTCCAGCGACTTCTCCGTGCGCGCGGACAGCAGCACCACCTGCGCGGGCAGGCGGGCCTTGTCGGTGGCGGGCAGCTCCGGCGCCTCCTCCAGGATGGCGTGCGCGTTGGTGCCGCCCATGCCCAGCGACGTGACGCCCGCGCGGCGCGGCGTCTCACCCCGGGGGAAGTCGCGCAGCTCCGTGTTCACGTAGAACGGGCTGTTGGGGAAGTCGCACGCGGGGTTGGGCGTCTTGAAGTTGAGGCTGGGCGGGATGACCTTGTGGTGCAGCGTGAGGGCCGCCTTGATGAAGCCCACCGCGCCCGCCGCCGAGTCCAGGTGGCCGATGTTGCTCTTCACCGAGCCCAGCGCGCAGAAGTTCTTCTTGTCCGTGCCCTGGCGGAAGGCCTGCGTGAGCGCCGCGACTTCAATCGGGTCGCCGACCTTCGTCGCCGTGCCGTGGGCCTCCACGTAGCCGATGGAGTCCGGATCCACGCCGGCCACCGCCTGCGCCAGCGCGATGACCTCCGCCTGACCCGCGACGGCCGGGGCCATGTAGCTGACCTTCTGCGAGCCGTCGTTGTTCACCGCCGAGCCGCGCACCACCGCGTAGACGGTGTCGCCGTCCTTGAGTGCGTCCGACAGGCGCTTGAGCGCGACCACCGCCGCGCCGTGGCCCGCGACGAAGCCCGCGGCCTCCGCGTCGAAGGTGTGGCAGTGGCCGTCCGGCGCCGTGGTGCCACCCTCGTGGTACAGGTAGCCCGCCTTCTCCGGGAAGTGGATGGACACGCCACCGGCCAGCGCCATGTCGCACTCGAACGACAGGAGGCTCTGGCAGGCGTAGTGGATGCAGGTGAGCGACGTGGAGGACGAGGACTGGACCGTGACGGCCGGGCCCTTGAGGTCCATCCGGTACGCCACTTCGGTCGTGAGGCTGTCCTTGTCGTTGCCGATGGACGCCTGGAGGCTCTCCACCGACGCGACGTGCGCCAGGTGCGAGTACAGGTTGGAGAGCAGGTACGTGTTCATGCTCATGCCGCCGAACACGCCCACGCGGCCGGGCTGGCGCTCCGGGCTGTAGCCGGCGCTCTCCATGGCCTCCCACGCGCATTCCAGGAAGACGCGGTGCTGCGGGTCCATCAGCGCGGCCTCGCGGGGGTTCATCCCGAAGAAGGCCGCGTCGAACTGATCCGTGTCGCCCAGCGTGCCGCGGGCCTTCACGTAGTTGGGTGCGCGGACCATGGCGGGGTCCGCGCCCTCGGCGATGAGCTCCTCGTCGGTGAAGAACGTGATGCTCTCCACGCCGCCGGTGAGGTTCTTCCAGAACTCGGCGATGGTCTTCGCGCCGGGAAGCCGGCCACCCAGGCCGATGACCGCGATGCCATCCACTTCGGGGGTGTCAGTGCTCATGGAGCCGTCCTTCGAAACCTGGGGGTGTGCCTGAAAGTCGTTGGTTACTTGCGGCCGCGCGCCTGCTGACGCTTGGCCTGGGCGGCGCGGCGGCGCTCCGCCTCGTCCTTGATCTTCTGGGAGGCCGCGCCCGAGTCCTCGCCCTTGTTCGCGAGGTGCTGGGCCAGCGCGCTCACCGTGGTGAACTTGAACATGTCCACCAGCGCGAGGTCCGCGCCCAGCTCTTCCTTCAGGCGCCGGTGCGCCTGCGCGATGAGCAGCGAGTTGCCGCCCAGCTCGAAGAAGTTGTCGTTGAGGCCGACGCGCTCCACCTTCAGCACGGCCGCCCAGATGGCCGCCACGCTGCGCTCCACCGCGCTCTGCGGCTGGGCGTAGGCGACGCCGGACGCAAGGCGGGCCCCTTCCGGCGCGGGCAGCGCCTTCGCGTCCACCTTGCCGTTGGGCGACAGGGGCAGCGCGGAGAGCGGCACGTACGCGGACGGCAGCATGTACGGCGGCAGCGCTTCCGCGAGGAAGGTGTTCAGGTCGGAGTGCGTGGGCGCGGGCTCGCCCAGCACCACGTACGCCACCAGCCGCTTGTCCCCGGGCGAGTCCTCGCGCGCCATCAGGAACGCTTCCTTCACGGCGGGGTGGCGGCGCACGGCGGCCTCCACTTCACCCAGCTCGATGCGGAAGCCGCGGATCTTCACCTGATCATCCGCGCGGGACAGGAACGTGAGCACGCCGTCCGGCAGCCAGCGCGCGCGGTCGCCCGTGCGGTACAGGCGCTCGCCCGCATGGAACGGGTCCGCGATGAAGCGCTCGGCGGTCAGCTCCGGACGCTTCCAGTAGCCGCGCGCCACGCCCAGGCCGCCCACGTACAGCTCACCGGCGACGCCCACGGGCAGCAGGTTGCGCTCCGCGTCCAGCACGTACACGTCCGTGTTGATGACGGGCCGGCCGATGGGCACCCACGCGTGGCCCTGCAGGTCCTCCACCGCCATGCGGTGGTAGGTGGAGCACACGGTCGTCTCCGTGAGGCCGTAGCCGTTCACCACCGGCACCGTGGCGAGCAGCTTCTCCACGTCGCTGGCCACCAGCGCCTCTCCGCCGGAGAGCACCAGCTTGAGCGGCGGCAGCTGCTCCAGGCGCGCGTTGAGGCCGGCGATGACCGCGGGCACCGTGCTCACGATGGTGACGGTGTGGCGGGTGATGAGCTGGAAGAGCTTCTCCTGGTCGAGGATCTCATCCTCGGTGGGCAGCACCAGCGCGCCGCCCGTGCACAGGAGCGGGAGGATCTCACCCACGAAGCTGGCGGACGCCACCGACGTGAGCGGCAGCATCCGGTCCGTGGCCGTGGGCGCGTAGGACTCCACGAACGAGCGGACGAGGTTCGCGAGGCCGCCGTGCTCCAGCATCACGCCCTTGGGCTGACCGGTGGAGCCGGAGGTGTAGACGAGGCACGCCAGGTCCCCGGACTGCACCGTCGCGGCGGGCGCGGAGGACAGCGCGCCGTCCAGCGGCTGGTCCACGAAGAGCGTGCGCGCGGTGGTGCCGGCGGGCAGCGAGCGCTGGAGCCAGGACTGCGTGATGATCACCGGCGCGTGCGTGTCGCCCAGGATGAAGGCCACGCGCTCGGAGGGGTAGGCCGGGTCGATGGGCACGTACGCCGCGCCCGCCGCCATCACGGCCAGCACCGACACCAGCGTCTCCACGGAGCGCTCCAGGCAGATGCCCACGATGTCGCCCGGCTTCACGCCCGCGCCGCGCAGCCACGCGGCCAGTTGTCCCGCGCGCGCGTCCAGCTCGCGGTAGGTGAGCTGCGCGTCCTTGAAGAGGACCGCGACGTTATCGGGCGTGCGGGCCACCTGCGCCGCGAAGAGCGCGGGCAGCATGTCCTTCTGCGTGAGCGGCACGCGCGGGCCCTTCCAGGTCTCCAGCAGCTGACGCTGTTCAGCCTGCGTGAGCAGCGGCAGCCCCGCGAGCGCGCGGCCCGGCTGCGCGGCGATGCCGGACAGCAGCGTGGCCAGGTGCCCGGCCATGCGCTCGATGGTGCCGGCCTCGAAGAGGTCGGTGTTGTACTCGAAGGAGGCCACAAGCTCGCCGTCCGCCTCGCCCATGGTGAGCGTGAGGTCGAACTGCGCGCCGCCGTGCGACAGGACCAGCGACTCGATGGGCAGGCCCGCCACCGTGGACTTCGCGCCCGGGATGTCCAGGGCGAAGGGCGTGAGGCCGCGCTCGTCCAGCTTGGAGGCGCGCTGGTAGACGAACATCACCTGGAACAGCGGCGAGCGGCTCTGGTCACGCACCGGCTGCAGCCGGTCCACCAGCGCGCTGAACGGGTAGTCCTGATGCTCCAGCGCGCCCAGCATCGTCTGGCGCGTCTGGGCCAGGTAGTCCGTGAAGGACAGGGTGGGGGCGGGGCGCGTGCGGACCACCAGCGGGTTGACGAAGTAGCCCGTGATGCCCGCCAGCTCCGCGCGTCCGCGGCCCGCGCTCACCACGCCCAGCGTGAAGTCCTGCTGGCCGGTGTAGCGGTGCAGCAGCACCTGGAACGCCGTCTGGAGCACCATGTTCGGCGTGGCGCCGTGGTCGCGCGCCAGCGTCTTCACCGCGCTCGCGACGGTCGCGTCCAGCCGGGTGGTGTGCACGCGGCCGTTGAAGGTCTGCGCCGGGGGACGCGGGTGGTCCGTGGGCAGGTCCAGCACCGGCACCGTGCCGGACAGCTGCTCACGCCAGTACTTCTCCAGCGCCTGGCCGCGAGCCCCCGTCAGCATCTCCGCCTGCCAGCGCGCGTAATCCGCGTAGGTGCGCGCGGGCTGCGCCAGCGACGGCCGCTTGCCCAGCTTCAGCGCCGGGTAGAGCGCGTCCAGCTCCTCCGCCATCACCGCCAGCGACCAGAAGTCGGTGACGATGTGGTGCATCGCGATGAGCAGCGCGTGGTCCTCGGCGGACCGCGACACCAGCCGCACGCGCAAGAGCGGCCCCTTCTCCAGGTCGAACGGGCGGCGGGCCTCCGCGGACAGGTGCTCCGCCACCTGCGCGTCGCTCCAGCCCTTCGCGTCCGTGGTGGAGAAGTCCAGCGGCAGCTCCGCGTGCACGCGCTGCACGGGGCCCGTGGCCGCCATGACGAACGTGGTGCGCAGGGCGGGGTGGCGGGCCACCAGCGCCTCGAAGGCGCCCTTCAGCGCGTTGGCGTCCAGCCCCGCGCGCACGCGCACCGCGACGGGCACGTGGTAGGCCGCGCTGTCCGGCGCCAGTTGGTGCATGAACCACAGCGCCTGCTGACCCCCGGAGAGGGGCGCGTCACCCGTGGCGGACGTCACGGCCACCGCGCTGGAGGCCTGCTGGGACGGAGGCGCCGACATCAGCGTCACGACGACTTCCGCCAGCTTCGACAGCGACACGCCCTGGAGCACATCGGACAGCGGCAGGTCGATGCCCAGGCCCGCGTCCACGGCGCTCTTGAAGTCCACCGCCATCAGCGAGTCCACGCCGTAGGCGTGCAGCGGCTTGTTCGCGTCCACCTGCGCGGTGGGCAGCCGCAGCACCTGCGCGGCCTGCTCCTGGAGGAACACCGCCACCATGGCCCGGCGCGCGGTCGTGTCCGTCACCACCGCCAGCATCTTCCGCAGCATGCTGGTGTCCGGGCCCACGGGCGCGGGCGCGGCGGTCTCGGGCGCGGCGGCCGTCGAGGTCTTCACGGGCTCGGGCGCCTGGACCGGCGCGGCGGCGAGGACGCTCTTGTGCAGCGCCTCCAGCGTGTCCGCGACGTACTCCGCGCGGGTGGCGAAGCGCTGGATCTTCCCGCTGGACGTCTTCGGGATGGCGCCCGGCCCGAGCAGCACCACGCCCTGGGCCTGCAGGTCGTGTCCGGCCGCGACGGCCTGCCGGATGCCCTGCGCCAGCGCGTCCAGGTCCACGCCGTCGCGCTCCACCGCGCGGCGGTCCACCTCGGTCACGACGATGAGGCGCTCCTCGTCGTCCTGCTCGATGGAGAACGCCGCCGTGCAGCCGGGGCGGATGGCGGGGTGGCTGGACTCCACCGTGCGCTCGATGTCCTGCGGGTAGTGGTTGCGCCCGCGGATGATGATCAGGTCCTTCAGGCGGCCCGTGACGAACAGCTCGCCGTCCGCGAGGAAGCCCAGGTCGCCCGTGCGCAGGAACGGCGTCGGGTCACCCGTGCCCGCGAGCGGCTGCTGGAACGTGTTCCGCGTCTGCTCGTCGCGGCCCCAGTAACCCTGCGCGATGCTGGGCCCCGCGACGCGGATTTCGCCCACCTGGCCCGCCGGCAGGGGCGCGCCCGTCTCCGGATGCGCGATGACCAGCTTCTGGTCGGTGAGGTTGCGGCCGGAGCCCACCAGCGTCTGGGCGCCGGGCGTCGCCGCCTCCTTCGCCACCACGCGGTTGTCCTTCAGCGCGCCCGCGTCCACGGTGCGCTGCACCGGCAGCTCGCGCTTGTCACCGCCAGAGGCGATGAGCGTGCCCTCCGCGAGGCCGTAGCACGGATAGATGGCCTCCGAGCGGAAGCCCTGCGGACCGAAGGCCTCCGCGAAGCGCCGGAGCGTGTCCGGCATGATGGGCTCCGCGCCGTTGAAGGCCAGGTCCCAGCGGCTCAGGTCCAGTTGCGCGCGCTCCTCCGGCGTGGACTTGCGCACGCACAGGTCGAACGCGAAGTTGGGCCCGCCGCTCGTCGTCGCCTTGTAGCGGGAGATGGCCTCCAGCCAGCGCATGGGGCGCTTGAGGAAGTCCACCGGCGAGAACAGCGTCACCGGGAAGCCGCCGTACAGGGGCTGCAGGATGCCGCCGATGAGGCCCATGTCGTGGTACGGCGGCAGCCAGATGACGCCCTGGCTGTCCGGCGAGTGCCCGAAGCACGAGTGGATCAGCTTCGAGTTGTGCAGCAGGTTGCCGTGCGTCAGCACCACGCCCTTGGGCGACGACGTGGAGCCGGACGTGTACTGGAGGAACACCCGCGTGTCCGTGGCCACGCCGGGGTCCTTCCAGCCTTCGGCGACCTCCGCGTCCAGCGTGTCCGTGGCGATCCAGTGCAGCTCCCGCAGCTCCGGCGCCTGCTCGAAGAGCATCTCCCCCATGCCGTAGATGAAGTCGGTGGTGAGGGCGATGGTGGCCTGCGCGTCCTGGCTGATGGCCAGCAGGCGCGGCAGCGTGCGCGCCAGACGCATGGGGTCGGGCGGATAGATGGGGACCGCGATGACGCCCGCGTACAGACAGCCGAAGAACCCGGCGATGTAGTCCAGCCCGGGCGGATACAGCAGAAGGGCCCGCTGCCCCTGCGCCCCACGCGCCTGGAGCGCCGCCGCGATGGCGCGGGCCTTCTGATCCAGCTCCGCGTACGTCAGGTGCGCTTCGTCCGTCTCCCCATCCAGCAGGAACGTAAAGCCGCGACGGCTGCCCTGGGTGCTCGCGCGGACGCGCAGCAATTCAACCAGAGTGGAAAACGCAAAGTCGGGGGCCGGGGAAGAACCGGGCAGGGTTCCAGTGGGCATGAACGCGACTCCTGGGAGGCGGGGGTGTTCCGTGCACGGGGAGCACGGAGACGCGGATTCAGGGGCCGGGGGGAAGCTGTCGCCCGGCGAGACAGGGTTTCAAGAGGTCAGTCGCAAGCAGCACCCGCCGTGAAGGCGCGTTGTCTCGCGCATGTATCGTCTGGCGCGCGCGCGAGCAATCCCCCCCCACCCACATTGGAGCCTTGCCGAGCGCCGGGCACGGCGGGGGCTCGTGAATCAAGAGCGGAGCAGGGTGCGAATTTCATGGTGACGGAATTCGGAGAGCGTCGGGGCCGCGAGTCACTTCATCGCGCGAACGGAGGAACATTCAAACGACCCCCAAGGTCGGAAACCCGGGGACCTCCTCCGTTCACCGGATACTGCGCGCGATGCCCGTGTAAACGTGACACATCGGATCGTGTGACGGGAACACGCTGAGTGTATGGGTCCATTGCCCTGACCGGCTTCCCGTGGCCGTGACGTCGCAGGAACGTCGCTTGTGTCTGTGAATTGCTGGTGAGAATGGGATTCCTTGGATTCGTCTGGAGAGTGTTTCCGGAGGATACGGGGCAGGTCCGACACGGCCCCTGCGCGTGTGTGTCGTGAGGGGCGGGTGCGAGCGCTGCGACAAATGACCGCAGCGGCTGCTTCCGGGGACGCTGCTATCCGGGCGGCTCCCTCCTTCCTGGAGCCACCTGATGAAGCCTTTCCTGGGGCCGCTGTGCGTCGTCGCGGGTTCGCTGTTGTCCTCCACGGCCTTCGCGCACGCGACGGTGGCGGGGGCCACGCCTCCCCATGCCGGCGCGACCTTCGAGGCGGACTTCACGGTGAGCCACGGCTGTGATGGCGCGGACACGTACAGGATGCGCGTCCAGATTCCCGAGGGCGTGACGGGCGTGCGCCCGGTGGACTCCGTCTTCGGCAAGGCCGAGGTGGAGAAGGACGCCAACGGCAACGTGACGGCGGTGACGTGGACGCGGCCCACGGGCGAGGTGAAGGCAGCGGACACGCACTTCTTCCACCTGGGGCTGCGGATGAAGCTGCCCGCGAAGCCGTTCACCTCGGTGTTCTTCCCCACGACGCAGACGTGCCGCACGCCGGCGGGCGTGGAGACGGTGGTGGAGTGGTCCAACACGGCCGGGGGCGAGCACAGCCACGACGGCGACGCGGGCACGGCGCCAGCGGAGAACCCGGCTCCGTCGCTGTACCTGCTGCCCTCGCGGCTGCCGGGTTGGAACCAGTACACGGTGCAGGAGCACGTGCACGACCTGACCGTGTTCAAGGACGCGCTCATCGTCTGGTCCGGGTCACAGGCGTACAGCTTCAACCCGGTGACGCAGGCGCTCATCGAGAAGGAACAGGGTGTCACCGCGCTCACGCAGATCCACCCGGGCACGGTCATCTGGGTGAAGTACTAGGCACGGGAGACAGCGACCATGCGCCACTGGCTCATCATGTTGTGTGTCGGCGTCCTCGCCGGCTGTTCGGACAAGCCCGTCACGCCCGAGCCCTCGGGGCAGACCGACGCGGGCACCATCGTGGAGGACGCGGGCACGGCCTCCGGTGTCGAGCGGCCGGGAGCGCTGGAGCGTCCGCCGCTGGAGCGCCTGCCGGACGACCTCAAGCCGCCGTCGCGGTAGCGCTTGCTTCAGCGGGAGTGGCGTTCCGCGACGCGGTAGAGCTGGGTGAGGGAGTGGTCCAGCAGGGACTGGGTGGACCGCATGTAGCGGTGGGCGCGGGCGAAGGGGAGCCACACGCGGTCACCGACGCGGACCTGGGCTTCCATCCACTGCTTGCGTGGGAGCCACTGTCCACCCAGGTGTTTGACCAGCACCTCGCCCAGGTAGGCCCCCACGGCGGGGACCGCGATGGCATCGACATTGTGCCGCTCGAAAGTGTCCGGGAAGGTCTCCTTCCAGAAGTGGAAGTCGATGTCCGTGAGCGACTCGGGGGACATCTTGAGGACGGAGGGCACGGGCGTGTGGAGCAGTGCGATGAGGCGTTCCGCGAGGTGCGCGTACTGCTCGAGGGCTGCTTTCGGGTCGGCCACGTCTGGAGGGAGGGCGGAGTGCACCGGGAGCCATTCTTCCGGCTCCGGAGGGACGTAAGCGTTGAGCTCGGCGATGCGCCGTTGTTGTTGGCCCAGGGACGCGTATTCGGGCAGGCGCGAGAGCAGCGCGGCGATGTCTGGAGTGAAGCGGGGTTCGACGGGTGCGAGGGTCGCGCTCCGTTCACGGAGGGTGGCCATCACGGTGTAGAAGTCCAGGTCCGGCCGGAGGTGGACCCACGCGCGGGCCTGGGCAACGCGCGCGGGTTCGCTGGCGAAGTCCGC
Organism: Corallococcus macrosporus; assembly: GCF_017302985.1. Taxonomy (NCBI): domain Bacteria; kingdom Pseudomonadati; phylum Myxococcota; class Myxococcia; order Myxococcales; family Myxococcaceae; genus Corallococcus; species Corallococcus macrosporus. The sequence continues at coordinate 995,440 of NZ_JAFIMU010000002.1, forward strand.
GGCGGTGGGCCAGGTGACGAGGAGGAAGGAGCCGTCGGGGAGTTCTTCGACACGGTGGGCGGGCGTGGAGCGCATGCGCTCGCGGCCCACGGTCTCCACGAGCTTCGCGCCGAAGACGTTGAGCCAGTACACGGCGTAGATCTGGTCGAAGCCGTCCCGGAAGGTCGTCTCGTTGTCTCGGCCAAAAGAGGGAAAGTCTGCCAGTTCCTTGTCAGCGAGGCTGTGGGCCGAGGCATGGGTGACGGGGTAGTGGATGGCCCAGGCTCGGACCATTTCGACGAACGACTGGCAACGGGCTTCATCCGCGAACAGGTCAAGCGGCCTCACGTTGCCCCAGATTCGCAGGCTTGGAGGAAGGGGGGGAAACCGGAGCCGGAGCGACATGTCCAACGCGGTGCCCGTCGAGTGATAGAGGCCCACGGAAGTACTTTTTTCCTGGAGTGATTCCGTCAGGCCCTTGATGACCGCCTCACGTGTGTACTTGCGACGTCGCCGTCCCTTGACGACTTCGGGCATCCACGCCCCAGCACCTGACTCAAGTGCTTGGAGAAAGGGCGCCAGTTCTTTCTCGAGGTCACCAGGCGTATTGCAGGCGCCATTGAACGAGAGGAGAAGGTGGTCCTCTATTCCCAACTCATGATGCTCTTGCGTGGTCATTGGAATCGGACCTCCACGCCGTGGACGCTCTCAGCAACTTCCTCCAAGGCGTTCTTCAGGATTGCCGCACCCCTTGGCTTGAAGTCGCCACCCTCGTAGATGAGGCGCACTCGACGAATTCGTGCTGGTCCTTCGAGCCCAGGTCTGCGGACGTTCACGGTTTCGCCGTAATAACGAAGAGCGGCACGCGCGTCCGCACTCATCTGGGCCGTCAAGGCCTGCTGATTGAGTTGACGCAGGTCGCGGCTCTTGAAGCTAAGGGTCTCCATGCGAGGCGGTTGTCCTGACGGTGGCTTCGTTTCGACGACCAGCACGTCCGCGAAGCGCAGGTCCGCCTTCGTCATTCCAACGTGCGTTTCAATTCGAGGCTGTTCGAAGTCCTTGAGCCACTGGCGCTGTGCGCGGGGTAGGGCCGCGTCTGCTCGGAGACGGGCGACCATGGTCCTCTCGAACATGAGGCCTCGGACGAACAGGCCGCGCAGGTCCAGGTAGCCTTCCCACTTCAGTGGCCCCTTCGCCTGCTTGCCCTGTTCCAGTTCCGCGAGCCGGGCCTCCCGGTAGCTCACGTACTCGGTCCAGAGTGGGTGGCTTTCGGCTCCCGGCGGCGCATCCCGTTCCGGCGGATGTTCCTTGAGGAAGGACACCTCGCGGGGCAGACGTGGACCCGTGGCTTCCCACTCCACCTGTGCGAGCCGCGCCTCCAGGACCTCCGGTGGCACTCCCGCGAAGTCCTTCGATAGCGCGGCGGTGCCTCCATTTCTTCCGGCGCCCGGGCGGTCACGGCTTGCCTCCGCCAGCAGGGCCTGTGCCTTCGCCGCGTTGCCTCGCGCTTCGTAGAGCGCCAGTGCTCCTGCTTCTCCCCACTCGGCCGCGAGGAGGGCTCCTTCCCGGCTCGCGCGGAGCTGGCGCAACAGTTCTCGCGTGGCATTCACGCCGAGCTGATCTTCGAGACGCTCCACCGCCGCCTTGAGGGCCTCCACGTCGAAGGCGGGCCGTTCGCGAAGGGCCCGCGCGCCTTTGCCTCCGGCGTACAGCGCCACCATGAGCGCGGCCGGTACCAGCTCTCGCGTGGCCTGTTCGTACCGGCCCTTCGTCAGCGACGCCGCGCCCTGCGCCGTTCCGGCGAGCAGATGGAAGAAGCCCATCGGGACGCCGAACGTCAGATGATCAAAGCCGCCCAGCACCACATTGCCCGGCGAGTAGTGCCCCGCCATCAGGGCCCGCTCCACCGCGTCGAGCGCTTCCTGATACGGCGGAGGCAATTGGGGCCCGCTTCTTCGTGAAGTCCACGTAGTGGGCGCCCGCGCTCACCTCGGTACTGGAGAGCGCATCCCGCCCCGCGCGGCCCAGCCCCCGCAGCACGTCGCCGGCCCGCTCCTCGCGCTCCGGATACGCCGCGACCTTCAAGCCACGGCGCAGCAGTTCCTCGCGCGCGACGGGCATGGCGCCCAGCGTCTCGCCCAACTGCTTGTCGCGGGCCAGGTGCTGAAGCAGCTCGCGCAGCTCGTCATCGAAGGTGGTGTGGAGGATGAAGAGGGCGAACACCTCGGCGCGCGGCGGGCCGTACTGCTCGACTGCCGTGACGAGGAAGGCCGCGCGCTTGCGTTGAAGGATGCTGGAGGACTTCGCGTCCAGCGGGCCCAGGGCTCCCAGCCGGACTGCATCCCAGTCGTCCAGGCCATCCACCAGCCGGGGCATGTCCACCCCTCGCTGCATGGCCACGAAGGCCGCAGGCGAGGCACAGGACAGAAAGGGCGCGAGGCGCTGCTCGCTGCGGTCCAGGTCGGGCCAGCCGGGCGGCGGTGCCTGACCGTCGCAGGCCCATTCCCTGTCTTCAGGAGCCTGCGCGGAAGCCTTCCGGGAAGCTCCCGCCCAGGGACTCCATGTGGGCCGCGACGCCGGTGTTCCGTAGCGCCACGTGCCCCCGTGGGACGGCGACGAGGCACAGCCTGCGAGCAGCAGGGCCATGCACGTCAGCACCGCCCACCGCTGCACGGAGCTCAGTCGAGCCCCTCGTAGGAGGCATACGCGGTGAGGACGCCCGACCACTGTCCCGTCCACGTGTCGTAGACCTGCACCCGCTGGCTCAGCGTCTGGTAGCGGGAGATGGTGCGCAGGCAGATGTTGCCCTCATCCAGGGTGTACCCGGTCGACTGGCAGGTCCCATCCAGGAACTGCACGACGTAGCGGCCCCCGGATTGATCAATCCCCTGCACCCCGAAGACGACCTGCGTCGTGTACGCGCTGCCCATGGAGAAGCAGGAGCCGGGTTGCAGGTACTCCCAAGCGGGCGTGTCCACGTAGCAGGCCGCGACCGCATCACCTGCGCCCAGCGACTGGATGCCTTCAGGCGCTCGGGACTCCGAGGCCCAGACAGCGGACGACAGCGACATCGCGGCGACGGCGGAGACTCCAGCAAGCAGACGGCGCATGGCACCTCTCCTGTGACGGGGAGTGAGAGGCTACCGATGGCGCCAATGGCAATCAATGCGAGGCCAATGGCAATCCGATGTCAGGGTGCAAAGTTCGCGGCTTGCTGGACGCGGGGATGTCTGTCCATGGCTCGTGCGCGGGCGCGCTCCGTCACGGCACGGTGGCGGGATCCGCGAAGCGCGGGTCGCTCAGGAACGCGGTGTCCGTGAGCGATTCCAGGAACGCGATGACGTCCGCCTTCTCGTCGGGCGTCAGCTCGAAGCCGCGCACGAAGGCGCTCTGCAGGGGGCTCGGCTTTCCTCCGTTCGCCGCCCTCGCGCGGCCTCCCGCCGCGTAGTGGTCCAGCACGTCGGAGAGCGTCGCCACGCTGCCGTCGTGCATGTACGGCGCGGTGACGGCCACGTTGCGCAGGGACGGCGCGCGGAAGCGCCCCATGTCCTCCGGCCGGACCGTGATTTCGTAGAGGCCGGTATCCCCGATGGGATACGCGCCGCGGCCGTCCTCGTTGTAGAGCCCCGTGTTGTGATACGGCAGCGCCGGCTCCGGCGTCGTCTCGTGCACGGTCGCGTCCTGGAAGTTGAAGCCGGAGTGGCAGTGGTCGCACTCCATGCGCTCGGACAGGAACAGCTGCAGGCCCCGCTTCGCCGCGGGGCTCAGCGCGTCCACGTCCTTGCCGTAGAGATAGCGGTCATACGGCGACGTGCCGGAGATGAGCGACCGCTCGAACGCCGCCAGCGCCCGCGTCAACGTGGCCAGCGACACCGGCGTGGCCTCACCCGGGAACGCCTCCGCGAAGCGGGCCGTCAGGTCCGGGTCGGCGCGCAGCCGCTCCAACAAGATGTCCTGTTGATCCGCGAACCCCAGCTCCACCGGGTCTCTTCCGAACAGCGGCACCCGTGCTTGCGCCTCCAGCGTGGTGAGCGCGGAGTTGGCCCAGGTGAGGCTGGTCGCGTACGCGACGTTCGCCAGCCCCTGCCCGTTGCGGCGGTGCGTCTGCCCCGTGCTGCCCACCGCGTGCACGCGACCGTCCGTGAAGGCCCGGGCCTGCTCGTGGCAGGAACCGCAGGACTGCGTGCCGTTCAGCGACAGGCGCTTGTCATAGAAGAGGCGCCGGCCCAACTGGACCTTCGCCTCCGACATGGGGTTGTCCTCGGGCACGCGCGGGACGGGGAAGCCCGCCGGCAGCTTCCAGTCATAGGGCGTGGGCTGCTCGGAGGGCCCGGATGGATCCGCGCAGCCCGTGGCGAGCAGCGCCACCGTCGCGAGCGCCATCCACGTCTGTCTCTGTCGTCGTGCCACGGTGGACGTCCTCTCCTACTCGGCCCGGATGAAGGCCTGCGCGGCCGGGTTCGCCGCCTGGGCACCGAAGGCCAATCCCAGGCGCTCGAAGAGTGGCGCGCAGTCCACGTCGTCGGGGAACGACATGCAGCCCGCGGACGTGTTGGGGGTGTTCACGTCCAGGTTGGAGCCCGCGAAGAGGGTGCCCAGGTCCATCACCACCTTGTTCTTCGTCACGTCGAAGCCGTCCAGTTGGAACTCCGGACGGTTGTTGTTCGCGCACCCGGCGGTGCCCTGCGTCTGGCCCGCGGGCGGCGGCGCGCAGGCCGTGCTGCCCAGGTGCATGACGTGCTCAAGCTGGCCCTGCGCCCGGCCCTCGATGCGCGTGAAGAGGAAGCCGCCCTGCCAGCTCCAGTGCAGGTTCGGGTCCTCCATGGGATTTCCGAGCGTCATGGGGTCGGCGTGGTTCATGTCCTCCGGCACGCCCAGCGTGAAGCGCAGGCCCGTGTAGTCACCCTGCGGCACGGTGCCCTTGATGGACGCGTTCATGCCCGCGGTGCCCTGCGTGCACAGGCCGTCCTTGTTCGCGAAGTCCAGCAGCACCACGCCCGAGTGCTGCCACGTGCCGTCCTCGGTCAGCGTGACAGGCACCTCCTCGCCCCCGCGCGTCACCAGCCGCACGGCGTGCACGTACACGCGGAAGTCCATGGGCTCGTAGGTCGTCCCCGTCGTCCCGACGTTCGTGTACGTCCTGCCGCACGCGAACGGCTCGCTGCCCACGCGGGCGGCGACGGGAATCTCCACCGTCACCATGGGAGGGTCCTGGGGTTCATCCTCCCCACAGCCGAGCGCGCCCACGAGGGCCAGCGGGAGGAGGAGGCGGGAGCGGAGCAGGGAGCGCATGGGGGTCATCCTTGGAAGGTGCCCCCCTGTAACGCACCGGCCGCGCGGGCATGCCGTGGCATGTTGCCGCACCCATCCGCCCCCTCACGCCACTTCGCGCGCTTCGTCCGGAACTGGAAGCCCGGCGCCCCGCGCCTTGCGCCGCTGGATGGCGAGGAACAGGGCCTCGTGCGTGGCGGGCGAGGGCAGCCCCACGTCGCCGCCCGGGCTTCCGAAGGCGGCCACCGCGTCGCGCAGCGCCTCGCGCACGGACAGGGCCAGCATCAGCGGCGGCTCGCCCACGGCCTTGCTGCCGTGGATGACGCCCTTCTGCTCCGCGCGCTCCATGAGCGTCACGCGCAGGTCGATGGGCGCGTCGCTGAACGCGGGCACCGCGTAGGTGCTGGCGGAGTGCGTGAGCAGCCGCCCCGTCGCGTCCCACTTCAGCTCCTCGCCGGTGAGCCAGCCCAGGCCCTGCACGAAGCCGCCCTCCACCTGGCCCCGGTCCACGCCGGGGTTGAGCGAGTCGCCCACGTCCTCCAGCAGGTCCGAGCGCAGCACGCGCTTCATGCCCGTGTCGCCGTCCACCTCCACCTCGCTCACGGCCGCGCCGTAGGCGAAGTAGAGGAACGGCTTGCCCCGCCCCACGCTCCGGTCGTAGCCGATGCCCGGCGTGCGGTAGTAGCCGGTGACGGACAGGCCCACGCGGTCGCGGTAGGCCTCCTCCACCACGGACTCGAAGGGCAGCCCCTGGTCCGGCCGCGACGCCGCCGCGATGCGGCCGTCCTCGAACACCAGCGCGTCCGGAGACACCGCCTGGCCGTGCAGCTGCACCAGCATGCGCGCGGCCACCGGGGCCAGCCGCTCGCGCACCTGGATGCAGGCCTCGCGCACCGCCGCGCCGTTGAGGTCCGACCCGCTGGAGGCCGCCGTCGCGGACGTGTTGGGCACCTTGTCCGTGGCCGTCTGCGCCACGCGTACCCTGTCCGCCGGCAGGCCCAGCTCGCGCATGGCCACGCCTTGAATCTTGGTGTGCAGGCCCTGGCCCATCTCCGTGCCGCCGTGCGACAGCAGCACGGAGCCGTCGCGGTACACGTGCACCAGCGCGCCCGCCTGGTTGAGGAAGGTGGCGGTGAAGGAGATGCCGAACTTCATGGGCGTGATGGCGAGGCCGCGCTTGATGCGGGGGCTGGACGCGTTGAAGGCGTCCACCTGCGCGCGGCGCTTCGCGAAGTCGGACGACTCCAGCAGGTCATTCCACAGCCTGGGCAGCCGGTTGTCCTCCAGCTCCTGGCCGTAGTGCGTGGTGTTGGTGTCGCCCACGCCGTCGTAGAGGTTGCGCTGGCGCACGGCCTCCGGCGCCAGGCCCAGCGCGGCCGCGATGCGGGCCAGGATGTCCTCCATCACCAGCATGCCCTGCGGTCCGCCGAAGCCGCGGAAGGCGGTGTTGGAGACCAGGTGCGTCTTCGCCACGCGGCCGGAGTAGCGCACCGCCGGCACGTAGTAGCCGTTGTCCAGGTGGAAGAGGGCGCGGTCGGTGATGGACTCGGAGAGGTCCAGGGACCAGCCGCCGTTGGACGTGAGGTCCGCCTTGAGCGCGAGCAGCCGGCCCGTCGCGTCGAAGCCCACCTCCCAGGCCGCGTGGAACGGGTGGCGCTTGCCGGTGACGACCATGTCCACGTCCCGGTCCAGCATCCACTTCACCGGCCGGCCCGTGTGCACCGCCGCCAGCGCCACCAGCGCGGCGGGCGCGTTGCCCTGCGTCTCCTTGCCACCGAAGCCGCCGCCCATGCGCGGGGCCTTCACCACCACGCGGCTTCTGGGCAGGTGCAGCACGTGGGAGATGATGGCCTGCACCTCGGACGGGTGCTGCGTGGAGGACGTCACCGTGACGTCGCCGTCCTCGCCCACCTCCGCGAAGGCCGCGTGCGTCTCCAGGTAGAAGTGCTCCTGGCCGCCCATGGTGAGTTCGCCCGCGAGCCGGTTCGGGCTGGACGCGAGCGCGCTGTCCACGTCGCCCCGGCGGATGACGTGCGGGTCGGTATGGAAGCTCTGCTGCTTCAGGGCCTCGTCCAGCGTGAGCACCGCGGGCAGGGGCTCGTAGTCCACGGCCACGTGGCGGGCGCCCTCGCGGCAGGCCTCGGGCGTCTCGCCCACGACGAGCGCCACCACCTGCCCGTGGAAGAGGACCTCGTCCTTCGCGAGCAGCGGCTCGTCGTGGCGGATGGGGCCCGTGTCGTTCATGCCCGGGATGTCCTCCGCGAGCAGCACCTTCACCACGCCGGGCACCTTCTGTGCGGCGCTGGCGTCGCGGCGGAGGATGCGTGCGTGCGCGTGCGGCGACAGCACCGGCCACACCGTCAGCATGGGGCGGCGCTGCGCGAGGTCGTCCACGTACTGCGCGCTGCCCGTCACGTGGCCCAGCGCGCTCTCATGGCGCAGCTCGCGGCCCGCCTCCGCCGTGACCGCGGGAGCGCCCGGGGCGAAGTGGGGGCGGCCGTCCAGCACGGGGCTGCGCGCGCCGGACGCGAACTTCTCCAGGAGCGACACCACCAGCCCGCGCCGGTAGTCCGCGCTGCCGCGCAGGTCGGTGAGCGGCGTGAACTCGCGCTCCAGCGTGGCGCGCACGCGGGCCACGGCCTCCGCGTTCCACGGGTGGCCCAGGAGCAGGGCTTCCGTCTGCTTCGCGCGCGCCGGGGTGGCCGCGACGCCGCCGTAGCCCAGCCGCGCGGTGCGCACGAGCCCCAGCGAATCCGTCTCGATGCAGAAGCCCGCGGCGACGATGCTGATGTCCAGCTCGCGGCGCTTGGACACCTTGAAGCTGTCCGAGTGGCGCGTGAGCCCGCTGTCCTTCCCCGGCGCGTGGGGGATGACGACGAAGCGGACCACCTCGTCCGGCTGGAGCGCCGTCTTGCGGTACGCGAGGAAGAAGTCCGGCAGCGCCACCGTCCGCTCGCCGCGCACGGACGCGAGCACCAGCCGCGCGTCCAGCGCCAGCAGCACCGGCGCCGTGTCTCCAATGGGAGACGCCGTCACCAGGTTGCCCGCGAGCGTGGCGCGGTGGCGGATCTGCCGCGAGGCGAAGACGTTGAGCATCTTCGCCAGCTCCGGCACCTCGTGGCCCAGCGCGTCCTCCACGTCCACCAGCGACGCGGCGCCGCCCACGTACCAGCCGTCCTCCTCGCGGCGGATGGCGCGCAGGGCCTCCACGCCTTCGGTGGAGATGAGGAACGGATAGCGGCGGGACTTCTTGGTGATGTCCACGCCCAGCTCCGTGGCGCCGGCCACGAGCATCGCCTCCGGGTGCAGGGCGCGCAGCGCGAGCAGGTCCTCCCAGGTGGTGGGGCGCAGGAACAGGCCGTCGCGGGCCTCGTAGCGCAGGGGCGGGGTGGGGGAGGGCGGGCCCTCCAGTGAGACGCTGGGGAGGCCGGGGCCGTCACCCTTCGCGTCGCGCGTGGCGAGCGCGTCCATCATCGCATCGCGGATGGGGCGGTAGCCGGTGCAGCGGCAGATGTTGCCGCAGAGCTGATCCGCGATGGCCTCCGGCGAGCCCGCGTCCTTGCGACAGTAGGCCTCCACCATGGAGACGACGAAGCCCGGCGTGCAGAAGCCGCACTGCGAGCCGTAGTGCTTCACCATCGCCTGCTGCACGGGGTGGGGCGCATTGCGGCTGCCCACGCCCTCCACGGTGACGAGCTCGCGGCCGGCCACCATGGGGAGCAGCGCGATGCAGCTGTTGAACGCGCGCAGGGTCTTCTGGCCGTTCACGTCCTGGTCCACCATCGCCACGGTGCACGCGCCGCAGTCGCCCTCGGCGCAGCCCTGCTTCGTGCCGGTGAGGCCGCGCGCGCGCAGGTGGTCCAGCAGGGTGGTGTTGGGCGACGCGTCTTCGACCTGGACGGTCTGTCCGTTGAGCCGGAACTCGAAGGGGGTGCTCATTCCTCGGAGGATAGCAGGGGCGCGGGCTGTGACTGAGCGCCTGCCTCCTGGGCCAGTCCCGGGGCCAGCCCATGGTGGAGCTGGAGCAGCCCGGCGGCGATGCTCACGGCCACCTCCTGCGGTGACTTTCCACCGATGGGCAGCCCCATGGGGCACTGGACGCGGCCCACCTGCCGGGCGGGCATCCCCTTCGCCTCCAGCCGCTGCCGGAAGCGGGCCCACTTCGTATCGCTGCCGATGAGGCCGATGTAACGGGCCGGCTTCTGGATGGCGAAGGCGATGATGTCCTGATCCACGTCGTGCCGGTGCGTCATCACCGCCACGTAGGTGCGCGCGTCATCCCAGGCCGCGCGCGACGCGAAGTCGTCCCAGGGCTCCTCGTGGCGGACCACGGAGGCGGGCACCAGTGGGGACTGGACCCACTCGGCGCGCTCGTCCACCAGGTGCACGCGGAACGGGGTGCCCTCCAGGATGCGGCACAGCGCCTGGCCCACGTGGCCGGCGCCAAAGAGGTACAACTGGGGCCCGTGGTTGACGGGCTCGACGAAGACGTCCACGACCCCTCCACAGCACTGGCCCAGCTTCGCGCCCAGGGGATAGCGGAACGTGCGCGCCTCCCCTTGGGCCAGACAGGCGCGGGCGTCCTGGAGGACCAGCTGCTCCAGGTGGCCGCCGCCGATGGTGCCGTGGAAGGAGCCGTCCGCGCGCACCAGCAGCTTCGCGCCGGGGGGCGCGGGCGTGCTGCCCTTGCACTCCGTCACCGTCACGACGGCGAACGGCGTGTCCTCCCGCGCCCACTCCGCCAGCTGGTGAACCCAGTTCCACATGCCACCAGGGAGTCTGCCACGACCGCCGTCACGGCGGCGCCCTTCCGGACGCCTGCCCAGCAGGCAAGGGGAGGTGCACCTGTTGTCGCGTCGGGAAGGGACACCACCTTCTACGCCAGACGATTTCCATCCATCCGAAACCCAGGAGATGACGTCATGGCCAATGCCGCCGCCGAACTCGAGACGCTGAACTCCTTCCTGCGCGGTGAAATCTCCGCCGTGGAGACCTACCGGCTCGCCTCGAAGCACATCGAGACCGAGGTCGCTCGGACGGAGGTGGAGGCCTGCCTCCACGACCACGAGAAGCGCGTGGAGGCGCTCAAGGAGCGCATCGAGAAGCTGGGAGGTGAGCCCGCGAAGGGCTCCGGCCCGTGGGGCCTCTTCGCCAAGGCCGTCCAGGCCGGCGCGGACCTGCTGGGCGAAAAGCGCGCCATCGACGCGCTGGAGGAGGGCGAGGACCACGGCCTGAAGGACTACACGCGGGACGTGGACAAGCTCCACGGCGAGGCGCGCACCTTCGTGCGTCAGCAGCTCCTGCCGTCGCAGAAGCAGACGCACGCGCGGCTCAGCGCACTCAAGAAGAACCCCACCCTGCACTGAGCGTAGGGGTTGCGCAGTGCCGGACATCCCAAGACGCCCATTCCTGGCTTCAGGGAGGGGCGCCTTGTGGTGCATCGCACGTCCCCGCATCCAGGTCTGGAGGCGACAGGAGGCGTGCGATATTCGGAAGGACGCATCTTCCACCGGCGAAAGAGGGTGAAGCGCGCATGAGGCGGGAGCACACGGCGCCGGGACCGCACGGGCCCGGCACCGACACCGAGGACGGGGAGACACCGTCTCCGCGTACGAGCGGCGTGCGCGCCGAAGCCTCCGGCCTGCCCTCCATCCCCTCGCCGACGACCGCGGACACCAGCTACGCCGCGGGCGCCCTGGGCACCGGTCTGGAGGTCCTCTTCACCACCTCCGAGCGCGCCCTCCAGTGGGCCTGGCGCGTGCTCCAGCTGGCGCGAAGCGTGGTGGACCCCACGCCGAAAGGCGACGCCTTCGTCCGCGAGGCCCGAGCGTGCGTGGTGGACTTCCTGGACCACATCCCGCCGCACGTGCGCCGCAGCGTGGAGGAGGTGCTCGTCTTCTGCAATCTCTGGCAGGCCGTGGGCGTGCGCCTGCGCCGCCGGGGGGACTTCCCCATGGGCGACGACGTGGCGTGGCGCCAGCTCTGCGAGGACGTGGAGCTGTTGCAGCGCGCCGCCCAGGCCCGGCTGGGCACCGCCGCCGCGCTGGAGCAGGGGCTGCTCAAGGACCTGGGCCACCTGCGCGCGCTGGCCCTGTCCTGCGGTGACTGCGCCAACGAAGTCACCGTGGGCATGGAGGTGTTCACCCGCTGCATCGCGGAGCTGATGGCGGTCTCCAGCGCCGTGCGCCGCGCGTGGGAGGCCGCCGCCGGAGAGCTGGCCGAGTCCTCCGCGTGGCTGCGCGCGGGCGACCCGGCCTTCAGCGCGTGGCTGGCGGAGCACCTGGTCGCCTCCGAGCCCGCGTGGGAGCGCACCCAGAAGATCGCTCGCTGGCTGCGCGACGTGGGCGCCTTCGCGGGCCAGCTCTGACGGCGCTCAGGGCTCGACGAGGATGCGGTGCCGGTGCAGCTCCAGGAGGATGTCCGGATCCAGGTCCGCCTGCTTGTGGTCGCGCAGGTGCTGGCGCACGGCCTCCACGGGCTTCTGGCCGGTGAACTCCACCAGCAGCGCGTAGGCCTCGCCGGGCAGCGCCACCGCGTCGTATTCGCTGTACGAGCCCAGCGCGACGCTGCCGTCCGGCAGCCACTTCACCGTCGCGTCCGGGTTGAAGCGCAGCACGCGCGGCAGCGTGGGCGCGGTGGCCTGCGTGTAGAGCTTCTCCAGCACCTTCTGCTCGATGGTGCCGTCCAGCCCCAGCATCCGCTCCAGCCCGTCCCGGTCCACGGCCTTCACCGCGTCGAAGCACGCGCGGTAGAAGTCCTTCTCCATCCCGGCGTACCCCTTCCAGAGCGCGGCGTACACCTTCGCCGGGGGCGCCGCGTCGTCCAGGTCCTCCACGGACAAGGGGGCGGTGGCCACCTCCGCCTTGTCGCGCCCGTCCAGGAGGAACTCCGGCATGAGCTGGAGCAGCGCGTGGCGCGACAGCTGGAACTCCGCCAGCGTCAGGTACGTCTTGAGCGACATCCAGAAGCGCTGGCCGTCCTTGCCCGCCACGTACTTGCAGAAGAACGTGGAGCAGACCGACTCGCGGTACGCCCAGATGGTGCAGCCGCCGGACTCCAGCGCGTAGTACGGGCAGCGCAGCGACGACGCCCGGCCGAAGAACTGGTGCGCGTTCTTGTACAGGTGGTTGAACTTCGCCGGCGGCTTCACCCACTGCGGGCTCACGCCGATGCGGCTGTCAATCTTCGCCTCGATGCGCCGGCGCCCCTCCGCCATCTGCGGCGAGTCATCCGACAGGAGCGCGCCCACGAGGTAGTTGGGCAGCCGGGGCTGGTACGTGCAGCACTTCGTGTCCGGCCGGAACAGGTGCTCCGCCCCGTCCACCGACTCCACCGTGGCCCGCGCGGAGGCGCGGCTCATGGCGCAGTTGGAGCAGGTGGCCTTCGTCTCCGTGGGCGCGTCCTTCTGGAAGAAGGCCGGGAAGAGGTCCTGGTAGAGGGCGGGCAGCGTCGAAAGGATGGAGGCCATGGGGGCGGGCTTTGAGGCTCAGGAAGCGCGGTCGCTCCACTCCAGGTGGTAGGTGGCGGACTCGGGCGAGTGACGGGTGCGGTGCAGGGTGAACTTCTGCATGCCGACGCGCAACATCCCTTCTTCCAGCACGCCGTCCACGAAGCCCTCCAGCGCCTGCGGCTCGTTGAACCAGAGGTCCGCCTGGGACGGGCCCAGCACGGTGAGGCGCGTCTCCGTGTAGTTGTTGCCGCTGCGGAAGTTGTGCTGCATCCGCTCCAGCGAGCGCATGGGCCCCACCACGCGGGCCAGCGTGAGGACGGCGCCGCCCACCAGCGTCTGCGCGTAGCCCTCCACCATGCGCCGGCCCAGGAGGCGCCGGCCCTGCTCCACCGGCTGATCCGGGTGGAGCGTGCGGGCCGTGTCCTCCAGGCAGTCCACCCAGACGGCGAACGGGTAGGCGGCGAGCAGCGGGGCGTGGAGGTTCATCCCCCGGGCGCGCAGCCGGTCCACCAGCTCGGGCGTCAGGGAGGGCGCCAGTGCCTTGCGATACAGGCTGTCCACGCTGCTGCTGAAGATGACGCGCTCGTCCCTCATGGCCCTCTGCCCTTGCCGGGGGCCCGAAGCGGCCCCGGGCGCGCATTCTTCGCCCAGGGCCCCGGAGGAGGCCAGCCCCCTGGTGCCCACCCTCACCGCGGGTACGCGCGGCGCAGGGCAGGCAGCCGGGTGCGTCAGTAGTGCACGGACAGGCTCACGCCGCTGTAGGCGCTGAAGCCCCGGAGCAGAATCCACTGGCGGCCAGCGGTGGCCTGCGCGCCCAGGTTGCACGTCTCGCTGTTGCCTCCCAGGTAGGGGCGGCAGTTGTACGCGGTCGTCGTGGGCGCGGCGCCAAAGCGCGTGTAGAGGTCCACGTCCCCGGTGCCGCTGGTGGTGGACACCGTGGAGGCCGTGTTCGCCGGCACGTCGAAGCAGAAGTACTGCTGCGACCCGGCCGCGCCGGAGAGCAGCGACACCGTGGTGTTGTTGGGCAGCAGGGTGCAGGTGGGAGGCGGCGTCGCCACGCCCACGCCCACCGCTTCCCACGCCGCGTCCACCGCGTTCTGGGTGGCGGTGGGGTAGCCCAGGATGGCCGCCGCCTGCCGCGTCGCCGTCTTCGCCGCGGCCAGCGTGGTGCTGGAGGTGAAGAGGTTGGCGTTGGCGTAATAGAAAATCTTGGCCGCGGCCTGCACGCCGATGGCCGGCACGTTCACGGTCGACTTGCCGCGCGGGTGCACGCCGCCGGTGGACAGCAGCTTGAACGCCAGGTTGGGCACGCCGGAGCCGTAGTGGACGTCCGTGGTGCCCGTCACGTCCGGGGCCCAGTCCAGGGACGCGCCATCCAGCGCGGGGTCGTTCATGTAGCGCAGCGCATCCCCGGGCGTGCTCGGCGTCCAGGCCGTCTCACCCAGCTGCCAGACGGACGCGGCGGTGCTCCAGGTGCCGGTGGCCCAGCTGGTACAGGTGGCGGCGAAGATGTCCGACAGGGACTCGTTCAGCGCGCCGGACTGGCCGCTGTAGATGAGGTCGGACGTGCTGTCCGTGACGGCGTGCGTGTACTCGTGCACGACGATGTCCGGGTCCCCGCACGGCGGCCCGAACTGGGGCAGGCTGCCGTCGCCGCACACCAGGGCCGTGCCATCGAAGTACGCGTTCGCGTAGTTGGTGCCGTAGTGCACCCGCGCCAGCAGCTGGCCTCCCGCGTTGTTGTACGAGTCGCGGCCGAAGTTCTGCTGGAAGCAATCGTAGAAGAGGCCCAGGTTGTCGTACGTCTTGTCGATGCCCGTGTCGCCCGTGGGCAACTGGCCCTCCAGCCGGCACCAGCCGTTGGTCGCGCCGCCCACCGAGCAGACCTTGCGGTTGCGCGCGGTATGGATTTCCGGCGTGCGCAGCACCTCGTGGCCGTCCGCCGCGCTCACGTAGACGCGGTCGCGCAGCGGCAGGCCGTCCTCGTGCCGGCCGGACACCACCACCTCGAAGGCGCGGACCAGGGCCGCTTCCGGCGCCGGGCGGACGAACACCTCCCGGACCGACTCCGCGATGCCGCCCGCGGACGCCGCCAGCGCCGCCTCGCTCGCGGCCTCGGGACTGATGCGGGCGGGGGCGGGTACGGGCTCGCCGTCGCGCGCGCTGCTGTTCACCGCGTAGACCCGGCCCTGCGCATCCAGGTGGAGGATGAGCTCCTCGTTCACCACCGGCAGGCCGTCCTTCGTCTGCCCATAGCGCAGGTGCGTGTGGCCCAGCTCATCCCGCTGGATGCGCTGGGGCACCACGTCCTTCGCCGTCAGCCGGAAGGCGGGCAGCACGCGCAGCAGGGTGGGCTCCACGAGCGCGTGCGCCTGCCAGGCGCTGGCACCGGGGATGGGCCGGCCCGCGCTCCCCAGCTCGCCCTGGAGGAACCCGGGAACGCCGTCCTCGTGCACTCCCAGCACCTGCGCGCCAGGCAACGCGCCCAGCGCCGCCTTCAGGTCGCCCGGGCGGGCCTCGGCCGGAGCGGCCGGCACGTCCGCGTCGGGACCTTCCGCGCCACAGGCGGACAGCGTGAACGTCAGGCCGGCGAGGAGCCAGCGTGTCTTGCGCGTCATGAAGATGCCCCCAGTGTGACAAAACGAGAATTTGAAGCCTGGCGAGCAAAGCATGGAGCCCTGATTGTCAGGTGAATTCTTGAATGACTGGGAGTGTTGAGAGGGAGGCCGGGGACGGAGGGGGGCACACGTCGGCGGCGGTTTACCCACCTGGGTGCTGTGCGGGCGTCCGGGCATGAACTCCGGCCGTTGTGACGCGGGGCGCGGTGATAAGGACGGCCCCGCTGTTACCTCCCGTCACCCGTTCGCAAGGACCTTCATGCTCACGCTGCGCGGGGCTCCGGCCCTCTCCGAATTCAGGCTCGCCAAGCTGCTCGTCCGTTGCCGGGAGCGGGTGCCGACGGTGGCCACCCTCTACTCGGAGTTCGTGCACTTCGTGGACGCGTCCGCGCCGCTGACGCAGGACGAGGCGGAGCGGCTGGGGCGCCTGCTGGAGTACGGCCCCCACACGGCGAAGCGCGAGCGCACCGGCACGCTGCTCCTGGTGGTGCCGCGTCCCGGCACGGTGTCGCCCTGGGCCTCCAAGGCAACGGACATCGCGCACCACTGCGGCCTTACGCAGGTGCGCCGCATGGAGCGCGGCATCGCGTTCTTCCTCACCGGCCCCGGCGGCCGGCCGCTGGACGCCAACGAGGCGGAAGGCGTGCAGGCGGTGCTGCATGACCGCATGACGCAGGCGGTGCTGCCCCGGCTGGAGGACGCGGAGGTCCTCTTCCGCACGGACGCTCCCCGGCCGCTCACGCGCGTGGATGTGCTGGGCGGGGGCCGCGCGGCCCTGGTGCGCGCCAACGGCGAGCTGGGCCTGGCGCTGGCGGAGGACGAAATCGACTACCTGGTGGAGCGCTTCACGGAGCTGAAGCGCAACCCCACCGACGTCGAGTTGATGATGTTCGCGCAGGCCAACAGCGAGCACTGCCGCCATAAAATCTTCAACGCGTCGTGGACGGTGGATGGCAAGCCGCGCGAGCGCTCGCTGTTCCAGGCCATCAAGAACACCTTCGCCCAGAGCCCGGGCGGCGTGCTGTCCGCGTACAAGGACAACGCCGCCGTCATCGAGGGCTTCGAGGTGGAGCGCTTCTTCCCGCAGGGCGAGGCGCGCGAGTGGGGCACCGTGCGCGAGCCGGCCCACATCATGATGAAGGTGGAGACGCACAACCATCCCACCGCCATCTCCCCGTACCCGGGCGCGGCCACGGGCGCGGGCGGTGAAATCCGCGACGAGGGCGCCACCGGGCGCGGGGCGAAGCCGAAGGCGGGGCTCACGGGCTTCTCCGTCAGCCACCTGCGCCTGCCGGACTTCGCGCGCCCGTGGGAGGCACCCTACGGCAAGCCGGACCGCATCGTGTCCGCGCTGGACATCATGGTGGACGGTCCGCTGGGCGGCGCGGCGTTCAACAACGAGTTCGGCCGGCCCAACCTCACCGGCTACTTCCGCAGCTTCGAGCAGCAGGTGCCCACGCCCGACGGCGTGGAGGTGCGCGGCTACCACAAGCCCATCATGCTGGCGGGCGGCCTGGGCAACATCCGCGCGGACCACGTGAAGAAGGCCCCGCTGCGCGCGGGCGACAAGCTCATCGTGCTGGGCGGCCCGGCGATGCTCATTGGCCTGGGCGGCGGCGCGGCGTCGTCCATGGCGCAGGGCGCGAGCGCGGCGGATTTGGACTTCGCCTCCGTGCAGCGTGACAACGCGGAGATGGAGCGCCGCTGCCAGGAGGTCATCGACCAGTGCTGGATGCTGGGCGACCGGAACCCCGTGCGCTCCATCCACGACGTGGGCGCGGGCGGTCTGTCCAACGCGCTGCCGGAGCTGGCGCACGACAACGAGCTGGGCGGCCGGCTGGAGCTGCGCGAGGTGCCCAACGACGAGCCGGGCATGTCCCCCGTCGAAATCTGGTGCAACGAGGCGCAGGAGCGCTACGTGCTGGGCGTGGCGCCGGAGGACCTGCCGCGCTTCGCCGCGCTGTGCGAGCGCGAGCGCGCCCCCTTCGCCGTCCTGGGCGAGGCCACCGCGGAGCAGGTCCTCACGCTCACGGACCGGACGCTGGGGGAGACCCCCATCGCGCTGCCCATGGACGTCCTCTTCGGCAAGGCGCCGCGCATGCACCGCGAGGGCGTGTCGCGCCCCCTGAAGCACGCCCCGCTGAGCGCCCCGTCGGACCTGAAGGCCGTGGCGCACGCGGTGCTGTCGCACCCGACGGTGGCGGACAAGTCGTTCCTCATCACCATTGGCGACCGCACCGTGGGCGGCCACACCGCGCGCGACCAGATGGTGGGCCCGTGGCAGGTGCCGGTGGCGGACTGCGCGGTGACGGTGTCCTCGCTGATGTCCGACACGGGCGAGGCGATGGCGCTGGGCGAGCGCACACCGGTGGCGCTGGTGGACGCGGCGGCCTCCGCGCGCATGGCGGTGGGCGAGGCGCTCACCAACCTGGCGGCGGCGCGCATCGCGAAGCTGTCGGACGTGAAGCTGTCCGCGAACTGGATGGCGGCGGCGGGCAGCCCGGGTGAGGACGCGAACCTCTACGCGGCGGTGCACGCGGTGGGCATGGAGCTGTGCCCCGCGCTGGGCATCGCCATCCCGGTGGGCAAGGACTCCATGTCCATGCGCACGCAGTGGCAGGAGGATGGCCAGAAGAAGGCGGTGACGGCGCCCCTGTCGCTCATCATCACCGCGTTCGCGCCGGTGCTGGACGCGCGCGTCACGCTGACGCCGCAGCCGGTGGACGTGGCCGGGGACACGCGCCTGTTGCTGCTGGACGTGGCGAAGGGCCGGCAGCGGCTGGCGGCCTCCGTGCTGGCGCAGGTGCAGCAGCAGGTGGGCCCGGAGTGCCCGGACGTGGACGATCCGGCGGCGCTGAAGGGCTTCTTCAGCGCGGTGCAGGAACTCCACGCGGCGGGCGTGCTGCTCGCGTACCACGACCGCTCCGACGGCGGCCTGTGGGCCACGCTCGCGGAGATGGCCTTCGCGGGCCACTGCGGCCTGGACGTGGACCTGTCCCCGCTGGGCGCTGACGCCGTGGCTGCCCTCTTCAACGAGGAGCTGGGCGCGGTGGTGCAGGTGCGCGCGGCCGACGTGGCGCGCGTGCGGGAGGTCCTCGCCCGCCACGGCCTGGGCGCGCACGTCCACGAGCTGGGCCGGCCCACGCCCGCGCAGGTGGTGCGTGTGCGGCACGGCGGCCGGGAGCTGCTCGCGGAGGAGACGGTGGCGCTCAAGCGCACCTGGTCCCGCGTGAGCTACGAAATCCAGAAGCTGCGCGACAACCCCACCTGCGCGGAGGAGGAGTACGCCGCCAAATGCGACGCGCAGGATCCGGGGCTGTCGCCGGTGCTGACGTTCGATCCGAAGGTGGACGTGGCGGCGCCGTACATCGCGAAGGGGGCCCGGCCCCGCGTGGCGGTGTTGCGCGAGCAGGGTGTCAACAGCCAGCAGGAGATGGCGGCGGCGTTCACCCGCGCGGGCTTCACCGCGGTGGACGTGCACATGAGCGACCTGTTGTCGGGCCGCGTGTCGCTGAAGGACTTCCACGGCGTGATGGCGTGCGGCGGCTTCAGCTACGGCGACGTGCTGGGCGCGGGTGGCGGGTGGGCCAAGTCCATCCTCTTCAATTCACGCACGCGGGACGCCTTCGCGGAGTTCTTCGCGCGGCCGGACAGCTTCGGCCTGGGGGCGTGCAACGGCTGCCAGATGTTCGCGCAGCTGCGTGAGCTCATCCCCGGCGCGGACGGATGGCCGCGCTTCGTGCGCAACGCGTCCGAGCAGTTCGAGGCCCGCCTGGGCACGGTGGAGATCTCCCCGTCGCCGTCCCTCTTCTACAAGGGCATGGAGGGCAGCCGCATGCTCATCGTCGTATCGCACGGCGAGGGGCGGGCGGAGTTCCCCACTGCGGAGGCCGCCGCGCGCTTCAACGCCTCCGGGCTGGTGACGACGCGCTGGGTGGACAACCGGGGCCAGGTGGCGGCGAAGTACCCGGCCAACCCCAACGGCTCGCCGCACGGCATCGCGGGGCTCACCACGAAGGACGGGCGCTTCACCATCACCATGCCGCACCCGGAGCGCGTGCACCGCACCGTGCAGCACTCCTGGCACCCGGCGGAGTGGGGCGAGGACGGCCCCTGGATGCGCATGTTCCGCAACGCCCGCGTCACCCTGGGCTGACGCGCTCCAGCGTCAGCGCAGGAAGGCGTCCCGCACGGCGTCCAGCAACGGGTTGGCACCGGTCTGTGGATCGGTGCAACCCTGGTTGAGCGTCCAGATGATGGTGCCGCCGTAGCCCTCCTGCTTCACGAATGCGCCCTTGGCGGCGATGGCCTGCGGGCTGTCGTAGGAGATCCACGTCACCGAGCCGTCCTCCACGAGCTTGTCCGGAGCGAACGTCACGTAGCTGGCCTGGGCCTTCTCGTCCCACTGGTACTTCCCCTGCTTCGAGTAGCGGAGGATCTTCTTGTAGGTGAACGAGTTGTCCCCGCCCACGTAGTCGGACCAGTTCGTGAACGGCTGGTAGGGGCCGGTGATGTGGCGCCACGCGAGGCCGTAGAAGGGGATGCCGATGCCCAGCTTCGCCTTGGGGATGCCCGCCTTCACCCACAGCTCCAGGCTGGACGCGATGGACGTGGGGTGCAGCCCCTGTTCACCCCGGAGCGCGGACGTGTGCCAGGACTTCCATCCGTCCCACGCGCCAATCATCTCGTAGGACATCAGGTTCATCTGGTCGAAGTACGTCGCCAGCTCCGAGAACCAGGGATCGGCGTCCGCGGGGAAGTTGGTGTTGATCCAGTGGAGGGGGAAGGTGAGGAGCATCTTCGGCCGCGCCTCGCGCAGCGCCTTCACCAGGGCCAGCAGCTTGGGCCGGTCCTCCTTCTCCACGGGCTCCCAGTCCAGGTCCAACCCGTCGTAGCCGAAGTCATCCATGGCCTTGAGCAGCGAGCGGACGAACTTCGCGCGGTTCGCGTCGGACGCCGCGCCCACCCAGCCGTCGTGCTCACCGGAGCCGCCCACCATGATGAGAGCCTTGCGTCCAGCAGCGTGCGCGCGCTTCGACAACGTGCGGGCAATCTCCGGCCCCCAGTCGTTGTCGAACTTCGTGCTCAGCGTGCCATCCGCCTTCGGTGTGACGCGGCCCACGAGGATGTGAGTGAGCGCGCTGAAGTCCACCTTCTCTGGCGGATAGTCGTCCGCGTTCCAGCCCGTGTAGTAGCCCGACACCCACTTGCCGCTCTGCCCCGGGTGCCCGCCCGCGGCAAGGGATGCGCCCACCACCACGCTGGCCTCGGCCACCTGGCTCGGATCCGCCTTGCTGCGAGCCATCACCCGGTACGTGCCCGGCTTGCGGGGCGCGGTGTAGACGCCGGTCGCGTTGATGGTGCCCCGCTCGTTGCCGGGCTCGACGCTCCACGTCACCGCCGGGTCCTTGCTGTTCGTCACCGTGGCGCGGAAGGCATGCGTGGCGCCCGGAGCCAGGAAGACGGCAGGCGTCTCCAACGTGATGGCCACCGGCCGCGGCCCCTGTTCGATACCGATGTCATCGAAGAAGAGAGGCGGCAGCGTCCTGCCGCTGTCCTCCTGGAGCCACAGGCCGGTGATGCGCGTGCGGCCTTCGGGCAGCAGCTTCGCCATGGGCACTCGGCACGTCGTCCACTTGCTGGCGGGGATGGCGCCACCCACGCAGGTGGAGCCCAGGGGCACGCCCACGGGCTGCTCGGAACCAATGACGACGCGCGCGCGCACCGCCGCGTTCGCACCGTCCTTCCCGCCGTGCACCTTCAGCACCAGCGTGTCCTCCGGTGCCACGTCGAAGCCCGGGTGCCCGAAATACAGCGCCTCCCACGGCCCCAGCGTCACGGAGATGGCGTGGCTGCCCGAGGCCCCTGGGACAGTGGCGCCCATCGCGTGCGCGCCCGCCCACGTCAGGTCCTCCCAGGGCGAGACCAGCCGGTCCTGGTAGAGCCACGTCACTGAAGGCTGCGCGGCCGGCGTGGCCTTCGAGGGGGAAGCCCCCTGAGAAACACCTCCCAACAGGAGCGAGATGAGCAGTACCCGGAGTCCGGCCGGAGGTCGTCGCATGGTCTCCCATCCTCACAGAGGAAGGGGAGACGCGTCCTGCATCAAGAGGCCATCGGGTGCTGGCGCGGATGGACAGGCAGGGCCACTCACGGACAGGGTCCCTCTGCCGGGCGCGATGTCCGCGAACTGGTCCGACAGTCGGACCAGTTCGCGGCGCCCGGCTCCCGGGGCCGCGCTGCCCTGGCGAGTGCCGAGGACAGTGGGCCCTCGCCGCCAATGTCAGACCCGTCTGGTTGGATGGGCGAAGCATGGGCGGGGAGGGGATTCAGATGGTGCGGGTGGGGCTGGTGGCGTACGTGGAGGCGCAGATCGAGCAGGACATCTTGCTGCGGCGACTGCCTGGGAACGGGCGGTTGGCCTCGGAGCGGATGATGGCTCGCTGGTATGGGGTGAGCCGGGGCACGGTGCGTGAGGCCTTGCGACAGCTGGCCGCGAGGGGACTGGTGGTGCTGCGCTCCGGGCGCCAGGCGCGTGTGGTGGCGCTGGACGAGGCGCTGACGCTGGAGAACCTGGGCCTGGCGTTGCATGACGCGCGCTCCGAGGAGTGCCGGCGGCTGCTGGAGGGCTTCTTCAGCCTCAAGCGTCAGGTGCTGGTGGAGCTCTTGGCCGACTGCTGCGCGAAGGCCTCCGAGTCGGAGGTGGACCAGTTGACGTCCGTCTGTTACGCGCTCTTGGATGCGGCGCGCTGGTACCCCGGAGAGCGCTGCGCCCAGCTGGAGTTCGAGTTGTTGCGGCTGGCGGCCCAGGTGGCTGTACGTCCCGGGCACCTGCTCCTCATCCAGTCGCTACAACGGGCCTTCAGAGGCATTGCGGCGCGGTTGCTGCCTTTCATGGGTGGCGAAGCCCTGGGACAGTGGGCCCGGTGCGCGATGCATGCCCTGAACGAGCGCGACATGCAGACGCTTCAGCACCAGCTGCCGGTGTTGCTGAAGGCGTGTGATGCGCGGGTACTCGACCAGTTCGCCCCGCGATCTCAGGTGCATGTATCTCCCGAGGCCTCTGACGCCCAGGAATGCCTCCCCGAGGCCCCTTCCTCAGCGACCGCGTCGGACGATGCCTGTCTTGAGACGGGCGGCACAGGAGCTCCGGTGTCAGTCCCCGAGCAGGGTGAGGCTCCTGTGGCACCTTCCTGCGTTGAGTCGCGTGGCCCCGCCGACTCCGGCTGCGCCACCGTGCAGATCGATGCGCGAGAGGCACGCTCTTTCGTTGGTGCGTGTGAACCCGAGTGCATCGCGCCGGCGGCTGAGGAGACCGGGCTGCTCGGAGTTGCCGCTGGCTCCCATGGGCAGGCCCTTCCCGTGGCGTCGGACAGTGGGGTGCTGAGCGTTCCATCCGCTCTGGGGGCCGACTCCCGCGGACAAACCCGCGGGGCGGTGTGCGATGAGGGTGAATCGCTTGAGCGCGCTCGGAACCCCCTGGGCCGATGGGCGGTGCGCCTCTGGCGCTTCCTTGCCCATTCCCTGGGGCTTCCTGCTTCGTGAGCGTCGGTTGTCCTTGCCCGCCTTCTTACGGCGGGCCTGGCTCCGGATGGGGCAGCGAACTCCTGGGTGACGGCTCAGGCCCGGACCAGTTCGATGGGGCTGCCTTCGGGGATGTGCTTCATCGCCACGGAGTTCATGCAGTAGCGCAGCCCCGTGGGCGGCGGGCCGTCCGGGAAGACGTGGCCCAGGTGGCCGTCGCAGCGCGCGCAGCGGACCTCGGTGCGGATCATTCCGTGCGACACGTCGCGGATCTCCGTCACGGAGTCCTCCGACAGGGTCTGGGTGAAGGACGGCCAACCGGTGCCGGACTCGAACTTCGTGCCGGACTTGAACAGCGGGTTGTTGCAGCCCGCGCACACGTAGGTGCCCGGCGTCTTGGTGCCGAGGAAGCAGCCCGTTCCCGGGTACTCGGTGCCGTGCTGACGCAGCACCTGGAACTCCTCGGGGGTGAGGCGCTTGCGCCACTCTTCGTTGGAAAGATTGAGCTTGTCCGCCATGGGTCCTCCTCCACGTTTCGGGCCCTGAAGCCCGGAGCACGGCCTTGGATGCACCGTCGGCCTTTGCGTCGCACCCTATACCAGGGAGGCAGGCAGGGCCTTGTCTCCCCGGAGGCATGCCTCGCGTCCCGGCGGGCCTTCACGCATGCGGCGAAGGGAGCGGTGCGCCAGTTGTACTTCCCCGGGGCGTCGCGCCCGTCACCAGAGGAGGCCTGACGATGCGGATTTCGGAACTGATGACCCGGGACGTGAAGACCATCGACGCGGATGAATGTCTGCGCTCCGCCGCCGAGCGGCTGGAGTCTTCCAGCCTGGGCGCGTTGCCTGTCGTGGATCGGGGCCGGCTGGTGGGCCTGCTCACCGACTCGGAGCTCTCCCTGTGCTCCACCGTCCATGGGCACGACCCCGATGTCACCACCGTGCGCGAGGCGATGTCCGCGCCGCTCGTCACCTGTCCGGAGGATGCACCGCTGGAGGCCGGTGAGCGCCTGATGGAAGAGCACCACGTGAGCCGGCTGGTCGTCGTGGACGCCGAGCAGCACGCGGTGGGCCTCCTGCGCCTGGACGACGTCGCCTCCGAGCCGCTCACGCTGCTGCGGCCCGGCGAGCCGCTGGAATACCTGAGCCTCTACTCCTGAAGCTCCAAGGAGAGGGCCCGGCGCTCCTTTCGCAAACGCGAACGGAGCACCGGGCCGGTGTCTCTTGTCCGGACGCTCAGCCCGCCACGGCTGGCTGGCACGCGGCTGACAGCCAGCCCACGGCGTCATCCCAGGGCAGGTCGCGCTGCGAGCCGTCGCGCTGCCGCAGGCGGACTCCCTTCGACTCCACCTCCCGGCCTCCCACCACCGCCAGGAACGGCACTCCGTCCTCGTGCGAGCCCAGGACCTTCTTCGATAGGGACTCGTCCCGCACGTCCGCTCGCGCCCGGCAGCCGGCCAGCCGCAGCCGCGCCGCCAGCGCCTCCGCGTACGCGGCGGCCCCCGCTCCCACGGAGGCCACCACCACCTGCTCCGGCGCGAGCCACGCGGGCAGCGCGCCCCCATGGTGCTCCAGCAACATGCCGATGAAGCGCTCCAGGCTGCCGAACAGCGCGCGGTGAAGCATCACCGGGCGCAGGCGCTCTCCGGACGCGCCGACGTAGTGCAGGTCGAAGCGCTCCGGCAACACCAGGTCCAGCTGGATCGTCCCGCACTGCCAGGCCCGGCCCAGTCGGTCCTTCAGCACGAACTCCAACTTGGGCCCGTAGAAGGCACCCTGGCCCGGCTGGTCCTCGTACACCAGACCCGCCTGCTTCGCCGCGGACTGGAGCCACGCCTCCGCCTGGTCCCACAGCACGTCACTGCCGGCCCGCATCGCCGGACGGCTGGAGAAGGCCACCTGCACGTCGTCGAAGCCGAAGCCCGCGTAGAACGCCTTGAGCGACCGCACGAAGCGGACCACCTCCGCCTCCACCTGCTCCGCCGCGCAGAAGATGTGGCCGTCGTCCTGCGTGAACTGCCGCAGGCGGAACAGCCCGTGCAGCGCGCCGCTGGGCTCGCTGCGGTGCACCAGCCCGAACTCCCCCAGCCGCAGGGGCAGGTCGCGGTGGCTGGGCGCCATGCGCTGCACCAGTTGGATGTGGCCAGGGCAGCTCACCGGCTTCAACGCCAGGTGCCGGTCGCCTTCCTCCATGCAGAACATGTTCTCGCGGAAGTTCTCCCAGTGGCCGCTCTGCTCCCACAGCGGCTGGGAGCACAGCTGCGGCGTACGGACTTCTCGGTAGCCCTCTTCGCGCATGCGGGCGCGGACGTGGTCCTCCAGGAGGCGGTACAGCATCAGTCCGCGCGGGTGCCAGAACACCATGCCCGGCGCCTCCTCCTGCAGGTGGAAGAGGTCCAGACGCTGGCCCAGCGCGCGGTGGTCGTGTTCATCAAGCATGGTCGTCTCCGTGTGTCGGTCGGGATGAAGCAGCCGGGGCCGGACACGGGGCGTGTGAGGTTGCACGGTCGCCCCGGCCGGACTTCGGCGGGGCGGGAAACCGTGCGCTCGTCAGGCCACCGACACGCGCACCGAACCCACGCCCGCCGAAGCGGTGGTGGTCTGGGTCGCGGTGGTGGTGATGACGAGGCTCACGCGACAACAAGTGCTCCCGAGCGCACGGAAAGTCAAGTCGTGCGCCGGGGCAGGGTGCTTCAGCCCAACAGGGACACCAGGCCGGCGAGGCCCACGAAGAGGTAGAAGAGCGACTCGCCCGCGATGAGGCCGCCGCCCACCAGCGACATGGTGCTCATGTCCTCGGGCAGCACCGCTTCGCCGGGCGCGGGCTCGCGCTTGAAGCGCTTGGAGACGGTGTTGAAGACGGACGTGAGGACGCCGCCCACGCCGAACCAGAGCGCCGCGGGCAGCGCGATGAAGCCGCCGAATGCGTACGCGTAGGGGCTCGCCAGCACCAGCGAGTCCATGGCCCAGCCCACGCCGAACCCCGTCCGCGAGCCCTGCACGAAGCGCAGGTAGGCGGGATTGCGGCGGACCCCCTTGCGGATGACCTCCAGCGTGAAGCCGATGCCCAGGCCCACGAGCAGCGCCGTCACCTTGTGCGCGGACAGCGTGCCCAGGTCGCGGATGGCGCCCACGAACTTGTACGTCATCGCGGAGCTCCACTGCGCCACCTTCACGTCCGGGTGGTCCAGCTGGTTCACGGACAGCACGGGGTAGGCGCCCATGAACACCCGCGCCAGCACCACGCACAGCACCGCGCCCATGAAGATGCCCAGCACCTGGTAGCGGAACTGCACCACGCGGTTGGTGCCCAGGCGCCATCCGGTGGAGCGGTCCTGCTGCATGTCGCAGCCCACCGACGTGGAGATGAGCAGGATGGAGGACGCCATCAGCCCCACCAGCGGATCCTTCAGGCCCAGCAGCGACATCAGCAGCACCGACATCACGAAGGCGCTGGAGATGGGGTTGTTGTCGCTGATGCCGTAGGCGATGCCGTTGATGAGCACGAACAGGAGCGACAGCGCGAGCCCGAAGAGGATGAAGCCCGCGGGCTGGTGCAGCACCTGCGTGGCCACCACCACCACGGCCGCGCCCCAGCCCACCACCCAGGCGATGAGCCGGGGCACGTTGACCTTCTTCCACGCGGGCTCGGTGTCGGCCGGCGCCTGCGCCCGGCCCCGGATGCGGTCCACCGCCTGCACCGCGAGCAGCGCCAGGTCCACCAGCGCCGCGCCGCAGATCATCGCCAGCGACACCAGGAAGCCAATCTTCCGGTAGGGGTCATTCGGGCCCAGCCACCCGATGCCCTGCAGATACGGGGTGAGCGCGTAGCCGATGAGGCCCATCAGCATGGCGGGCACGGTGATGCGGCTGCCCACCACCATGCCGGCGCCCACCGTGGAGCTGCTCACGCTCAGCGCGGCGATGGAGGCCGCCTTCTCCGTGAGCCACGCGGCCAGGATGCCCAGGCCGGTGCCGCCGCCCAGCTTCGCGATGGAGGCCTTGAGCAGGCGCTTGTCCGTGAGCGCTCGCAGGATGTTGGCCACCGCGTAGCCGGACGGGTAGTCCAGCTGGAGTCGGTCCACGAGCAGCGGCGTGTAGAGCATGCCCACGCCCACGCCGAACATGCCCACGCAGCCGACGAAGAGCATCAGCTGCCACGCGGGCGGCTGGGGCATGCCCAGCCACACCATGGATTGGATCAGCACGGACATGGCGCACAGCGAGGCCACGGACGCGGCCATCGTCTGCATGTAGTTGGCGCCGTGCTTTCCCTCCGCGCCGTAGCCGTAGGTGACGACGCTGCCGAGGATGCCGGAGAGCACCTGGCTGGCGACGAAGAAGCCCAGGCTGAAGTTCATGTACGACGCGGCCACGCCGCCCAGCGGGCCCAGGAAGAGGATGGCCACCGACGCGAGCAGCAGGTGGTACTTCCACGTGCCCACCGCAGGCAGGAAGCGGAAGCGCGGCGTGACGTCCTCGGGCACGGAGGACAGGGGGGCGGAAGGCTCCGGCGGGAGCGGCTCGGCGGGGTGGGCCATGGGTGCGCGGGAGGGTACCGGCCTCCCGCGGGGCTCACAACCTGCCTGGAGACGGGCGGCCCGGCGGCCGGCCCTCGGGTGCAAGCCCTTGCGAAGGTCGTGGCGCCATGCGAGTCCGCACGCATGCGATTCACCCTTCACCGCGGCGTCAGCCTGGCCGTCCTCGCCTCCGCCCGGACGGAGGCCGACCACCACGAGGACCTGGGGTGCAGCATCCAGGGGCCCACCGCGCGTCCGGTGCGCCGCGCGCAGGTGCCGCTCAAGCGCCACATCGCCTCGCTGGGCCGCGAGGGCGCGCTGCGCGAGGCCGACGCGCTCATCCACTGGCTGGAGGACACGCCCCGTTACGCCGCGCTCTGCCAGGGCTCGAAGCGGCGCATGGGCCGGCGCGTGCTACGCGAGGACGTCCTCTTCCCGGATCCGCTGCGCCACCGCCCGCGCGTGCTGCACCTGCGCCAGGACTCGCTGGGGCTGGACGTGCCGGTGCGCGCGAAGGACTGGCCGGTGGTGGCGGACCTGTTCGCGGCGCTCGCCCGGGGCGCGACGCGTGAGGAGCTGCGCGCGCTGGCCATCACGCCCATCGTGGGCGAGCTGCTGGGCGACCTGTCGCAGGCCGGCTGGCTCGTGCGCCACGCGGGGCCGGTGGACGTGCCCGGCCCGGGAGCCCTCTTCGTGGGACACAACACGGTGCTGGTGGCGGGCAGGGAAGGGCGCGTGCTGGTGGATCCGTACTTCCGCCCCACGGGCGAGGTGGACCCGCCGGGCTACGGAGCATTGCAGGCGGGGGACTTGGGGCGCGTGGACGCGGTGGTCATCACCCACTCCCACGGGGACCACTTCCACCTGGGCTCACTGCTGCCGCTGCCGCGCGACACGCGCATCTTCGTGCCGGCGGTCGCTCGCGAGAGCCTCTTCTCCACGGACTGCGCGCTGCGGCTGAAGCAGCTGGGCTTCACGCGCGTGGAGCCCCTTCGCTGGGGGGAGTCGCGGCAGGTGGCGGACGTGACGGTGCACGCGCTGCCCTTCCACGGCGAGCAGCCCACGGACGGCGAGGGCCCGCACCCGGACCTCTACAACGAGGGCAACACGTGGCTCGTGCGCTCGGAGGACTTCTCCGCCGCCTTCTTCGCGGACGCGGGCCATGACGTGCGCGGGGACATGGACGCGGTGTGCCGCCGCGTGCGCAAGCAGCAGGGGCCGGTGGA
Source organism: Corallococcus macrosporus (assembly GCF_017302985.1). NCBI lineage: Bacteria > Pseudomonadati > Myxococcota > Myxococcia > Myxococcales > Myxococcaceae > Corallococcus > Corallococcus macrosporus. Next base: position 1,024,021 of record NZ_JAFIMU010000002.1, read on the forward strand.
CGTCCTCTTCTGCGGCGTGCGCGGCTTCCGGCTGCCGCCCATCTTCTTCGGCTTCACCACGCTGGACGCGTTCCTCGTCAACGTGCCGCGCGACGCGCTGACCACGCCGCAGCGCCTGATGGCGGGCCCGGAGGAGGCGCTGCGCTACGGCGAGCTCCTGGGCGCGCGCTACGTGGTGCCCTGCGCGGACGGCGGCGCCCCCTGGTACTGGCGCGAGGGCATGGGGCCTCGCTACGCCGGCTATCCGGGCGAGCCCGTCGCGGGCGCGAGCAACATGGACGAGAACCCGGACGCGGATCCGTATCCGGAGCGGCTGGCCCAGGTGCGCAAGGCGCGGCGTGAGGGACCGCAGGCGCTCCTCCTGCGGCCCGGCGAGGCCCTGCGCTGGCGGGGCGCTCGGAAGCCGGAGGTGCTCCGCACGCCGGGCTTCGAGTGGCCGTTCGGGAGCTGGGGCGAGCCCGAGCCTCAGCCTCGCAGCGCGCCGCGGACGGCCCAGAGGCCCCGCAGGTAGAGCGCGCCCAGGGCCGCGAGGCAGAGGACTCCGACGGTGACGTTCCAGTGGATGACGCGGCTGACGTTCCAGCCGTACACGTCCACCAGGGTGCTGGGGTCGCTCAGGCCCACGCCCTCGATGCGGCCGAAGGGGATGCGGTCCACGTCGGTGCGCGCCGCCCACCACTGCTCGAAGCCATCCATGAAGGCCGCGGCGCCCATGACGACGAACCCCCAGCGCAGCTGGTGCCGGCGGAGGTAGTGGCCCCAGGGCACGTAGAACGTGGCCATCAGGAGCGCGCCCAGGACCATCAGGCCCGCGTCACCGCCGAAGAAGGTGAGGGCCCTGGCCTGCGAGTGCGTCAGCCCGAACGTGCACACCATCTGCGCGACGAGCAGCCCCGCGCCCACGGCCAGCCACGTCCACCGGCGGCACTTCCAGCTCCGCCACACGAGCGCCCCCGACAGCCCCGCGATGAGCAGGATCATGAACGCCGAGCGGTCCCTCGACACGTGCGTCACCCAGAACGTGGGCGTGGCACTGAAGCCGCAGAACCACGCGGTGACGGCGTGCCCCAGCTCGTGCACCGGCATCGTGAAGAAGATGCGCAGCAGCGAGTGGAAGCCCGGTGAACCGACCGCGAGGAAGGCGATGACGAGCGCGGCCGGCAACACCGCCAGCCGCAGGCGCGCCTCCAGGGCGTCCTCGCTCCCGGCGTCCTCGCCCGGGTGGAAGGTGATGCCCTCCGTGGTGGGCTGGGAGGCAGTCAGGGCCGCGGCCATGGGCGGCACGAACGTGGGGGCCGCGTGGGCCTCCAGGGCCTCGCGCAGCGCCTGGCGCTGGTCCTCGGCTTCGCGCTCGGCGGCCTCGCGGGCCTCGCGGTCGCGGGCTTGCGCCTGCCGGGTGGCGGCGCGCTGTTCCGCGCGCAGGTAGATGACGCCGCACGCGGGGCACTCGGGCCCGTCCACACGGGGGGCGCCGCAGCGGGGACAGGAGGTGGACGGAGGGCTCACGGGCCCTGGACTCTAGGGGCCCCGGGGGCGGGACGAAAATCGCACCGCCGGGAACCCGTGGGCTCCCGGCGGCGGAACGCGGGCTCTAGAAGCCGTAGTAGTCGCTGTAGTCCACGCCGAACAGGTCGATGACCACCGTGCCCCAGGGGCGCACCATGATGATGGTGACCGTCTTGAAGAAGCGCGTGAGGTTGTAGTCCCGGATGGTCTGCTGCTGGAGGCCCACGTTCATCGGGGAGCCGTAGCGCGCGGACTTCAGCGGCGCGGAGAAGGTCTCGATGCGCGTCGCACGCTGCGCGACCTCCTTGCCGCTCGCGTCGATGAGGCTGGCGACGGCCTTGTACTTGCCCACCTGCATGTCCTTCGGGTCGGCCCGGACGTTCACGCGGTAGTACCCCGCCGGGACGCCCGCGTCCGCCGAGTCGATGTAGACGAAGGCCACGTCCACGCCCTTGGCGTACTCCGTGTCAGGCACGTTCTCGAAGCCCGCGATGCTCGTCGCGACGATGTCGCCCGTGTCCGACGACAGGGTGCCAATCTGCTCCGCGTTGAGCGCGAGGCCCTGCGCCTTCGCCGCCTCCAGCAGCTTGCTCTTGCTGTCGGTGCAGGCGGTCGCGGTGGCCGTCGTGGACCGGGGCTCGGCCGCGAAGGCGGAACCGGAGAGGAGGAGGGCGGCCACGAGGGAGGAACGCATGAAGCTGGAAGAGGTCATGGGGGACGGAGAACCAATCATCAAAGAGGGGGACTTCAAGCCGGGCCCTGTGCAGTCTCGGTGCCAGTCCGTGGCGCGGTGCCGCCCCTCGGGTTTCCAAGGGCTTGGAGCGCGCGCGTGTGACATTCCGGGTTACGGCCCGCGCCGGGCAATGACCTCTCGCGCTACAACGCGGGCGCATGGCTGGTGAGCTGGATACCCCCACCCGGGGCAGGACCGCGCGCGGGCGCCTGCGAGCGCTGGACGCGTACCTGTGCCAGTTCGAGGCCGCGCTCCTCACGCGCACGGAGGACGCGTGGGCCCGCGCCGTCTTCGTGGACGTGGGCTTCGGAGAACACCCGTGGACCACGCTGGAGAGCGCCGCGGCCTTCCGCGCGCTGAACCCGGCGCTGTCGGTGGTGGGCGTGGAGCTGGAGCCTGAGCGCGCCACCGCCGCCGCGCGGGCGCACTCGGACGCGCGCACGCACTTCCGCGAGGGCGGCTTCGCGCTGCCGCTGTCCCCGGACGAGCCCGCCCGCCTGGTGCGCGCCATGAACCTCCTGCGCCAGGGGCCTCCGGAGCGCATCCCCGAGGCCCACCTCTCCATGTCGCGTCACCTGCTGCCCGGGGGGCTGCTCGTGGAGGGCTCCTCCGACACGGACGGCGCGGTGCTGGTGGCCCACCTGCTGCGCCGGACCCCGGAGGCGGAGGTCCCCGCGCGCGAGGGGCTCCTCTTCCACACCGACTTCTCCCGGGGCTTCGCGCCGCTGCTCCTGCGCGACTGGCTGCCCCGCGACCTGCGCCGCCGCGTCCGCCCTGGCGAGCCCATGCACGCCTTCTTCCAGGCGTGGGAGGCGGCATGGAAGGCCGCGCGCGCGGAAGGCCAGACGGCACCCCCGGACGCGTTCGCCGGGTCCGTCCTGCGCCTTGCCCGGATGACCCCGGGGGTGGCCACGGACGCCTGGCTCCTTGCCCACGGCTTCCTGCGGTGGACCCCACCTGGCGGGACACCGGCTTGAGCTTCGGCCTGAACCCGGCCAGCCCTTGGAGATCCAATCGTCAGGAGGCAGGTCGCAAGCGACGCCGGAAAAGGTATTCTGTCGCGAATTGGGCTTCCGGTGGTTTCCCGAACCACTGGAGGTCGACGGCTCGACATGAACAGGCACCTTCTGACGCTTCTCGCCGCGGGGCTGATGGCCAGCACCGCCGTCGCCGGCCCGTCGACCCCTGACCTCGGGGGCGGTCGCCTCGCGCAGCGCCCCCAACGCCAATCCCGTCGTTCCTCCGCGCGCTCGCGCCGCGAGGCCGACCCCGCGAACCTGGAGCATGAGATGCAAGAGGCCGCCTTCTCCGGTGGGGCCCCCGCGGCCGCCATCGCGGCCCGCCCCCCGGCGTTGCTGTTCTCCGCCAACTTCTACGGCACCCTGGCCGCCGCGCGCTGTCTGGGCCGCCACGGCGTGGACGTGACGGTGGCGGACACCGGCCGGCTGGGCCCGGCCAGCTACTCGCGCTTCGTCAGCCGCCGCGTGCAGTGTCCGCCGGAGTCACAGCCGGAGGCCTTCCTCCAGTGGCTGGTGGACTTCGGCCTGCGCGAGCCCGTCAAGCACGTGCTCTACCCGACGAGCGACGAGCTGGCGTGGCTCATCGCCGCGCACCGCTCCAAGCTGGAGGACCTCTTCCACCTCTACGACCCGGGTGTGGATGCGGTGTACGGGCTGCTCAACAAGCGCCGCCTCTACGAGCTGGGCACGGAGGCCGGCCTGCACCTGCCGCGCACCTGGTTCCCGCAGTCCGAGGAGGACCTGGAAGAGGTGCGCCGCGAGGCGAAGTTCCCGGTGCTGCTCAAGCCCACCACGCAGATCCTCCACGCCACGCACCGCAAGGGGCAGCCGGTGTCGTCCCCGGACGACCTGGCGCGCGAGTACCGCGAGTTCGCGCGCGACACGTACGCGCCCATGCTCGTGAAGTTCGACCCGGCCGTGGTGAACCCCATGGTGCAGGAGTTCCACCCGGAGGCCGCCGAGGGCATCTACAGCCTCTCCGGCTTCGTGGACGAGTCCGGCGAGCTCTTCGAGGCGAGAGCCGCGATGAAGGTCCTCCAGCGTCCGCGCCGCCTGGGCGTGGGCGTCTGCTTCGAGTCCGCGCCGCTGCGCCCGGACCTCGTCGCGGGGCTCACCCGGCTGTGCAAGAAGCTGGGCTACCACGGCGTCTTCGAGGTGGAGTTCATCCAGACGAAGGACTCGTACCTCCTCATCGACTTCAACCCGCGCTTCTACGGGCAGATGGGCTTCGACATCGCGCGGGGGCTGCCCCTGCCGCTGCTCGCGTACCACGCGGCCACCGGGGACCGGGACGCGCTCAAGCGCGCGGTGGAGGACGCCCGCGACGCCGCGGCGGCGCACGAGGACGCGGTGTTCTGCAACCGCATCGCGCTGGAGATGCTGCTCAACCTCCAGCGGCTGTCCGGCGCGCTGCCGGCCGACGAGGCCCGGCAGTGGCGGCAGTGGTTCAATACCCACAAGGAGACGGCGGTGGATCCGCTCATCGACGGGGACGACATGATGCCCGCCGCGGTGGAGCTGGCCACCATCTCCTACGGGGCCGCCCGCCACCCGCGCGCCTTCCTCCGGATGATGGTCTTCAACCGCTAACGAGCAGGGTCCATGAAACGACAGACGGGGGGCGCTCGCGCAGGTGCGCTGGGGGGCCTCTGCGCCCTGGGCCTGGTGGCTTGTACGAACGAGGAACCGGCCGGGGCCGCGCGCTCGCTGGAGACGCGAGCGCAGGGCGTGACGTCCGTGGCGAAGGTGACGGCCTTCTCCTCCGCCACGGCCACGAAGCAGGACACGCTTCCGGACGGGTTCACGGAGATGGACGGCTTCGCCCTCTTCTTCTCCCGCACCCGGAAGGGCCTCTTCCGCACGGATGGAACGGAGGCAGGGACGTCGCTCGTGCGCGACCTGGATCCCACGGTGGACTCCTTCCAGAGCGCGCCCCGCATGGTCAGGCTGGGGACGCGGGCCTACTGGCTCCTGCAGGGGGAACTCTGGACGTCGGACGGGACGCCCGGGGGCACGCGGCTGATGCTGGACGCGCCCTTTCCGTCCAGCCCCACGCCGCCCGTGGTCTTCAACGGCGCGCTCTACTTCAGCGTGGGCACGTCGCTCTACCGCTCGGACGGCACGGCGCAGGGGACGCAGGTCATCGCCACCGCGGCGATGAAGGTGACGGAGGACGGGTTCTACGACGCGTGGAGGGTGATGGGGGACCGGCTGTACTTCGCCTGCACCCTGGGCACCGGGAGCGCGGGCATGGAGCTGTGCGCCACGGACGGCACGGGGCCGGGCACGGTCCTGATCGCGGACGTGGGGCCGGGGAGCGCTAGCGGCAGTCCCTCGCTGCTGGGGGAGGTGAACGGCAGGCTGATCTTCTCCGCGGCCTCCACGACCACCAGCCGCTCCCTCTACGCCACGGATGGCACGGACGCGGGCCCCATCCAGCTGCTCCACGTCGCCAACAACTACACGGTGGGCACCGGCCAGTCCAACTTCGCCACGACCCTGAACGGGCGCGCGTACCTGCTGTGCGCCACGCCGGCCACCGGCGTGGAGCTGTGCGCCACGGATGGCACGGCGGCGGGCACCCAGGTGCTCGACCTGGTGCCGGGCAGCACCTCCTCGAACGCCAAGGGGATGACGCGCCTGGGTGACCGGCTCTACTTCTCCGCGTGCACCTCCCAGTCCGGCTGTGAGCTCTGGTCCTCGGATGGCACCCTCGCTGGCAGCGCGATGCTCAAGGACATCCTCCCGGGCACCGCGCACGGGTTCCCCGGGCCGGAGCTCCTCCCCGTCAATGGCGGGCTGCTCTTCGTGGCGCTCACCCCCAGTGGTTCCGGGGTGCTGTGGAAGACGGATGGCACCGCGGACGGCACCGTCCTGCTGAAGGACGTCGTCTCGCCGCAGGCGTCGGGAGGCCGCTACGGGCTGGAGCTGACGGACGGCGTGCGCCTGGGCGACGCGCTCCTCTTCCCCGCGGACGACGGCGTCCACGGCCAGGAGGTGTGGCGCACCGACGGCACCGCGGCCGGAACGCGGATGGTCACGGACGTCACCCCCGTGCAGCGCGACGGCGATGCCTCCGGGATGCGGGCCTTCGATGACTGGCTCCTGCTGGGCGCGCCCACCGATACGGGGCAGACGGGAGTCTGGCGCTCGGACGGCACGGCCTCGGGCACCCGGCCGCTCGCAGCGGCGATGGGCCCGTCTTCGTACACCCCGGCCATGGCCCCCTTCGGGGACCGCCTGCTCATCGCGCGAGGGCAGGAGTTGTGGATGACGGACGCGACCGCCGCGGGCACGGTGCGCTTCAAGGAGCTGCCCGGCTCCGGAGCCTACGGGGGCGTCGTGCAGCTGCCCAACCAGGTCGGCGTGTTCATCGGATCCACGCAGTTCCAGACCGTGGGGCTGTGGCGGACGGACGGCACCGACACGGGCACGCAGCTGACCACTCCCATCGTGGAGAACGCGCGCAACATGGGCGTCTCCAATGGGAAGGCCTACCTCACGGGGCTCTACTCCAGCCTGGGCAACGAGCTGTACGTGAGCGACGGCACTCCGGGGGGCACGGCCTTCCTCAAGGATATTTATGTGGGCTCGAAGAGCTCGGAGCCCTCGGGCTTCACGCCCCTGGGAACCCTGACGCTCTTCTCCGCGGATGACGGCGTCGCCGGCCGGGAGCTGTGGAAGACGGATGGGACCGCTGGCGGGACGGCGCGTCTGGCGGACCTGAATCCCGGAGCGCTCAGCTCGTCACCCACGAGCCTCCATCCCCTGGGCAACCGGGTCGTCTTCTGGGCCCGGAGCCCCACGGCCCGCCTGTGGACGACGGATGGCACGGCGCAGGGCACGCAGCCCGTGGGCGCGGCCGTCACCCCGGGCTTCCCCGAGCGCTTCGTCACCTGGGGCGACGTCGCGTTCTTCGCCGGTGCGGAGGCCACGACCGGGACGGAGCTGTGGCGCACGGACGGCACGCTGGAGGGCACCGTGCAGGTGGCGGACCTCCAACCGGGGCGCGGCTCGTCGCTGCCGGACCAACTGACGCTCGTCTCGCCGTCGGGCCCGCTGCTTTTCGCCGCGGAGGACGCCGTGGGAGGCCGGGAGTTGTGGCGGCTGGACTCGCCCACGGGGGTGCCCACGCGCGCCGCGGATGTCGTCGCCGGGCCGGGCTCCTCCCGCCCCGGGCAGCTCACGGTGAACGGCTCGGCCGTCTACTTCTCCGCGAGCGACGGGACGGGCAGGGCGCTGTTCCGGATGTCGGGGCTGGTCCCGGACACCCACCCGCCCAGGCTCGGCTGTCCGCCGGACGCGACGGTGGCCGCCACGAGCGCGACGGGCGCGGTGGTGACCTTCCCCGCGGCGAGCGTGCGCGATGACTCGGGCGAGGTGCCCACCGCGCGCGCGGTTCCGGCTTCGGGTGGGCGCTTCCCGCCGGGGTTGACGCTGGTCACGTTCTCGGCGACGGATGCCGCCGGGAACACCGGGACGTGCACCTTCACCGTCACCGTGACGCCGCTGCCCGGAGCCGATGCGGGCACGGCGGACGCAGGTGTTCCAGATGCAGGCCCCACGCAGGACGCGGGCTCGGCCGATGCCGGTTCGGCGGACGCAGGCACGACGGACGCGGGCGTTCCGGACGCGGGCCCGGTGGATGCAGGGTCAACCGACGCGGGCCCCAACGGCCCGGGACGTGATGCCGGCCCCGGCCTCGGCGAGCCGGAACCCGACTCCCGAGGCGGCTGCGGCTGTCAGGAGACGCCGGTTTCGGCGCCGTGGGGCCTCGCCCTGGCCGGACTCTTCGCCTTCGCGAGGCGTTCGCGGAAGCGGCGGACGCACGCATAGGCAGCGGGCTTCGCCCTGGCCGGGCTCTTCGCTTCCGCACGGCGTTCGCGGAAGCGTCGATAGCGTGCGTGCGGAGCGTCAGGGCGAGCATCCATCCCGGCCCCAGGCTAGACGCGTCCGGGCCGACGTAGCCCAACTGGTCCGACTGTAGGACCAGTTCGCTGGACGCCTCCGGCCCGGCGCGGCCCAACTGGTCCGACTGTAGGACCAGTTCGCTGGACGCTCCGGCCCCGACGCGGTTCCAACGGGCCCGACTGTAGGACCAGCTCACTGGACGCCCCCGGCCCGGCGCAGCCCAACTGGTCCGACTGTAGGACCAGTTCGCTGGACGCCCCCGGCCCGGCGCAGCCCAACTGGTCCGACTGTAGGACCAGTTCGCTGGACGCCCCCGGCCTGGCGCAGCCCAACTGGTCCGACTGTTGGACCAGTTCGTGAGCCGCGCCGCGGACTGGGGCACTCGTTGAATGCTTCGGCGCATCCCGGTGGAGGCGCCGTCAGGTCCGCGGGCTCAGCTCGCCGCGCGCGAGGGGGCGGCGGGCGCCAGGTCGTCGAAGGTGATGAGGTCCTCGTGCGTCTCCGCCCGGCGCAGACGCCGCACCTTCCCGCCCTCCACGCCCACGATGGCCGGCTGCGGGAACGAGAACGACGTGCCGAAGGGCACGAAGTACGCGCCCGCGTCCATGATGGCCAGCGTGTCACCCACCTTCAGCTCCGGCAGCCGCACCGCGTGGTACAGCGTGTCGCCCGGCGTGCAGATGGGGCCCACCACCGTGTACGCGCGGTGCGCGGGCTCGGTCGGCCGCTCCACATGGAAGAGCTGGTGGTACTCGTTGCGCACGCATTCCGCGTGGTTGATGCCCATGTCGAGCACCGCCCACGTCCGCTCGCCGCCGTCCTTGAGCGCGTGCACGCGGCCCAGGAGCAGCTGCGTGTTGCCCGTCATCGCGCGGCCCGGCTCCAGGAAGATGCGCGGGCGCTTGCGGCCCTGCTTCGCGTAGTGCGCCTCCACCTGGGACACCACCTTCGCCACGTACCGCTCGATGGAGAGCGCCGCGGCGTGGTCCGGCGCGGGCAGGTCCCGCTGGAAGGTGAGGTTGAGCCGCCAGTCCTTCTGCTCGATGTGCTCCACCGTCGGCGTGCAGAGGCTGCCGCCCAGGTCCAGCACCTCCAGGTCCAGCCCCAGCTCGCGGTGCAGCTCGTCCGCGAAGTCCAGCACCGAGCCGACGAAGCCCTCCAGCTCTCCCTCCGTGCGGATCAGCTCGCCCCGGTGCGCGTGCAGCCCCACCACGTCCAGGTTCCCCGACGCCATCGCCTGACGGTACGCCGCCAGCGCCTGGCCTCCCGCGATGGGCGTGCCGAACTGCGACGTCCAGCCCGTGGCCGTCGTCACCCGCACGGCCACGCGCGGGCGCTTGCCCAGCTCCGCCGCGTGGCGGGAGAACACGTCCAGTTCCTCGCGGTGGTTCGCCGCCAGCAGGCCGATGCCCCGCGTGATGGACTCGCGAATGGACGCGTCCGACTTCACCGGGCCGTTGTAGACGATGCGCTCCGGCGCCACGCCCAGCTTGAGCGCGAGCCACAGCTCATAGGCGGAGATCACCTCCGCGCCCACGCCCCTCGCGTGCAGCGCGGACAGCACGCCCGGCACCGGGTTGGTCTTGTACGAGTAGTACACCTCGCAGCCGCCCGCCGCGCCCGGGGGCACCGCCTGGAACGCGTCCGCGTTGCGGTGCAGCGCCGCCAGGTGGACGACGTGCAGCGGCGAGCCGTACTCACCGGCCAGCTTCGACAGCGACACGCCCTCCAGGAAAAGGCCCTGGCCGCCCCGCGACTCCAGGCCCCATGTCTCCGGAGGGAGGAAGGCGCGCGCGGGGGCCATCGCGCGCTGCACCACGGGCCCCAGGGTCTGCTTCAACTGCCGCTTGGCGGTTCCAACGAGACGACGACGCAGGCTCACGGTGAGGGGCCCTTTCAGGAGACGCCGGGCAGCTTGAGGGGGAGGTAGCGCGTGAGGCCGAAGCGGCCCTTCAGCGCGCGCGTGGCCACCTGCAGGAGCCGGTACTCCAGCTCGCCGTGCTCGCGCCGGTACTTGTTGTGGATGATGGCGTTGGACTCCGCCACGGACTTCTCCACCTTCGCGCCCGTCTTGCCCAGGTCGTTCATCAGCGACGGCTTGCCCACGCGGTAGTTGAGGATGGGCCGGTTCACGTAGACGTGGCCGTAGCGGCGGATGCCGCGCATGTAGAAGTCCACGTCCTCGTAGACGGGGATGTTGGGGTCGAACCCGCCCAGCGGCTGGAAGTACTCGCGGCGCACCATGCACGCGGAGTTCACGTACAGCGTGCCCAGGAACAGGATGTGCGCCACCGTCCACGCGCTGTTGGGCGTGGTGGCCCCCACCTTCGCGACCCGCTCGAAGTAGCTGCTCTTGTCCTCCAGCCACTCGGGGTCCTCGCTGAAGGGCACCACCCAGCCCACCGCCACGCCCGCGTCCGGGCGCGCGTCCAGCGCCGTCACCATCGCCTTGAGCGCCCCTTCGGCGAGCGTGTCGTCGTCGTCCAGGAAGTGCAGGTAGCGGCCCCTGGCCAGCGTGGCGCCGTGGTTGCGCACCAGCGCGGGGCGCCCCTTCGAGGGCACCTCCTGCTTGAAGTAGCGCACGCGCGCATCGCCAATGCCCTGCACCGCGTCGCGGGCCGTGCCCTCCGGCGAGTCGTCCAGGACGAGCACCTCCACCTGGACGCCCTCTTGACGCAGCGCGGAGTGGATGGCCTCCACCACCTCCTTCTCGCGCTTGTAGGTGGGCATCACGACCGAGACATCGATTGAGGACATAGGCGGCCGTTTATACCGGGGGCGCCCCACGACTGAGAAGCCAGCCCGGCCTCCCCGCCCGCGGGGCGTTCCTCCCACCGGGGGCATCGCGCCCCGCCCCTGTGTCCGAGGCTACCCGCCCGCTGTCCGGGGAAGCGAACGCGGCGGGCCCTCTCGCGATTTCTCGGAAGTTTCTACGGCCCCTTCAGGAGGCCGACCGGAAAAGTTTGCGCCGGGATCGCGACAGATTTGCCGCACCGTGGCCACTGGCCCACGGCATTTCAGAAGCTGGCGATGGCGAAGTCGAACACGTCCAGGTCGTCCTCGGCGTCGGCCGCGGCGGCGGAGTGCGTTGCGTCATCCTCCTCGGAGAACGCGTCGCCCGAGAGGAGCCCGTCGGTCTCCTCCGGTTCCATCGCCAGCCATCCAGGATGCAGTTCCTCGCGGGCCATGTGCGTTCGTCCTCTTCCGCAAGCGGTACGGCTTCACCCGGAAGCTTGCAGTCGTTGTGCCACTTGCTCATACGGAACGGCCCACGCGGACGGGTCGTTTCCGACGGAGGGTGGGTCGCCAGACGGGCAGGCATGGCTTGACGCGGGAGCCCGGGGCCGACAGGAAGGGAACACCGATGGCCGTCCTCCTGGCACATGAAATCGAAACCCCGCGTCCGTGCAGCTACCTGCCAGACCGGGAGGCGTCCCTGGAGACGCTGCTGATGCGCAACGTGACGGCGCAGGAGTACGAGCACCTGCTCGTGCGCGGCTGGCGCCGGTTCGGACCGCAGTACTTCCGGCCCGCTTGCGCGTCGTGCAATGAATGCGTGTCCCTGCGCGTGCCAGTGGAGGGCTTCACGCCCAACCGCAGCCAGCGCCGGGCCCGCGCCGCGTGCGCGCACCTGCGCGTGGAGGTGGGCCCGCCGCGCGTGGACGAGGAGCGCCTGGCGCTGTACCGCGCGTGGCACGCGGAGCGGGAGACGACGCGCGAGTGGGAGGCGTCCGAGCTGGGCGCTCGGGAGTACGCGTTCCAGTTCGCCTTCCCGCACCCGTCCGCGCGCGAGGTGGCCTGGTACGACGACAGCGACCCGGCGGGCCCGAAGCTGGTGGGCCTGGGCCTGTGCGACGAGACGCCGCACGCGTGGAGCGCGGTGTACTTCTTCTACGACCCCGCCTACGCGCGGCTGTCGCTGGGCAAGGCGAGCGTGCTGTTCCAGGTGGAGCTGGCGCGCGAGCGGGGCATCCCGTACGTGTACCTGGGCTACCGCGTGCTGGCGTGCGACTCGCTGCGCTACAAGGCCGGCTTCCGCCCGCACGAGCTGCTGGAAGGGCGCCCCGCGCTGGACGCGCCGCCGGAGTGGCGCGCGGCGCCAGAGGCTCCGGAAGCGCCGGAGGCTCCGCGGGCTTCGCAGGCTCCGGTGTCGGAGCCGGGGCCCGCGGACGGCGTCAGGAGCCGCTGAGCAGCGCCGCGTCGAAGAAGTCGCGCAGGTGGCGCGCGTACTCCTCCGGGGCCTTCTTCGCGTACTCGCCGTGGTGCGCGCCGGGCACCACCCAGTAGGACTTCGGCTCGCACGCGGCCTGGAAGAGCGCGTCCTGGAGGAACGCGGGTGCGTACTCGTCGACGTCGCCGTTGATCAGCAGCAGCGGCCGGCCCTTGAGGTCACACAGGCGCTTCATGGGGTCCACCGCGTCCACGTCCACGCCGGACAGGCGCATCGTCCAGAGCACCGGCTGGGCGCTCAGCGGGCCCCACTTGCCGTAGCTGTAGCGCGTGTCCGCCTCCAATGACGGGTACGCGCCCGCGGCGGCCACCGCCTTGAGGCGGTCATCCTCCAGCGCCTCCAGCATCGCGGTGGTGCCGCCCATGGAGAAGCCCAGCACGCCCAGCCGGGAGGGGTCCACGTCGTCGCGGTGCGAGACGAAGTCCACCGCCGCGCGCAGGTCCTCGCGCTCGCGGTCGCCCCACGTCACCAGGTCGCCCTCGCTCTCGCCGTGGCCGCGCGAGTCGAAGAGCAGCACGCCATAGCCCGCGCGGGAGAGCGCCTCCGCCTCGAAGAGCATCTGCGTGCGGTTCTCCGCGAAGCCGTGCATCACCACCACCGCCGCGCGGTTGCGCGAGGGCAGGTACCAGCCGCGCAGCGTCACGCCGTCGCGCGTGCGCAGCACCACGTCCGTGCGCCCCGCGAGCGCGCCCTCCGCCACGGGCTTCAGCGGCTGGCGCGCGGGGTGCAAGACAGCGCGCGCGGTGCGGACGTTGCGGTACGCGATGACGGCCACCACCGCGAGCACGCCCACGAGGGCGAGCGCGATGAGGCGGGCGGGACGGGGGGGGATGGGTTTCTTCACGAGGATGGATTGTGAGCCTATATCCGGAGTCCGATTGCTGGCAGGAGGCCCCCGGGCTCGTTGAGCCCCCAAGCAGTGAGGCCCGAGCCCTGCCTCGCCTGGCGCACGTGGGGGTGCCCGGGCCGGAGGTTCTGAGATGACACCCGATGTCTCGGTGGTGGTGCCCACCTTCCGCCGTCCCGCGCTCGTGGTGGAGGCGGTGAAGAGCGCGCTGACCCAGGCGGACGACGGCGTGCGCGTGGAGGTGCGGGTGCTGGACGACAGCCCGGAGGGCTCCGCGCGCGAGCCCGTCCTGGCGCTGGGGGATGCGCGCGTCTCCTACGTGAAGCGCGACGTGCCCACCGGCGGCAACCCCGCCACGGTGCGCAACGAGGGCTGGCCCCTCGCCACGGGCCGCTACCTGCACTTCCTGGACGACGACGACCGCGTGGCGCCGGGGGCCTACCGGGCGCTCATGGAGGCGCTCGACACGCACCCGGACCGGGGCGTGGCCTTCGGCCGCGTGGCGCCGTTCGGAGATGACGCCGAGGTGCTGGCCCAGCAGACGGCCTACTTCGAGAACGCGGCGCGCCGGGCGCGCGTGGCACAGCGGCTGGGGTCTCGGCGCTGGATGGTGGCGAACATGCTGTTCCGCCCCACGGTGCTGGTGAACTCCGCGTGCCTCATCCGCCGGGAGCTGCTGCCCCGGGTGGGCGGCTACGACACGCGGCTGCCGCTGGTGGAGGACGTGGACTTCTACCTGCGCGCCATCCGCCGCGCGGGCGCGGTGTTCCTGGACCGCGTGGTGCTGGAGTACCGCACCGGCGCGCCGTCGCTGATGCACGACGAGCGCGACGCCAGCAAGGCCGTGAGCGCGTACCGGCTCATCCACGAGCGCTACCGGCGGGAGTGGGGCGCGGTGGAGCACACCGCGCTCCGGCTGGCCACCCGCACCGTCCTGCGGTGGCTCTGATGCGCCTCACCGTCGAACAGGTGGACACGGTGGAGGGGCTGCACGCGCTGGGCCCGGAGTGGCGCGCGCTGGCGGCCCGCGTGGGGCAGGGGCTGCCCTTCGCCACCTGGGAGTGGAACGTCACCTGGTGGCGCCACTTCCAGGAGCAGCGCCACAGCGTGCGCGACCACCTCTGCGTGCTCGCGATGCGGAGCGCGGACGGAAGCCTGCGCGCCGTGGCGCCGCTGATGCGCACGGAGCGCCCGGGCTCCGGCCCCGTGCGCGTGCGCGTGCTCCAGTTCCTGGGCGCGGACCCCAACGTCACGGAGCTGCGCGGGCTCATCTGCGCGCCGGAGCTGGAGGCCCCCTCCTTCGCCGCCCTCACGCGCCACCTGCGCGCGCACGCGTCCGAGTGGGATTGGATCCTCTGGAGCGGGCTGGACCTGCAGGGTCCCGCGGCGGGGGAGCTGTCCCGGATGTCGCCACTCACGCCGCTGAACGAAGTGCCCGCGTACGTGCTGGAGCTCGCGCCCACGTGGGAGGCGTTCAAGGCGGGCCGCTCGCGCAACATCAAGGAGTCGCTGCGCAAGTGCTACAACTCGCTCAAGCGCGACGGGCTCTCCTTCACCTTCCAGGTCGCGCGCACGCCGGAGGAGGTCGCCCCGGCGCTCACCGCGTTCTTCCAACTGCACCAGGCCCGCGCGCAGGCGCACGACGCGGGCGTGCGTCACCGGGACGTGTTTGATTCGCCGCAGGCCCGGGACTTCCTCGCGGCCCTGTGCCAGGAGCTTGCCCGGCAGGACGCCGTCCGGGTGTTTCAGCTGTGTATCGGCGGGGCGGTGGTCGCCGCCCGCGTGGGCTTCGTGCTGGGTGACACGCTGTATCTGTACTACTCGGGTTATCTGCCCCGCTGGGGCGACTACAGCGTGATGACCACCACCGTCGCGGAGGCCCTCCAGTACGGCATCGCCCAGGGACTGAAGGTCGCCCACCTTTCGTCGGGGAGGGATGTTTCGAAGCTGCGCTGGGGGCCGAAGGAGATCCACCGGTACGACGCCGTTCAACTGTCTCCTGAGTGGCGGGGCCGTGTGGCCTTCGCTACCTATCGCAAGGTGCGTGCGCTATTGAGCAACGAGCAACTCCAGGGGTGGGCCCGTCGGACGCTCGCGCGCCGGGCGGGAGGTTGAAAATCCTTTCTTACGGGAAATCCCAGACATTGGAACTCCAGGCGCGAGACATGGCGGTCCCAGCTCCCGGGCGCAAGCGTGTGCTGTTCACGCTCGTCTTCATGGGGACGGGCGGCATCGAGCGCTCGGTGTGCAACGTGCTGGCGGGGCTGGACCGGGAGCGGTTTGATCCGTCGCTGTTCTTCCACCACGGGCCGCCGCCTCCGGACACGCGCGGGCGCATCCCCGCGGACGTGCCCGTGTCCTGGGGCGTGGGCGTGGAGGCGTACCGGCGCTGGGAGCTGCCGCGGATGCTGTGGCGGCTGTTCCACGAGGCGCGCAAGACGGACATCATCGTTTCCGGGCAGGAGGGACGGGCGGCCCTGCTGGCGCGGATGGCGGGGGCCCTGCTGGGCAAGCCCGTGTTGGGGATGGTGCACTTCGACTGGGGCGCCTTCCACCACGAGCAGCCGCGCCGGCAGCTCTGGGGCCTGAAGGTGCTCTACCCGGGCATGGACCGCATCGTGGCGTGCGGCTACGACTCCGCCAAGGCGTTCGCGGAGCTGGTGAACGTGGACCGCGAGCGGCTGGAGGTCATCCCCAACTTCGTGGACGCGGAGCGGATCCGCGCGGCGGCGGACGCCCCCCTGCCCGCGTGGGCGGAGCCGGTGTTCCAGAAGCCCGTGGTCATCGCGGTGGGCCGGCTGGAGCCGCAAAAGGCCTTCGACATGCTCATCCGCGCGCACGCCCGGATGCGGGCCGCCGGGACGGACACGCACCTGCTCATCCTGGGAGTGGGCTCGCTGGAGTCGGAGCTGAAGGCGCTGGTGGCGGAACTCGGGGTGGAGGGTTCCGTGTTCATGCCAGGCTACGCGGACAACCCGCACGCGCTGATGCGGCGGTCCACGGCGTTCGCCCTGTCCTCGCGCTACGAGGGGCTGCCCATGGTGCTGCTGGAGGCGCTCGCGCTGGGCTGCCCCATCGTCAGCACGGACTGCCCCTCCGGCCCCTCCGAGGCCCTGGACGGGGGGCGGGCAGGCGTGCTGGTGCCCATGGGGGACGACGCGGCCATGGCCCAGGCCCTGACCCGCGTGGTGGAGGAACCGGAGTGGCGCGACGGGCTGCGCCACCGGGCCCTGGACCGGGCGGACGAGTTGTCCGCCGAGCGGGCGCTCAAGGCCTGGGAGTCGCTGCTGGCGGAGGTCTGAAGCCAGGGGACGGGGCAGGAAAACCTTGCTCCCCCTGGCCCGCTTCAAGAGGATTCGCACCCATCATGACGACGACGAACGAGACGCAGGGCCTCAACTTCCTCCAGGAAGTCGTTGAGGAAGACCGGCGGACGGGAAAGCACGGCGGACGCGTGCACACCCGCTTCCCGCCCGAGCCCAACGGCTACCTCCACATCGGCCACGCCAAGTCCATCGCGCTGAACTTCGGGCTGGCGCAGCAGTATGGCGGCAAGTGCAACCTGCGGCTCGACGACACCAACCCGCTCACCGAGGACACCGACTACGTGGAGTCCATCCAGCGCGACGTGCGCTGGCTCGGGTTCGACTGGGACGACCGGCGCTTCTTCGCGTCCGACTACTTCGACCAGCTCTATGCCTTCGCGGAGCAGCTGATCAAGCAGGGCCAGGCCTACGTGTGCAGCCTGTCGCCGGAGGAAATCAGCCAGTACCGCGGCAACTTCACCACGCCGGGCAAGGACAGCCCGTACCGCACGCGCACGGTGGAGGAGAACCTGGACCTGTTCCGCCGGATGAAGGCGGGCGAGTTCCCGGACGGCAAGCACACGCTGCGCGCCAAGATCGACATGACGTCGTCGAACCCCGTGCTGCGCGACCCGCCCATCTACCGCATCCGGCACGCGCACCACCACCGCACGGGCGACAAGTGGTGCATCTACCCGCTCTACGACTTCGCGCACTGCCTGTCGGACGCCCTCGAGGGCATCACGCACTCCGTCTGTACGCTGGAGTTCGAGAACCGCCGCGTGCTGTACGACTGGATCGTGGACGCGCTGATCAAAGGCGACCGGCCCTACCAGTACGAGTTCGCGCGGCTGAACCTCACCTACACGGTGATGAGCAAGCGCAAGCTGCTCCAGCTGGTGCAGGAGAAGCGCGTCTCCGGCTGGGATGATCCGCGCATGCTGACCATCAGCGGCCTGCGGCGCCGGGGCTACACGCCCGCGTCGCTGCGCGACTTCGCGAAGCGCATCGGCGTGAGCAAGTCCGACAGCCTCATCGACATGGGCGTGCTGGAGCTGTCCGTCCGGGACGACCTCAACGAGTCGGCCCCGCGCGCCATGGCCGTGCTGCGTCCGCTGAAGGTGGTGCTGGAGAACTACCCGGAGGGCCAGGTGGAGGAGCTGGAGACGGCGAACCACCCGAAGCGCGAGGACATGGGCACGCGCAAGGTGCCGTTCATGCGCGAGCTCTACATCGAGGCGGACGACTTCCAGGAGGTGCCGGAGAAGGGCTTCTTCCGCCTGGCGCCGGGCAAGGAGGTGCGCCTGCGCTCCGCGTACTTCATCAAGTGCGAGAAGGTCATCAAGGACGCGGCGGGCCACATCACGGAGCTGCGCTGCACCTACGACCCCGCCACGCGCGGAGGCGACTCGCCGGATGGCCGCAAGGTGAAGGGCACGCTGCACTGGGTGCCGGGCAACGCGCCCGTGGCCGAGGTGCGCCTGTTCGACCGGCTCTTCTCGGTGGAGGCGCCGGACAAGGACGAGACGAAGGACTTCAAGGAGTTCCTCAACCCGAACAGCCTGGAGACGCTCTCCGGCGCGCGCGTGGAGCCGATGCTCGCGGAGGCGAAGCCGGGTGACCGCTTCCAGTTCGAGCGGCTGGGGTACTTCTGCGCGGACTCGGTGGACTCCAAGCCGGGCGCGCCCGTGTTCAACCGCACGGTGACGCTGAAGGACTCGTGGGTGAAGGAGCAGAAGAAGTAGGGCGCTCCCCTTCACGCGGATGAAGCTTCAGGGAGCCCCGGGTGGAAGCACCCGGGGCTTCGTCGTTTCGCCCCCTTCCTGCTGGGGGATGGCGGGCCATGGGGCTCGTGCTCCATGCTGGAGAGGGCACTGCCGCCCCTTCCTCCCGGAGCCCGTTCCGACATGGCGCCCCACCCGCTGCCGCGCTCCTGGCCGCCGCCGACGTACGCCGAGGTGGAGGCCATTGGCCGCATGGAGGACGCGGCCCTGCGCAACCTCCACATCACCCAGACGTACCACGTGCTGAAGGTGGCCTTCGCCGGCGTGCTGGGGGAGGCGGACCAGTCGTGGTGCGGCTTCTCCACCTGGGCGTCGAAGACGGCCGGGACCTTCATCCGCAAGGAGATGGTGACCGCGCTGGAGCGCGACATGCTGTCCCGCGCGGAATCGGTGATGCGCGGCTTCGGCGTGACGCAGGCGCGGCTTTTGGGCTCGTGGGGTCTGCCGACGGGCGTGGCCACGGTGCTGAAGCGCGCCTTGGACCCGGTGATGAGCGCGGTGGCGAGGCACATCGCGCACGGCAACCTGCTGGTGTTCCAGGAGCTGGGGCCGCTCTACGCGGCGATGCTGGAGCACTTCACCGGCCCCCAGGCGACGAGCCCCGCAGCACTGGAGCGCGTGCTGGCCCTGCTCAAGCCGGGGCCGCTGGAGTCCGGGGGCCAGGACCTGCTCATCCGCGCGGTGCGCGCGTACCACGAGGCCCTGAGGCTCACGCGCGCCAAGGACCGCGCGGAGCGCGTGTTCCTGGCCAACGCGCTGGTGGGCTACCACGAACAGGTGCGGCTGCAGGCCCCCATCATGGGGGCGCTCGAGGCGCCGCTGAAGGAGCTGTTCCTGGACCAGCTGCGGGAGCTGCTGCGTGCGCGCGGGGCCGGGATGCCGGAGACGTGGCTGCTCGCCATCTTCACGCCGCTGGCGGACCGGCTGGAGCGCTGCTGGCGCGAGCTGATGACGCGCGAGCTCATGACCATGGAGCTGCCGGACCGGACGCTGCGGCTGGGCGAGGACGTCCCGGCGCTGACCGCCGCGGCGGACTTCCCGCCGGACCTGCTGAAGCTGGAGCACCCGGAGCTGTGCGCGCTGATGAAGCAGCTGGACCGCACGCCGGACGACACGGCGGGCAGCGCCGCGCGGGACTGGGGCTCGGTGAAGGACCGGATGAACCTCATCGTGGACCTGTTCCGTTCGCGGCAGCAGGACCGGAGCCTCTACCAGCCGCCCTTCACGCAGGCGCAGGTGGAGGCCTTCCAGCAGGGCCGGATGCCGACGGGCAGGCTCTGACGCCAGGGCTATGAGCGGGGCGGCGTCTCGCGGGTCATCTCCACCATGGTGGGACGCCAGCCCAGCCGCTCGAAGAGGCGCCGCGCGGCTTCATTCTTCGCGGCGGTGCTGAGCACCACGCGCGGCGCGCCCAGCTCCGTGAGCCTCTGCACCATGGCCTCCGCGAGCAGCCGGCCGGTGCCGGTGCCGCGCGCCGCCGCCTCCACCCAGATGTCGTGCAGGGCGCCGTGCTTGTCGAGGAGCATGTTCCAGTCCACGCCCTCCAGCCGGCCGTAGCAGTAGCCCACGACCTCGCCGTCCAATTCGGCCACCAGCACCACGGCCTCCTGCGGACGGCGCGCCTCCTTGCCCAGCCACCAGCGGTAGCCGGACTCCACGTCGTCCGGGACCATGAAGCGTTGGGCATCGAAGCCGTGGTGCTGACGCGCGAGCGCCGCGCCCATGCGGCCCAGCGCGGGCGCGTCCGAGTCCTTCGCGGGGCGGATGGTGACGGGCATGCGTTCTCCAGGAAGCGGGTGTCCACCCCAGGATGGGCATCCCCGGCCGCGCCTGTCGAAGCCTTCCCGAAGGAAGTGCTCAGCCGGCCACGCGAAAGCGCGGCCCGCCGTCGCCTAGCGGGCCTTCGCGCGCATCTGCGGGGCGGTGCGCTTGCCCTCGCGCAGGGTGGCGCGGGCCATCTCCAGGAGGCCCCAGCCGGCCACCAGGGCGAACACCGCGCCGCCCGCCGTCACCAGGTAGTTCACGAAGCCCGTGTCGCCGCACTGGAGGCACGCCACGGAGGGGTCCTCCGGCTCGTAGTGCAGCGTCACCGGGGCGCCCGCCGCGTAGTGGTGCGACACCGCCTGCGCGTCCGCGAGCCCGCCGGAGCCGTGGCCATCGAAGGCCACCGTGTCGGAGGTGTACGGGACGCCGTTCACCTCGTAGCGGTAGCTCACCTCCGGGCGGAAGCTCACCGCGCGCTTGCTGCGCAGCGTCTCCACGCGGGAGCTCACCACGGTGCCCTGCGCGGTGGGCCAGTCCTTGCTCGCCTTGGAGCGGTACACCATCCGCCCGCCCGCGAACGCCAGCGCCACGCCGATGCCCAGCAGGGCCAGTCCCATCAGCCACTTCATCATCGTTCGAGTCCTTGCTTGCACCCCGCCGCGCTGCCGTGGGGGAGGAGGTCGTGTCCCCCGGGATTGCAGCCACCGGGCCAGGGCTTCCGCCCCGACAGGTGGGGTGTCCGGGGCGGGGCAGATTTCCCCACGAGGGGCAATTCGCCCCAGTAGACTCGCGGTCTCCATGCCCGCACTCGCCCAAGAGCTCGAAGTGGCCCGGCGCATCGCGCGCCAGGCTGGTGACATCCTCCTGCAGGTCTACGCCACGGACTTCTCCGTCACGGACAAGGCGGGCGGCGCCGGGCCCGTCACGCTGGCGGACGAGCGCGCCAACGCCTTCATCGTGGGCGAGCTGCGCAAGGCCTTCCCGGCCGACGGCGTGGTGGCGGAGGAGAAGGAGGACGTCTCCGACGCGAAGCGCTTCAGCCGCTGCTGGTTCGTGGATCCGCTCGACGGCACGCAGGAGTTCGTCAACCGCAACGGCGAGTTCGCCATCCACATCGGCCTCGCGGTGGAGGGCCGGGCGGCGCTGGGCGTCGTGTACCGCGCCGTGGGCGACGTCCTGTACTCCGGCATCGTGGGCGAGCAGGGCTACGTGGAGGACCCCCAGGGCCGCCGCGCGCTGCGCGTGTCGGACGTGGCGGACCCCGCGCAGCTGCGGCTGGTGGTGTCGCGCTCGCACCGCTCCAAGACGACGGACGCGGTGGTGCGGGGGCTGGGCATCACGAAGGAGACGGAGTCCGGTTCGGTGGGGCTCAAGTGCGGCCTGCTGGCGGAGGCCCGCTGCGACCTCTACGTGCACGTGAGCGACAAGAGCTACCGCTGGGACAACTGCGCGCCGGAGGCCGTCATCCGCTCCGCGGGCGGCGTGCTCACGGACCTCGCGGGCAACGCGTACCTGTACGACGGCTCGGAGCTCCAGAACCGCCGGGGCCTGCTCGCGTGCAACGCCGCCGCCTTCGACAAGGTGCTGCCCGTCGCCTCGCAGGTGGCGCGCGAGTCCGGCCTGCTGAAGTAGTCAGCGCGTCCCGGCCGCGCGGCGCAGCTCGCCGTACAGCCGCGCGAGGTCCGGGAGCTGGTAGCTGGCGTTGAGTCCGCTGGGATTGGGCAGCACCCACAGCCGCGTGTCCCCCAGCGTCTCCTCCTGGATGCCGAACCTCGCCTTCGGCCGCGCGAAGGCGGTGCGGTACGCGCCCAGCCCCAGCACCGCCAGGTACCTCGGGCGGTAGCGCTTCACCTTGCGCAGGAGCGACTTCGCCCCTTCGGCGTACTCCTGCGCGTCCAGCATGTCCGCGCTCGCCGTGGCCCGGTCCACCACGTTGGTGATGCCCAGGCCCAGGCCCAGCAGCTCCTCCTGCTCGGAGGGTTGCAGCCGGCGCGGCGTGAAGCCGGACGCGTGCAGCGAGGGCCAGAAGCGGTTGCCCGGCCGCGCGAAGTGCACCCCCACCACCGCGGAGTAGAGGCTGGGGTTGATGCCGCAGAAGAGCACCCGCAGGCCCGGGGCCAGCAGGTCCTTCATGGTGCGGCCGGTGGCGGCGAACAGCTCGTCCTTCGTGGGGCGGTGGAGCTTCATGGAGTGGGAGACCTGGCCCGGAACCTAGCGGGTCGGGTGCCGGCTCGCATGGGGATGCGCCTGGATGCCGCCCGGACAGGGGAGGGGGCGGATGCCTTTCCCCGGCGACAGCACCCGGTCCGCACGGGCAGAGTGCCGCCCCGTGTCCGATTCGAATCCGTCCGCGTCCTTCCGGCTCGCGCCCAGGCACTGGCTCGCGCTCGCCGTGAGCGTGTTGCCGCTGCTGCTCTACGCGTCGTTCTCCATCCGCGAGGGCGACCTGCCGCTGTACTTCCGGACGGCCCGCGCGTTCCTGGACGGCGCGACGCCCAACCGCGACTTCCGCTTCGAGTACCCGCCCTACGCGCTGCTGTGGTTCGTGCCCGCGACGTGGGCGGGCGGCGACCTGCGCGGGTTCATCCTCGCGTTCGGCCTCCAGCTCACGCTCTTCGACGCGTTCATCAAGTGGCTGCTGCTGTCCGAGGGCGTGCGCCGCTGGGGCACGTCCTGGCGCGCATGGGCGCCGCTCGCGGCGTACTTCGTCGTCAGCTGGGTCCAGAGCGTGCACTACCTCAAGCGCTACGACGTCATCCCCGCCGCGTTCGCGCTGGCCGCGCTGGTGGCCCTGATGCGCCGCCGCGAGGGCTGGGCCGGCGTGGCGCTGGCGGTGGGCACCGTCACCAAGCTCTACCCGGCGGTCCTCGTGCCGCTGGCCCTGGCGGTGTGCTGGCGCCGGGGCGCGAAGCCGACGCGGGCCCTGCTCCTGGGCCTGGTCGCCGGCGTGCTGCCGCTGGTGCCGCTGAGCCTCGTGTGGCCGTGGTGGCAGTTCGCGTCCTTCCACGTCGAGCGCGGGCTCCAGGTGGAGGCCTTCACCGCGGGCCTGCTCTGGGCCGCGCACCAGTTGGGCTTCGCCGACGTCCGGTGGGTCCACGCCCCCGCCTCCTACGAACTGCACGGCGCGGCCGCGGAAGGGGTGCGCGCCGTCACCCGGCAGCTCTGGGTCGCGGGCTCGCTGCTGGCCGCGGCGGTGTCCGTGCGCGCCGCGTGGCGCAGGCCTCCGGTGACCATGGAGGACCTGTCCCGGCTGGCGCTGGTGCCGCTCACGGCCTTCGTCATCCTCAACCCGGTGTTGAGCCCGCAGTACCTCATCTGGCTCACCGGGGCCGCGGCGCTCGCGCTGCTCTCCGGCAGGGTGGGGCCGTCCGTCGTGCTGCTGGTGGCCGCGGCGATCACGCGCGGCCTCTTCGCGGGCAGCACCTACAGCAAGGGCTTCCAGCCGCCGTACACGCTGCTGCTCCTGGTGCGAAACGCGATGGTGCTGGGCGCGGGCCTCGCCTGGGCCCGCGAGACGTGGCGGTGGGGAAATCCAGGCGTCGCGGAGCGCTTGGAAGCGAAGGACGCACCCGCTCCGACCCCGCAGGCCTGAAGCCCGGCCGCCTGCCCGGCGAGGCCCCCCGGCGCGATGCGAAGCCGGGGGCTCGTGGTTAATGGGAAGCCATGGCTCGACCGGTGAACGTCAACGCCCTGTTGCCCATCGAGGTGGACTTCCAGCGCGAGCGCGCCTCCGGGCTGCGCCGCTCTGGCGACAAGCTGGAAGACGCCCTCGCGCTGCTGGCGCAGTCAGAGAAGGAGCTGCGCGCCCTGAGCGGCCACGCTCGCGTGGCGCGCTATCCGGCGTACCGCGCGGCCTGGAAGGAAGCGGAGCGGCTGCGCTGGAACCTCACCGTGCAGCGCGAGGCCTGCGGGCTGCGCAACCACCGCGACCTGGACGTCATCTACCCGCTGCCGCCCCTGCTCAAGGAGTAGGACCGGCTGTTCACCGCCTCACGGTGTGGCGCGCCACGCGGCCACGGCGAGCAGCGCCCAACCGGCGAGGAAGCCCAGGCCGCCCAGCGGCGTGATGGCGCCCAGCACGCGCACGCCGGACAGGGCCAGCGCGTACAGGCTGCCGGAGAACAGGACGATGCCCACGAGCATCGCCCAGCCCGAGGACTCCAGGAGCGCCGAGGGGCGCACCGTGCCCAGGAGGCCCACCGCCACCAGCGCGAGCGCGTGGTACATGTGGTAGCGCGCCCCGGTTTCGAAGATGACCTGCAGGTCCTGGGGAAGCCGGGCCTTCAGCGCATGGGCTCCGAAGGCCCCCGCCGCCACGGCCAGGAAAGCGTTCACCGCGCCGACCACGATCCACCACCGCATCATCGAGTGCCTTTCTTCGCGCGCTTGACTGCGGCACGCTACACCGCGCCTGAAGGCAGCGTCCTGGTTGAACACGCACCCGCCCCAGCCGCGCCACTTCCGATGACGACTTCCCCTTCCTTCCAGCCGACCCCGTCGATCCCCTTCGAGCTGCGCCAGTCCCCCATCCAGGGCATGGGCGCGTTCGCCACCCGCCGCATCCGCAAGGGCGCGCGCATCATCGAGTACATCGGTGAGCGCATCACCCAGGCCGAGGCGGACGTGCGCTACGACGACGAGTCGATGGAGCGCCACCACACGTTCCTCTTCAACCTGGACGACGACACCGTGCTGGACGCGGGCACGCTCCACAACGAGTCGCGCTACATCAACCACTCGTGCGAGCCCAACTGCCAGTCGCTCATCGACAAGGGCCACATCCACATCTACGCGCTGCGTGCCATCGAACCGGGGGAGGAGCTGACGTACGACTACGCGTACGAGCGCACCCCGGAGATGGACGCCGACGCGGAGGCCCTCTACGTCTGCCGCTGCGGCACGCCCTCCTGCCGGGGCACCATCCTGGCCCCGGAGAAGAAGGCCCCCGCGCGCCGCAAGAAGGCGACCCGCAAGGCCAAGGCGCCCTCCAAGGGCAAGGCCGCGTCGAAGTCCAAGTCGGCCTCCAAGGCGAAGTCCGGCTCGAAGCAGAAGGCCGCGCCGCCGGCCGCGAAGAAGAAGCGGGGCACCCAGCGCGCGAAGTCGCCGGGCCGCGGCCGCCGCGCCGCCGGCTGAAGCGCCCAACAGCAAGCGCGCACGCGCCGGGGGCGGGCATTAGACTGGAGGCGTGAAAGACGTCCTGCGCTTCCTGCTCACCGAGGCCCCTGACTTTCCCGCGCTCGACTCCGTGGAGGCCTGGTGGCGACGGCACCTCGCGGTGCTGCCGCGCTTCCCGGTGCCCGCGGACCTGGCGCTCGCCAGCGGCTTCCGGATGGACCGGGTGGGGTTCGCGTTCGCCTCCGGCTACCAGGCCGCGCTGCGCTGCCTCTTCCCCCAGCTCCCGGCGAACCGGCGCGCCGCGCTCTGCGCCACGGAGCTGGGCGGCGGACACCCGAGCGCCATCGAGACGAAGCTCACGCCGCACGGCTCCGGCTGGAAGCTCGATGGCGTGAAGACCTACGTCACGCTGGGCACGCACGCGGAGGTGCTGCTCGTCATCGCCTCCGAGGGCCGCGACGCCCAGGAGCGCAACCGGCTGCGCATGGTGCGGCTGGACGCGGCGACGTCCGGCGTGACGGTGGAGCCGCTGCCGCCCCTGGGCTTCGTGCCGGAGGTGCCGCACGCGGCGCTGCGGCTGGACGGCGTGGAGGTGGCGGCGGAGGACGTGCTGCCCGGGGATGGCTACACCCGCTACCTCAAGCCGTTCCGCACGGTGGAGGACTGCCACGTCAACCTGGCGGTGCTGGGCTGGCTGGTGAAGGTGGCCCGCCGGTGCGGCTGGCCGGTGGCGCTGCGCGAGGAGCTGATCTCCCTCGCGGTGATGATCCACGCGCTGGCGCTGGAGGACCCCAGCGACGCGGCCGTGCACGTGGCGCTGGGCGGCGCGCTCGCGCAGGTGCAGCGTGCGGTGGAGCGCTGCGAGGTGGCCTGGGAGGGCGTGGACGTGGAGATGCGCGAGCGGTGGCAGCGCGACCGGCGCCTGCTCGACCTGGCCTCCAAGGTGCGCGCGAAGCGGCTGGAGGTCGCTCGTCAGCGGCTGGCCGGCGGCGCGGGCGACGACTGACAGCCCCAGGCAGAACCCGCGAGGGGCGGGAGCTGAGTGCCCCTCCCGCGTGTGCCGAAGGGCGGCTCTCTCAAGCCTGACGCGAAGCCCGCGAGGGGCGGGGGTACGCGCCCCCTGCCGCGGCGGTCCCGTCAGCCCCAAAGCGAAGCCCGCGCGGGAGGTGCGTGAGGCCTCCTCCACCGCGCGGGCCCGGGTACCACGGAAGCCTGCTTTCAGTACCGGCCGCCGCCCAGCGCGGAGACGGCGGCGGACAGGATGCGGTTCTCCACGCCCCAGACGGCCTTGTTCATGCCCTTCACGCCCGCGCCGCGCATGTAGTCCGTGAAGTCGTGCAGGGCGGTGGAGCGCTGCATGCGCTCCGTCTTGGCCGCGTAGAGCAGCGGCGTGTTCGGCGCGCCCGTGAGGCCCAGGTCCGGACAGGCCTCCGACAGCGCCGCGCGGTCGATGCCCGTCACCGCGGACAGCATCGCCACGGTGAAGTGGTGCACCGGCAGCTCGCGCGCGTTGGGCACGCGCTCCAGCACCTTCGCGCGCGTCGCGGGGTCGGTGGCCAGCTGGGGCAGCGTCACCCGGGACATCGCCAGGATCTGCTCGTTGGTGACGTGCTTGTTGTCCAGGATGGCCCGGTCGAACAGGCTCTGCGGCGTGTCACCCTTGATGGTGATGTTCACGTCGGACAGGCGCTGACGCATGGTCTGGATGGCGCGCCCCACCTCCGTGTTCGCGCCCCCGCGCCACGAGCCCGGCGTCGCCTGCACCGGCGCCGTCGTCGCGCGGGCCCGCGCCAGCTCCGCGCGGTTGAGCACGTCCGCGCGCGACGCCTCCGTGACCTGGTTGGCCCGGGCGGGCTGCGAGGCCGGCGCCTGCGTGCGGGCCGGGGCGACGGAGGGAGCGGTGGGACGGTTGCGGATGGGCTGCGTCATGGAGGCACCTTCTACCCTGGAATTTCGGAGTACCGGATTATCGCCGGGAGGGCAGGGGAGTTGCCTCGCGCGTCCTACCCGGCGCGTGCGTTCCTCCGGCGGACCGGTATGGTGCGCGCCATGTCCCCGCGCCTGCCCACCCAGTTCGCCGACCTGCTCACCCCGAAGGGCCGCCGCATTCTCGAAGGCCGAGACGCCGAGACGTGCGGCGCGCTGCTGGACCCCACGCGGCCCTTCATCGCGCTGCAGGGCGTCATCGACGTGAAGAAGGCGGCCGAGGCCCGCGACCTGCTCGACGCGGCGCTGCGTGACACGCTCGTCACCATGGAGGACCCCATCCCGGAGGACTCCATCTCCGGCATGGTGGAGAACTACACGGAGGCGCTGCCCAAGACGGTGCGCGTGCGCACGGCGCTCCTGGAAAGCCGGCGCTCGCGCTCATGGCGCGCGGCGGAAGGGGTGGGGCTGGTGGCGCTGCTGCGCTCGGACACGTTCGCGGCCTTCGCGGCGGCGGTGAGCGGCCGGCCGCTCAAGCGGGGCTGGGGCATCCAGGTCCTCTGCTACGGCCCGGGTGACTACACGGGCCCGCACAACGACCACCACCCGGAGGAGGCGGACGCGCGCGACGGCTACGTGGACATGCACGTGAGCCTTACCATGCCGGCCGTGGACCACCAGTACCTCGTGTACGCGAAGGACGGGCACTTCTCCGAGCTGACGAAGGTCAGCACCGTGGGCGGCGTCACCGTGTACCGGCTGCCCTTCTGGCACTACACGACGCCTTTGGCCGCGAAGCCGTCCAAGGAGGACGCCGCGCGCCGCTGGGTGCTGCTGGGCACCTTCCTGGACGCGCCCCCGGGGACGCGCCCCTCCTCCACCGTCCTGCCGGCGGGCGCCCCGCCGCCTGTCCGGGCGGTGACAGTCGGACGTGGCACCGGGGCCGGACGGCGTTAGCGTGCCGGGCCCATGAGCCCGACCGACATCGACACCCAGGCCAACGACCTCCTCCAGTACATCGACGCGTCGCCCACGCCGTACCACGCCGTGCGGGAGACGGCGCGCCGCCTCACCGCCGCGGGCTTCCGCGAGCTGGACGAGCGCGAGTCCTGGTCGCTGAAGCCCGGCGACAAGGTCTTCGTCATCCGCGGCGACACGAGCATCGCCGCCTTCCAACTGGGCACGAAGCCCGTGGACACCACCGGCTTCCGGCTGGTGGGCTCGCACACGGACTCGCCCAACCTGCGCCTCAAGCCCAACGCGCCCGTCAACCGCCACGGCTACCAGCAGCTCGGCGTCGAAATCTATGGCGGGGTGCTCCTGCACACGTGGACGGACCGCGACCTGTCGCTCGCGGGCCGCGTGGTGGCGCTGCACAACGGCCGTCCCCAGCACCACCTGGTGGACTTCCGCCGGCCGCTCTTGCGCGTGCCCAACCTGGCCATCCACCTGAACCGCGGCGTCAACACCGACGGTCTCAAGCTCAACCCCCAGGAGCACATGGTGCCGGTGCTGGGCCTGGAGAGCGCGGGCCCCGCGGAGCTGCGCGCGCTGCTGGTGGAGGAGCTGGGCCGCTCTGGCGTGAAGGCCGCGGCGGACGACCTGCTGGGCTACGACCTGTGCCTCTATGACCTGCAGCCGTCCACGCGCTCCGGTCTGCACGGGGAGTTCCTGCACGCGCCCCGCCTGGACAACCTGGCCAGCTGCCACACGGGGCTCACGGCGCTCCTGTCCGGCACCGACAAGCGCGAGGCCACGGTGGGCGTGGTGCTCTACGACCACGAGGAGTGCGGCAGCCGCAGCGCGCAGGGCGCCGCGTCGCCGTTCCTCAAGGACCTGCTGGAGCGCATCGTCCAGGCGCACTCGGACGGGCGCGCGGACGCGTTCCACCGCGCCATCCGCCGCTCGTTCCTGGTGAGCGCGGACATGGCGCACGCGGTGCACCCCAACTACTCGTCCATGCACGAGCCCAAGCACCAGCCGCAGCTGGGCGCAGGCCCCGTCATCAAGACCAACGTCAACCAGTCCTACGCGACGGACGGCGAGTCGTGGGCGCACTTCGCGGCGCTGTGCAAGGAGGCGGGCGTGACGCCGCAGCACTTCGTCACCCGCACGGACCTGGGCTGCGGCAGCACCATTGGCCCCATCACCGCGGGCCAGCTGGGCATCCGCACGGTGGACGTGGGCAACCCCATGCTGTCCATGCACTCCATCCGTGAGCTGGCCGCCGCGTCCGACGTGGCGAAGATGGTGGCGGTGCTGACGCGCTTCTTCGCGTAAGGCGAAAAGGAAGAGGCGGGCCCGGTGTCACCCCCGGACCCGCCTCGGATGTTTCAGGAAGCCTTGAAGCGGGGGACTAGTTCACGCCCACCGCGGTCCAGGCGTCCTTCACCTTCTGCACCTGGACGGAGTCCGCGCCGTGCAGATCCGTGGCGGCCTTGATGGTGGCCTCACGCGCCTGGGCGAACGTCGTCTTCGGCGTCATGTACGTGGTGAGGGCGCGGCCGAAGATCTTCAGGCCGTCCTCCATGCCGATGCCGCCCTTCACTTCCAGGCCGGAGGTGCGGTTCTTGCCACCCTCCACCAGCAGGTAGAAGGCGTTGTTGGCGATGCCGCTGGAGCCGTGCACCTCCGTCTGCTTCGGGTAGTTCTTGTAGTTGTCGACCGAGTAGCCGTCCTTGGTCGGGTCGTTCATGTAGCGCAGGCCGTCCTCGTTGGAGCCGTTGTTCGGCGTCCAGGCGGCCTCGCCCACGGTCCAGTTCCACTTGGCCTCGGGGTTCTTCTGCGCGGCGAACCACTCCACGCCCGTGCCCATGATGTCGGAGAAGGCCTCGTTCAGGCCGCCGGACTCGCCGCTGTAGATGAGGCCCGCGGTGCGCTCGGTGAGGCCGTGGGTGATTTCGTGGCCCGCGATGTCCAGCGTGGTGAGCGGGCCGGACTGCTTCCCGTCGCCGTCGCCGTAGCTCATCTTCTCGCCGTCCCAGAACGCGTTCACGTAGTTGTTGCGCACGTGCACGTAGCTGGTGAGCTTCTCACCCGCGCCGTCGATGGAGTCGCGGCCGAGGATGTCCTTGTAGAAATCGTAGGTCGTCGCCGCGCCGTAGTGCGCGTCCACGGCGGCCTTGGCGCGCGCCGGGTCGGTGGCCTCGCCCCACTTGTCGTTGTTGTCGGTGATCTTCGTCTGGCCGGACGCGGTCGTCTTGTTGTTCGCGTCGTAGGTCACCACGCCCTTGCCGCGCGTCGAGTCCTCCAGCGAGTACGTGCCGTCCGCGTTCTTCGTGGTCTTCAGGTCCACGTGGCCGCTGTACATGGACACGTCGTCCGCGGTGCCCGTGGGCGGGTTCTGCGGATCCGTCGGCGGCGGCGTGGTCTCCTTCGCCTGGATGTTCAGGCTCCAGTTGTTGAGGGTGCCCACGTCACGCGCGGCCTTGTCCTCGACCTTGAGCGTCCACTCGCCCTTCGTGTTCTCGCCCGCGAACGCGGTGGACAGGTCGAAGGAGCCCGCGATGTCGTCCTTGGAGCCGCCCTTGCGGTCCTGCACCACCACGGACTTGCCGGAGGGGCTGGTCAGCGTGACCTTCAGGTCGCCGCTGAAGGTGTGCTTGACGTTCAGGTCGAGCGACAGCTTGTCGACCGTCACGTTGTCCGGGATGGAGATCTTCGACTCGACCTGGCCCTTGTCCGGGATGGCCGCGTTGGGGCTGGCCGTGCCGTTGACCTGCATCGCCGCGGCGGCCTTCTTCGACCAGCCGCCAATCTTGTTGTAGTTCTCCAGCACCGCGCCGGTGTTCGCGTCGATGATGAAGTTCTGCTTCTTCGGCTTCTCCTGGCCGGCGATCTGCGTCACTTCCACCTGGTAGGCGGCGCGGTACTTGCCGTCCGCGTCCTGGTAGACGACGCGCTCGGAAGAGGGCTGCTTGTCGGCCTTGCCGCCCAGCTCCTTCTTCGCGATGTCGATGGCCTGCTGCGGCGCCAGCTTCACCTTCTGGTTGCCCAGGCCCGCGGGGATGGGGTTCTGCTCACCGGTGACGCTGGACACCTTGCCGTCCGCGCCCAGGTGGCTGATGACCTGCTCGCCGAAGACCTTCACGCCCTCGTGCATGCGGTCCAGACGCACGTGCGTCATGCCCAGCTCGTCGCGCTCCACGCTCCGGGGCGCCAGCGTCGGGCCGGCCTTGTTCGCGGCCAGCAGGTTGGACGCGGTCAGCGGCGGGGTGAGGGCCTTCAGGGACGTCTGGATGGCCTGCTGCGCCTCCTTGCTGTCCAGGGGGAGGCGGCCGGGCTGGGAGGCCGTGGCACCCGTGGAGGAGGACTGCGCCGTCGCGGAAGCGGCGGCCGTGGGCTGCGCGCCAGCGGCGGCGCCCGTGCGGGAAACGGACTCGAAGCCGTCCTTCACGCGAAGGACGTTCTTGGCCTTCGCCGGCGCGGAGGTTTCGGTGGTGGGACGGAGGGAAACGGGCGTCGAACCTTCGGTGCGGCGAATGGTCATTGAACACTCACGCTGCAAGGGGGATGAACAATTCTCTCATGATGGACTCCGAGAGTTTCCGATGGGACGAAGAAGTTAACGCGGCATCCCAGAACTCACTGGATTGCGCTGGCGGACTTCCTGTGAATTCCACGGTTGACACCCAAAATTTGCTTGCAGCAGGGGTCCGTCCTGACCCGAATTCCTGAAATCCCTGACATGAGCCGTCATGGATCAGCGTCGGCGGGATGCGGAAATGCGGGGGAAATAATCAAAAAAATTACATCGGAGTGGCAACCAGGCGGGCAGGCCGTTCGCGTGGGGGCTGATACACTCCGCCACGGTTTCCCGGCCGGGTTGGTGCGGGGGCTGGACCCTGGGGGGGTTGAGACATGGAGCCGTGGATTCATCCGGAGACGCGGGAGGCGCCTGGCCTTCCGCCGCTGGCGGTGCGCGTGCCGCGCCGGAACTTCGAAGGTTTGTTTCAACACGCCCTGAGGCCGGCCGGCCTGTTCGCGCAGGCGCTGCGGGACGTGGGCTACGACCCGGACGCGGTGGAGGAAGTGCTCCCGCTGGAGGTGTGGCGCGCGTCGCTGGCGGTGGCGCGGCGGCATGCGTGCCCGGGCCTGACGAGCGAGGACGCCAACCGCGTGCTGGGCACGCACTACGTGGACGGCTTCGCGCAGACGCTGGTGGGGCGCATCTTCGCGGCGGCGGCGCCGCTGTTGGGCGCGGAGCGGTGCCTGGCGCGGCTGCCCACGTACCTGCGCGCGGGCCGTGACGACATGAAGCTGCTGCTGGAGCCGGTGCGCACGCGCGAGTGGCGGGCGCGCGTGGTGGACGCGGATCCGCTGCCGGACTTCGTGGCGGGCGTGGTGGAGCAGGTGCTGCGCCGCACGCGGGTGCTGCCGCGCGTGGACGTGCTGGAGCGCGCCGAGCACGTCTATTCGCTGCGGATCCGCTGGGACGAGGCCTGAAGGCCGGCGCGTCCCTCCGCCGCTAGTTGAGGTACGTCTTCGGCGGGGGGCGCTTCGTGGGGGTGGCGAGGGGCGCCGGACGCGACTGGCGCCACCGGCCGATGACGTCCATCAGCCCGTCGAACGTGTCGCGCAGGGCCCAGGCGCGGTCCTCCACGTCCTTCAGGCCCTCGCAGCGCAGCAGGCCGTCGCGCAGCGCGCGCTGGACGCCGGGGCAGTCGTCGCGCTCGTCGATGAGCTGTTCGGCGGTGTGCGCGTAGAGCCGGTAGCAGCCCTCCACGTCGCCCCGGTTGTAGGCGGGCGCGCCCACGTTGATGGCCTGGCCCAGCAGCGCGGCCACGGACTCCACGGCGGGCGTCGCGCAGCCCTCCAGGAGGCCCACGGGGTGCTGGGGCACCTGGCGCACGCGGGTGGCGCGCTGCCGGGGCGCGTCCAGGGCGGACAGCGGGCGGAGCGGGCCGGACGTCTTGAGGAGCGGCGTGATGTAGCGCACCGGGATGACCAGCCCCAGCGCGCGGCCGTTGGCGAGCGCCGCGGTGGCCAGCCCCACCACCTGCCCCTTCGCGTCCAGCACCGGCGAGCCGGAGGCGTCCTCGGGCAGCGTGCGGGACAGCTCCAGGAGGGTGAGCCATTCCCCCAGCACCTGCACCGCGCGGACCTCCAGGGCGCGGGACTCCGGGGGGCGGTCCGCATGGGCCTGGAGCACCTGCACCGCTTCTCCCTCCCGGGGCAGCGTGGCCGGGCCCAGCGGGAGGGCGGGCAGCAGGTCCGGGACGGACAGGCACAGGACGGCCAGGTCGCGCCGCTCGTCCACGGCGGACACCTGCACCACCGGGGAGCGCAGGCCGTCCGGGAGCACGGCGGTGATGGCGCGCGCGCTGGCCACCGCGTGGAGGCTGGTGACGACGTGGCCCTCGGTGGAGACCACGAAGCCCGTGGCGGTGTGGCCGCCCAGGTCCAGCAACACCAGGGAGGCACTCGTGCGCCGCAAGGCCTCTTCGGCCCGCGCACGGCGTGCCCCGTCGTCGTCGGACATGGCCACCCCCGTTTGTGACATCCCGGCCGGAATTCCCATCGAGATACTTTCGAGGGGAATGGCCGCACCGCTTTGTATCAGCCCGCCCGCTCTGCACCCAACCCACCCGGGCGGGGCGATGTTGGCCGTCATGTTGTGATTGGCGCGCGAGTGTCCGGTCGTTAAACCTCCGGCCGGCATGCACAAGACCCACCTCGTCGGCGCCCGCACCCACAACCTCAAGGATTTGTCCGTCGACCTCTCCGAAGGAGAGTTCGTCTGCGTCACCGGCGTGTCCGGAGGCGGAAAATCGAGCCTCGCGCTGGACACGCTCTACGCGGAGGGCCAGCGGCGCTTCGTGGAGAGCTTCAGCCCGTACGCCCGGCAGTTCCTCGAGCGGCTGGAGCGGCCGCCCATGGACGCGCTGGAGCCGGTGGCCGCGGGCGTCGCGGTGGACCGGCGCGCGCCGGTGAAGAGCTCGCGCTCCACGGTGGCGACGCTGGCGGACGTGGAGCCGTACCTGTCCGCGCTCTTCACCCGTGAGGCCATGCCGGTGTGTCCGGACTGTGGCCTGGAGGCGGTACGCACCGACGCGCGCGTGGCCGCTCGGGCCGCGCTGCGCGAGCACCCGGACGCGACGGGCGTCTTCACGTACCCCGTGCGCATCCCGGACACGGCCGCGTTCCTCGACGCGAGGGCCCGGCTGCTGAAGGACGGCTACCACCGGCTGATGGTGCAGGGCGAGGTGAAGGAGCTGGAGACGCTCAAGCCGGGCGAGGCCACCGACCCCGCGGGCGTGGCGCAGGTGGTGGTGGACCGGGTGAAGCTGACGGACGCGAACCTGTCCCGCGTCACCCAGGCGCTGGAGGATGCGTGGGCGCGCGCGGACGGCGAGGCGCTGCTCTTCCTGCCGGAGGCCGCGCCGAAGCGGCTGCGCCGGGGCCTCGTGTGTCCGAAGTGCGCGCGGGAGTTCGAGCTCGCGAGGCCTGGCCTCTTCAGCTACCAGAGCCCGGTGGGCGCGTGCGCGCCGTGCCGGGGCTTCGGGCGCACCATCGGCATCGACTGGGGGAAGGTGATCCCCAACCCGACGCTGAGCCTGGCGCAGGGGGCCATCCGCCCCTGGTCCGGCCAGTCCACCAGCTGGGAGCGCGAGATGCTCCAGCGCTACTGCAAGCAGAAGGGCATCCCCTTCGACAAGCCGTGGGAGAAGCTCACCGCCGCTCAGCGCGAATCGGTGCTCCAGGGCGAGGGTGACTACGACGGCGGCCGCGTCTACCCGGGCGTGCGCGCGTGGTTCCGGTGGATGGAGGGGCGCACGTACAAGATGCACGTGCGCGTGCTGCTGGCGCGCTATCGCGCGTACACGCTCTGTCACGCCTGCGGTGGTGCGCGGCTCAACGAGCAGGCCCGCGCGTGGCGCGTGGGCGGGCTGGATCTGCCGGGCTGGCACGGCCTGGAGCTGACGGACGCGCTGGGCCGCCTGGACGCGCTGAAGACGCTGACGGGGCAGGGCGACCTGGCGCGGCGCGAGCTGTCCGCGCGCCTGCGCTACCTCCAGCGCGTGGGCCTTGGATACCTGACGCTGGACCGGCCCGCGCGCACGCTGTCCGGCGGCGAGGCGCAGCGTGTGTCGCTCACCGCGGCGCTGGGCACGTCGCTGACGGGCGCGCTCTTCGTGCTGGACGAGCCCACCGTGGGCCTGCACCCGGGGGACGTGCCGCCGCTGACGGAGGCCATCGCGGAGCTGGCGGACCGGGGCAACATCGCGCTGGTCATCGAGCATGATCCGCTGGTCATCCGCTCCGCGCACCGCGTGCTGGAGCTGGGCCCGGGCGCGGGACGCAATGGCGGCACGCTGTGCTTCGACGGCACCCCGGAGGCGCTGGCGAAGCGGCAGGACCTGCCCACGGGCCGCATGCTGTCCGGCGGCTCGGAGGCGCCGCGCACGCCACGCACCCGCACGGGGGAGATCGTCATCCGCGAGGCGCGCGAGCACAACCTCAAGGACGTGTCCGTGCGCGTGCCGCTGGGCGTGCTGTGCGCCATCACCGGCCCCAGCGGCTCCGGCAAGAGCACGCTGATGGACGAGGTGCTGTACCGGCACCTGGCGCGCGGCCTGGGTGAGAAGGACGTGGAGGCCCCCGGCGACGTGGCGGCGGTGGAGGGCGGGGCGCAGGTGGAGGCCATCACCTTCGTGGACCAGTCCCCGCTGGGGCGCACGTCGCGCGGCAACGCGGCCACGTACACCAAGGCTTGGGACCGGCTGCGCGAGCGCTTCGCGTCGGAGCCGGACGCGGAGGTGCGGGGCCTGACGTCCGCGCACTTCTCCTTCAACGTGGACAAGGGCCGCTGCGAGGCCTGCGCCGGTGAAGGCTATGAGACGGTGGAGATGCAGTTCCTCGCGGACGTGGCCCTCTTGTGCGCGGTGTGCCGGGGCCGGCGCTTCAAGGAGGAGGTGCTCGCCGTCCGCCACCAGGGCTTCAGCGTGGCGCAGGTGCTGGAGATGACGGTGGACGAGGTGCTCCAGCACTTCGGCGACGATTCCGCGTTGAAGCGCACGCTGGGGCCGGCGCAGCGGCTGGGCCTGGGCTACCTGCCCCTGGGCCAGCCCCTGTCCACGCTGTCCGGCGGCGAGGCGCAGCGGCTCAAGCTGGCGCGCGCGCTGGCGAGCGACGCGAAGGGCACGCTGTTCCTCATCGACGAGCCGAGCGCCGGCCTCCACGCGGAGGACGTGCGCCACGTGATGGCGTCGCTGCACGCGCTGGTGGACCGGGGCGCGAGCGTGCTCGTGGTGGACCACGACGTGTCGGTGATGAAGGGCTCGGACTGGATCATCGACCTGGGGCCCAAGGGCGGCCGCGACGGTGGCCGGCTGGTGGCGGAGGGCACGCCCGCGGACGTGGCGAAGGTGCAGGGCAGCGCCACCGCCGCCGCGCTCCGGGGCGAGGGCAAGCCGCTGGCGAAGGCGGTGAAGCTGCGCCGTCCGGGGAAGGAGGCGCCGCCCGCCATCGAGGTGGAGCACGCGCGCGAGCACAACCTCAAGGACGTGTCCTGCCGCATCCCCCTGGGGAAGATGACGGTGGTGACGGGCCCCAGCGGCTCCGGCAAGAGCTCGCTGGTGTTCGA
Source organism: Corallococcus macrosporus (assembly GCF_017302985.1). Lineage (NCBI taxonomy): Bacteria > Pseudomonadati > Myxococcota > Myxococcia > Myxococcales > Myxococcaceae > Corallococcus > Corallococcus macrosporus. The sequence goes on from NZ_JAFIMU010000002.1 coordinate 1,060,748, forward strand.
CGTCGTCTTCGCGGAAGGGCAGCGCCGCTTCCTGGAGACGCTGACGCCGTACGCCCGGCAGTTCCTGCCCACGCTGCCGCGCCCGGACGTGGAGCGCATCAGCAGCATCCCGCCCACCGTGGCGCTGGAGCAGCGCACGTCGCGCGCGGGGGCCACCAGCACCGTGGCCACCGTCACCGAGGTGGCCCACTACCTGCGCCTCATGTACGCGAAGATTGGCGAGCCGCACTGCCCGCACGATGACACGCCCATTGGCGCCACCACGCCCGCGGCGCTCTACGCGCAGGTGCTGGCGGCGAAGGGCGAAGGGCAGGTGCTGGCGCCCGCGGTGCGCGCTCGCAAGGGCACGTACCTGGACGTCTTCACCGCGGCGGCGCGCGCGGGCATCACGCAGGCCATCGTGGACGGGGAGCTGGCGTCCACGGACAACCCGCCGCGCCTGACGAAGACGAAGGAGCACGACATCGACCTCGTGATGTACGAGGGCAAGCTCGCGAAGCTGCCGCGCGAGGTGTTCGAGGCGTCGCTCAACTGGGGCAAGGGCGCCGTGAAGCTGCGCACGGGCAAGGCGGAGACGCTCCTGTCCAGTGAGCGCACGTGCCCGAAGTGCGGCACCGCCGTGCCGGAGCTGGACCCGCGCTGGTTCTCCTTCAACACGAAGCAGGGCCGCTGCGAGTCGTGCGAGGGCACCGGCGTGCAGGGCGGAGCCTCCGCGATGGCCGAGGGCGAGACGGCCCCGTGCCGCACCTGCGGCGGCACCCGCCTGTCCCCGGTGCCGCGCGCGGTGCGGCTGGAGGGCGCGCGCTACCACGAGGTGGTGCAGGCCTCGGTGACGTCCACGCTCGCGCGCGTGCGCACCTGGAAGCTCAAGGGCGACCGGGCGCTGCTGGGCGAGACGGCGCGGCAGGAGATGCTGCGCCGCCTGGAGTTCCTGGAGCGCGTGGGCCTGGGCTACCTGTCCCTGGACCGCAACGCCGCCACGCTGTCCGGCGGTGAGATGCAGCGGCTGCGGCTGTCCGCGCAGCTGGGCGCGGGGCTCACCGGCGCGATGTACGTGCTGGACGAGCCCACCATCGGCCTGCACCCGCGCGACACGCACCGGCTGCTCGACAACCTGCGCGCGCTGGTGGAGACGGGCTCCACGGTGCTGGTGGTGGAGCATGACTCGGACACCATCCGCGCCGCGGATCACCTGCTGGACCTGGGGCCCACGGGCGGCCGGGGCGGTGGCCACATCCTGGCGGAGGGCACGCCCGACGTGGTGCTGGAGTCGGACTCGCCCACCGCGCTGGCGCTCCGGGCCGCGCAGGTGCGGCCTCCTTCCGGGAGGGGCGAGCCGAAGGCGTGGGTGGAGCTGAAGGGCGCGCGCGCGAACAACCTCCAGCGCGTGGACCTGCGGCTGCCGGTGGGGCGGCTCAACGTCGTCTCCGGCGTGTCGGGCTCCGGCAAGAGCACGCTCATCCGGCAGGTGCTGTACCCGGCGCTGCGCGACAAGCTGGGGCTCGTGACGTCGAAGCCCGGCGCGTTCGATGCGCTCAAGGGCACGGAGTCCATCAAGCGGGTGCTGTCGGTGGATCAGTCGCCCATTGGCCGCACGCCGCGCTCGGTGCCGGCGACGTTCCTGGGCATCTGGGACGAACTGCGCCGCGTGTTCGCGGCCACGCCGGAAGCGAAGATCCGCGGCTTCGGGCCGGCGCGCTTCTCCTTCAACACGGCGGCCGGTGGCCGCTGCAAGGTGTGCGAAGGGCAGGGCGCCATCTCCCATGAGATGTCCTTCCTGCCGGACGTCGTCACGCCGTGCGAGGCCTGCAACGGGGCGCGCTTCGACGCCGCCACGCTGGAGGTGCGCTACCACGGGCTCACCGTGGGCGACGTGCTGCGCCTGTCCGCCGACGAGGCGAAGGACGTGTTCCGTTCGCTGCCCAAGGTCGCCGCTCCGCTGGAGTGCCTGGCGGACCTGGGCGTGGGCTACCTGCAACTGGGCCAGGGCTCCAACACGCTGTCCGGCGGCGAGGCGCAACGGCTCAAGCTGGCCGCGGAGCTGACGGCCACGTCCCGCCACGAGCCCACGCTGTACGTGCTGGACGAGCCCACCACGGGCCTGCACCTGGGCGACGTGGAGAAGCTGATCACCTTCCTGGGCCGCCTGGTGGACCGGGGCGACACGCTGGTCGTCATCGAGCACCACCCGTCGGTCATCGCCGCGGGAGACCACGTGGTGGAGCTGGGGCCGGAGGGCGGCGAGGGCGGAGGCCGCATCGTGGGCGAAGGCACGCCGCGCGAGGTGGCGAAGCTCAAGACGCCCACGGGGCGCGTGCTCAAGACTCTTTTTTCCACTGAAGAACCCCGGAGCACGCGCCGCCTCACGGGGACGGTGAAAGGGTGAGCGCGATCCGGCATCCTGGGCGCGCCATGCGAACCCTCCTGCTGTGCACCGCCGCGGCGGTGCTCTCCCTCTCCACGGCGGCCTCCGCCGAGGACAAGAAGCCCGAGAAGAAAGCCATGTCCTTCCACCAGCTCTCCGCCAACCGGCTCGACGGCAAGCCCGAGAAGCTGTCGGACTTCCAGGGCAAGGTCGCCCTCGTCGTGAACACCGCGTCCGAGTGCGGCTACACGCCGCAGTACAAGGGCCTGGAGGCGCTGTACCAGGGCTACAAGGACAAGGGCGTGGTCGTCCTGGGCTTCCCGTCCAACGACTTCGGCGGCCAGGAGCCGGGCACCTCCGAGCAGATCGCGAAGTTCTGCGAGCTGCGCTTCAAGGTCACCTTCCCCATGTTCGAGAAGGTGAAGACGAAGGGCGAGGGCCAGTCCCCCGTCTACGCGTTCCTCGCCAAGGACCACGGCGAGCCCAAGTGGAACTTCCACAAGTACGTGGTGGGCAAGGACGGCCAGGTGAAGGCCGCGTTCCCCAGCAGCGTGACGCCTGACAGCCCGGAGCTGAAGGCCGCCATCGACAAGGCGCTCGCGGAGAAGTGACGGGCGTTCCCCGGCGACGGATCCGGTCCTCGTGACGTGGATCCGCGCCGGGCGTTGGACGTCCGACGGTGGCTCCGCGCTGGAGGGCCGCTCGGCGGTGGGGTGGGGCGTGCGCAGCTTGGGTCCTGGCCCATGGCTCCGGTTCTTTCCCCCGCGCGCGTCGTGACGGCGGTGCTGCTCGCGGCGCTGTGTGGCGGGTGCGCTTCGCTGGAGCCCCAGCGCTCGGAGCTGGCCATGCGCGTGGGACGGTCCGACCTGTCCGTGGCGGTGATGCGCACGCGGGTGAGGGACCTGGCCCGGCGCTTCTCCGGATTGATCGAAGCCATGGCGGACGACCTGGCCTCGCGCTCCGGGTCTCCCTCCGTGGCCGCGGCCATGCTGCGGTTCAAGGCCAACGCGGTGCCCGCCGTGCAGAGCACGCTCTTCAAGCCGGATCCGGTGGCCGCGATCATCGACACGTGGGCGCTGCTGGCCCAACTGGAGGAGTCCCTGCCGCGCTCCGCCACGGGCGCCTCGCCGGAGCTGGTGTCGCAGGCCCATGCGTCGCTGGTGTCGCTGGAGTCCGAACTGGCGGCCGAGTGGCGCGAGGTCACCGGCCACGAGGACGTGACCCAGACCCGCGACCGGGTCCACGCCTGGGCCGCGGAGCACCCGTTGACCGGACCGCTGGTCACGCGTGAGTCCACCACGGCCCTGCTGGCGTCGCTCACGGAGGTGACCGGGGGAGGCTTGAGGTCCACGGCCGCCGGCCTCATCGAGGACACTCGCGACCTCACCGCGCGCGTGGACCTCTACGCGACCAGCCTGCCCCGGCAGGCGCGCTGGCAGGCGGAGCTGGTCGCGACCGACGCGATGCGCGCCCCCACCGTCCAGGCCGCGCTCGCGGAGCTGGGGCGCACGGTGGACCTGCTGGACCGCGTGGGCTCCGTGGCCGCCAACACCCCCGCGCTCATTGAACGCGAACGCCGCGCGGTGCTGGACGCGGTGCACGCCGAGCGCCTGGGCCTCCAGGAGTTCGTCACCGGCGAACGGCAGGCGGTGCTCGCGGACGTGGGACGCGAGCGCCAGGCGGTGGTGGACGCGCTGCACGCCGAGCGGGTGGCCACGCTCCAGCAACTCGATGGCCTCGCGCGCGGCTGGGTGGACCACGCGTTCGACCGGCTGGGGCCGCTCGTGGACCGCGTGTTCCTCTGGCTCGCGCTGCTGATGGTGCTGCTGGGCGTGGGCGGCGTGCTGGGCGGCTGGGTGCTGGCCCGGGCATGGCGGCGCGCGCGCTGACGGAATCGCCTACTTCTTCTCCTCCGGCTTGGGCGGGAAGTTCTCCAGCATCTTCTCCACGCCCTTTTCAATCCGGTCGCCGTTGGTCTGGGCGCTCGGGCTGTCGCCCAGGTTCGCCTGCGCCGTGCCGCGCCAGACGAGCTTCTTCTCCTTGGCGTCCACCACGTCGAGGATGAGCGTGCCCACGTCGTACTGGCGCACGTACGTCTCCGACGGCCCGTAGTACGAACCCCAGAACGGATCCCACGGGTAGCCCCAGTAGCTGTCCACCGTCTCCGCGGACAGCCGCGTGTCGATGGCGCCCTGCCAGCCGATGAGGAAGTCCGGGTTCGCGCTCGCGTCCACCTTCTGGTAGCCGCGGGCCTGGAGGTCGCGATCCACCGCCCCTGTCACCTGAGACTCGGTGATGGCGTTGTTGATGCGCGTGTCCTTCGTCTGCTGGGGATGCGTCAGCCACGCATAGGTGCGGAATGCGTTGATGCGCTGGACGGCGGCGGGGTCGTAGTTGGTGCCGACATCGACGCCCGCGCAGGACGCGAGCCCCAGGCCCACGAGCACGGGAACGACACGGGACAGCAGACGCATGGCGGCCTCCAGAAGGATGGGGCGCATCCCTCCGGGCGGGACGCGGTCAGCGACATGACGTTGGGGACGTCCCCCGGGGATGGCCCGTCGCCGTCCGCCCGTCCGGCTCCGACTTCCGGGAGGGGCGGCCGTCAGTCGCCGCGCGGTTCCTTGAGCCCCTTGAGCTTCATGCCCTTCCCGCCCTCGGAGCGGGCCATGAGCATGGCCAGCCGCGCGCGCTTCTGGGGGGACAGGTCCTTGGCGAGCGCCTGGTACAGCTCCCGGTCCAGCGCGGCGATCTGCGCCCGGGCGTCGAAGGCCTTCTGCGCCGCCGCGTCCACCTGTCCCAGCGCCGCGCTGTCGCCGCGCGCCGCCTGGTGGAGGATGCGCGCGGACTCCCGCACCTGCTCGCGCAGCGGGCGGCGGCGGTCCTCGAAGCGGCGCAGCGTCTCATCCATCTTCAGGGCCTGCGCGCTGTCCAGCTCCAGCGTGTCCGCCAGCTCCAGCACCTGCCGCAGCCGCTGCCGCTGCTCGGCCCGGGCCATGCGGTCGGGGTCACGCCCGCCCGGCGGCTGCGGCATGGGCTGCGCCAGCGCCATCACCGGCAGCGCGAATGCGAGCACCAGGGTCATCCGCTTCATCGTCTTCACAGTGTCTCTCCCAGGTCGAAGTCCCCATCCAGGTCGGCGTCGTCGCCCTCCCACGTCAGGTCCTCGTCCGCGCTGTACCCCGAACCGTCATCCTCCAGCGGATCCAACCCGGCCCACGCCTCGAAGGCGGCCAGCGTCTCCGGGTCCACGTCGTCGCGGGTGCTCGCCGTCCGCTCGGGGGCCGGCGCCGTCGCCGGGTGGGGCGCCTTGAGCCGCTCCAGCGCGGAAGGCCCCAGCATCAGCGCCACCACCGCCGCCACCGCCGCGAGCGACCCCAGCGCCCGGCGGCCCATGCCCCGGCGCGACTGCTCCCGGCGCCAGGCGGCCAAGGTCCTGGAACCCAGCCCCTCCTGCGCGCGCACCTCCACGGGCGTCTGGGGCGGCAGCGCCACCCGCCCGAGCACCTCGCGCGCGGCGGCCACCTCCGCCTGGCAGGCCGCGCAGGAATCCAGATGGGCCTGGAAGCGTGTGGCCTCCTCGCCCTCCAGCGCCTCCGCGGCGTGGAGGCTCGCCTGCTCCTCGTATTCCACGCACGCACCCATCACTGCGTCTCCCCGGCCACGTCGGCCTTCAAGCGTTTCACCGCGTGGTGGAACTGCACCTTCGCGTTGTTCTCCGTGATGCCCAGCGTCTCCGCGATGTCCTTGAACGGCAGTCCGCCGTCCACCCGCAGCGTCAGCACCTCGCGCTGACGGCGGGGCAGGGCGAGCACCGCCTGACGCACCCGCTGCCCCTGCTGGGTGCGCTCCAGGGACGCCTCCGCGCCCTCGCCCGGGTCCGCCGCCACGTCATCCGTCACCGGCGCCACCAGCACCGGCCGCCACCGCAGCCCCTGGCGCGCGTGGTTCTTCGCCAGGTTGAGCGCCACGCGCACCAGCCACGCGCGGAACGGCGTGGGCGTGGTGGGGGTGAGCCTCGCGAACACCCGTCGCGATGCCTCCAGGGCCCGCAGGAACGCCTGCTGCGTCAGGTCCGCCGCGTCCTCCGCGCTCACGGTGTAGCGGCGCATCAGTGAGAAGACGAGGCCCCGGTGCCGCTCGAAGAGCTGGCCGAACGCCGCCGCGTCCCCCGCGAGGAAGGCCCCGCAGAGGGCCTCGTCCGAGAGAGCGCTCACGGCCCCACCGGGCCGCACCAGTCCTAGCACCCGTCCGCTCACAGGGGCTCCAACCCTCCAGGGGGCGAAAGGTTATTTTCCGGCGCGCATTTCGCCCCAAGGGCCGGACAGGAGACGTCCGGTACCGGGCAGGCGGGCGGGCGCGGGCCCCTCAGGCGGAGGCGGTGCTGCTGCCCGGGGCGGGGTGGGCCTGGAGGTACTTCAGCACGTCGTCCAGGTGGCGGTAGACGCGCACCTCGTGGTGGATGACGTGCTCGACGGTGCCGTCCGCGCCGATGATGAAGGTGACGCGCCGGTCGATGTTGAGGACGGGCCACAGCACGCCCCAGGCGCGGCTGATCCGCCGCTCGTCGTCCCCCAGGAGGGCGAAGTGGATGCCCTCCTGCTGGGCGAAGTCGCACTGGGTGGTGAGCGTGTCCACGGAGACGCCGACCAGCTCCGCGCCCAGCTCGCGGATCCGCTCGTGGTTGTCCCGGAACGCCCTGTTCTCGATGGTGCAGCCCACCGTGAAGGCGCGCGGGAAGAAGAAGAGCACGACGCGCCGGCCTCGCAGCTCCGACAGGCGCACGGTCTGCCCATGGCAGTCGGTCGCGGCGAAGTCAGGTGCGAGGTCTCCGACGGCAATCATGCGATGCGTGCTCCATCCCCAACGGCGGGAGTTGTCCTTCCCCTACCACGTTTTCCCCGCCATCCCATGCCGCGCCGCGCCGGGTGTCCGCTCCCAGGGGAATCTGGCTAAGGTGCCCCGCCGTGTCGCCTGCCTTGACGGACCCCGCCACCCCCGCCTTCCTCGATGCCCTGGCCCGAGGCCTGGGCGTGACCCGCGTCGCCCGCGTCACCGGCCTGGACCGCACCGGCGTGGAGGTCGCCTGCGCGGTGCGTCCGGGTGGACACGTGCTCCAGGTGTGTAACGGCAAGGGGCTCACCTTCGAGGCCGCGGCCCGGGGGGCGCTCTTCGAGACGGCCGAGCTGTGGGCGGCGGAGACGGTCCGGCCGGAGCGGCTGCGCTGGGGCTCCCAGGCGGAGCTGGAGCGGGCAGGCGACCCGGTCTGGGGCGTGGAGGCGCTGGGGTCGGCGGGGGCGGTGGTGGCGCCCAGGCTCGCGGGGCCGGCGGTGCGGCTGGCCTGGTGCGAGGCGCGGACGCTGGACGGGGATGAGCGCGTCTGGGTGCCGGCGCAGGGCGTGTACTGCCCGCCCGCGGGGACGGCGGAGCTGGGGCCGCTGTCGGTGGCCTGGACGACGAATGGCTCCGGGGCGCATCCGGAGCCGGAGCCGGCGCTGCTGCACGCGCTGCTGGAGGCCACGGAGCGCGACCAGTTGGCGAGGGCGTTGCCGGAGGGCTGGTCGGAGGAGGGCGTGGTGGGGCGGATGCTGCGGCCGGAGGGCCTGGAGGACGAGGCGCCGCGCACGGCCGCCCTGCGGGACACCCTGGAGGCCCGGGGCTTCCGCGCCTACCTCTTCGACGTGACGCCCGCGCCCAGGACGCGGGGCCGGGTGGGGCTGCCGGTGGCGGCGGCGGTGCTGGTGGACGCGGACGAGGGGCCGGTGCCCCTCACGGCCGGCTACGCGTGTGCGTTGGACCGGGACGAGGCCCTGCACAAGGCCCTGCTGGAGGCCGCGCAGTCGCGGCTGACGGACATCCACGGCGCCCGTGAGGACGTGGCGGCGGCGGACCGCGAGGCGGCGCTGGGGTTCGCGCAGGCCCTGGCGGAGGTGCGGCCGCGCCGGGCCGTGGACGCGATGCCGGACGTGACGGTGCGGCGGGCCGGGACGGCGACGGCGACGGTGCGCGCGGTGCTGTCGTTGCTGCACGGCGCGGGCTTCACCCGGGTGGCGGGCGTGGCGCTGGACGCGCCGGTGCCCGGGCTGCACGTGTGGAAGGTGGTCGTGGCGGGCATGCGCGTCTCGGAGCTCCTGTGAAACGGCGATCGGACGACCTGGTGGTGTTCCTGGGGCCCTCGCTGCCCGAGGCGGAGGCGCGGCGGATCGCCCCGTGCACGGTGTTGCCTCCCGCGCGGCAGGGCGACGTGTGGCGGGCGCTGTCGCTCAAGCCCCGGGCCCTGGTGCTGGTGGACGGCGTCTTCGAGGCCCAGCCCTCCGTCTGGCACCACGAGCTGCTCGCCGCGATGGAGGTGGGCGTGGCGGTGTTCGGCGGTGGCAGCATGGGCGCGCTGCGCGCCTCGGAGCTGGCCGGGCAGGGCATGGTGGGCGTGGGCCGCATCTTCGGGTGGTACCGCGACGGCGTGGCGGTGGATGACGCGGAGGTGGCGCTCCTGCACGCGGACGCCGAGCACGGCTGGCGTCCCCTCACCGTGCCCCTGGTGAACGTGCGGCACGCGGCGGAGCAGGCACGCAAGGCGCGCGTGCTGGGCCACCCGGGCGCGCAGGCGCTGGTGGACGCGGCGGCGGCCGTCTTCTACCAGGAGCGCACCTGGGCGCGGATCCGCGAAGCCGTGGAGCCCGCGTGGACCCGGCCCGTGCGCGACGCCTGGGACGCGTGGTTCGCGAACGGGGTGGAGGACCTCAAGCGGCTGGACGCCATCGAGTGCATCCGCACGGCGGCGGACTTCGTGAGCCGGGGAGAGCCGCCACGGCCCGGCGAGCGGCGCAATCCGTCCTCGCTGGTGCGGCGCCGGCGCCTGACGGAGGACGTGACGCGCGTGGGCCCGCGCCCCGTGGACTCCGGACGCGTGATGGAGCTGCTGCGGGGCGCACCGGACGCGGCGGCATGGGCGGAAGCCGGCCTGCGGCGCGCGTTGCTCGCGGGGTGGGCGCGTTCGCTGGGGCTCGACGCGACGGAGGAGGAGATCGCCGCGGAGGAGGCCGCGTGGTGGAAGGAGCGGGGGATCCGCGCGTCCCGCCGCGAGGCCTTCCTCGCCGCCAGCGGACTCGATGGACCGGGGCTGCGCCGGCTGTGTGAGGCCCGGGCACTGGAGCGGCTGGCGCTGCTGAACGCCTCGAGGCTCCTGCCGGACGGCCCCTCCTGGGACGAGGCCCTGGCCTCCGAGGCCCGGCTGGGCGGCCAGTGGGAGCAGGCCGCCCGAGCGCTGGCGGAAGCGGACGAAGGGCCTGACGAAGGCCCCTGACGGCCTGTCCCCGAGCAATCCCAGACAGGGCCCCTTCCGTCACGGAGACGGGCTGAAACCTGTTTCACGCACCCCCGTGGCCCCCAGGCACCCTGGCGGGTTGGACGCGTGTTCAGGTCCAACCCTCCTGCTGCGTCACGAAAAAACGTGACAGTCCCGCACGGACGGATAGGGTCAACCCCGGAGGTTGTCCGCATTGAACACCGCTCCCCGGGTGGTTCCGCCAAGTGGGTCCGCGCCGTCGCCGGCCGGGCACGCTCGTGGATTGCGGGGAATCCGACCTCCGCAGTGGGACGTGGCAGGGAAGGGGCCCTCTCGGGTCCTGAAATGCTGGGGAGGTGTCCCCACCTCCCAGGTTGTGTCACGGCTTGAGTCAGGGACATGACCTCGCCGATCCACCCGGACCAGCTTGAAGTCGGCCACCACGTCGGCCCGTGGCGAATCGTGGGCTTCCTGGGCGCGGGAGGCTTTGGCCGGGTCTTCAAGGTGGAGCGGGGCGGGCACGTCTACGCGTTGAAGCTCGCGCTGCGGCCGGCGAACCAGCACGCCCCGGATGAAGAGGACGTCAACGGACGGCTCTCGCGGGAGGTGGCGGCGCTGCTCGCGTGCGCGCCGCACTCCAACCTGCCGCGCGTGCACGCGGTGGACCGTTGGCCGGAGCCGCCGGACGGCTACCTCTTCCACGTCACCGACTTCGTGGATGGCGAGACGTTTCACGAGTGGCGCTGGCGCGTGAAGCCCTCCGCCGCGCACCTGCTGACCGTCTACACGGAGGTCGTGCGGGTGTTCGCGGATCTCCACCGCCGGGGCGTGCTGCACCGCGACCTCAAGGCGGACAACCTGCTCGTCCGCCGCTCCGACGAGCGGCCCATCCTCATCGACCTGGGCACGGCACGCATCCCCGGGGCCTCCACGCTGACCGTCGGTGTCGCGCCCGCGTCGCCCCACCTGCTGCCTCCCGAGTGCGTCGCGTTCCTGCGCGAGGGCTCCTGGAAGTCGGGAGCGAACTTCGACGCGGGCATCCCGGGCGACCTCTACGCCCTGGGCGCGCTGCTCTACGAGTCGCTGACGGACGGCTACGCCTTCGACCCGCGCCTGCCCTACGAGCGGCTGCTGCCCGCCATCGAGACGGTGGTGCCGCGCGCTCCGAAGGACATCAACCCCAAGGTTCCGTCCAGCCTGTCGGACATCGCGATGCGGCTGCTCTCCAAGCGCCCCGAGGATCGTTACTCGGGAACGGAGACGCTGCTGCAGGCGCTCTGGGAGGCGGCCAAGGACAAGCGCCACTCGGACTGGAAGGTGTCCCTGGACATCCCGGCGGATCCGGACGCGTCCGGTCTGGACCGGGGCGTGGTGCTGCTGTCGCAGTACCCCGGGAGAGCCACCGAGTCGGAGTCCGGTGCCACGGAGCCGTCGAGCCCGCCCGCCACCGTGGAGCCCTCGGTGGCGCCCAGGCGGCGCCGTCATTCCGGAGCGGTGCTCGGCCTGGGAGCACTGCTGCTGGGGCTTTTGATCTTCGGGCTGGTCCAGCTGACACCGGACCGGCCTCCACCTGCCGTAGCGCCTGTGTCTGAGAAAGGAAGTCTGTCCGTGACCCCAACCCCGAGTCTTCCCGATGCCGCCGTGCTCGCGGTGGCCGCTTCCCCGGATGCGGGAGCCTCCCCCGTGGTGGAGCCGACTCCGTCCGCACCGCCCGAGGTCGCGAGCGCGCCCGCGAAACCCTTGCGTGCGGACGGGGGCGTCATGCGGAAGATCGCCGGAGCGGCCGTGGCGGCTTGCGTGGGTGTGTCCTGCGCGGGCGGCAACGCCAACACCCGCAGGGAGCAAGGCGAACCGTGCCCGCCGGGGGCCAAGGCGGCCATGACGGAGTTGAAGCTCATCGGGAGCAGGGGCATGAACGCCCTCTACCTGGAAGAAAGCGACCGCGGCGCGATGCAGGTCCGCGAAGGGCCCATCGTGGGCATTCTCCATGGAGGGAGTCGGGCGGCCGAGAACCTGCCGGTGGGCTCGAAGGTGAGGGGCCGCGCCGTGTTCGCGCCAAGGGAGACGAGGCTCTACTTCACGGAGGCCACCCTGCCCGATGGACGGGTCGTCCCCCTGTGCATGGAGTTCTACGACAAGGTTCGCGATCGATGGGGCTGGCTGAAAGACTCGGACGTGTTCACCCAGTACGGGTATATGGACACAGCCACCGTTCGTTACATCCCGGTCCAGCCAAACAATGTGCTGGCGGTCAAGCGACTCTACAACTCCAATGAGGTTGAGGAAGGAGAGTAGAGACTTCGCCCCAATGATGCCCGCTCACGGAGATGGGTCATTGTCGAGCGGCGGGCACGCGTAGCGCTCCGTGGTAGAAGAGAACTCCTGCCGCCCCGGTTCGAGGAGCCCTCACCCCTGTGCCCTCCTGTCTGTTCGTCGCGCTTCCGGTTCTTCTCTGGTCAACAAGCGTCCTGGCAGCGCCTCCCGTGGAAACGGCAGCCGTTGAAGGAATGCTCCGAGTGGAAGTGGGAGCGGAGGAGACACGGACGCGCCCCATCCGCATCGGGCCTGGGGTGAGCACCACGCTGCTCTTCGATACCGAGATCCAGCAGGACCAGGTGAGCCTGGAGTCGCGCGAACAATTCGCGCGGGTGAGCACGGGCGGCTCAATCCTCGTGCTCATTCCTTCCAATGACTTGCAGCAGGGGGAAACGTTGAACTTGTCCATCCCGTTCAGGGATGCAGCCCCGGCTCTTCCCTCGCGGTTGACATTGACCCTGGTGGTGGACTCCGGTGCCGTGGACAGGCAGGTGGAAGTCTACCGACGAGCGCGCTCCGCCGAGTCATACCGCCTGGAAGTGCAGCAACTGCGCATGGAACTTGAACGCTTGCGTCAGGAGCGGATTCCCCAGCACGGAGGGGTGTGCGAACAGGCGGGCTTTCGGGGGCTCCTGGGGGCTACGACGAGCTTTCCTGGCATATCGGTCGGGGACAACGCGATGTTGATGCATTGCAGTCAGTCCTGTTCATTGAATGTCGAAAAGAGCTGGACGTACACGGCGGGGAAGCGGCGGGCCGTGATGTTGTTGCTGCGGGCGGTCGACAAGAAGCCATGGACCATCGGGCGGGCTGTGCTGGTGGACCGGAAGGGAAGGGAATGGGAGTCCCTGCCGGCCGCACAGTCCGGGCCCATCACCTCGCAATCCTCGGCGACGCTGCTCCTGGAGTTCGACATGAACAACCCGGAGTTGGATGGCTATCAACTGAACGTCTCGGATGAGGACGGCGGTCGGACCGTACAGTGGAGCGGCATCAAGTTCCCCTGAGTCTCAGTCCAGGAACCGGCGCTCCCAGCGCCGTTGGGCCTCGCGCCCCCAGGAAGGGCGGAAATTGCCCCAGAAATACATCCACGGCTCCAGGACGCGGGCCAATTCACGGTAGGCCGGTAGCACGGGGCTTTGCGTCGTATCGCCCGCGTCGGGTTCAGGTCCCAGGGTGATGACCGCGCGTCCCTCGGCCAGAGGCTGGACGGTCGTGTCTGGACTCTTGAGCCTTTCGTGGAGGGCCTCCACGCCGCCCAGCTCCGCGAGCACCGGAGGGCCCAGGAAGTTCATCCAGTGGACGCCACGGATACGGTTACTCAGGTGCAGGGATGCGGACTCATCGGGAACATCGATTCCCGGATGACGCAGGCGTTCGCGATCAACCAGGTCGTCGACACCCAGGAGATCGAACTGGGCATTGAATGCGAGGCCCGCGTGCCCGGAGGTAAACGGCAGGCCTGCGGAGAGCTTCAATGCCAGTTCGTGGACAGCGACTGGGCCTTGCGACTCCAGGAACTCCGTGGGGAGCCAGAAGGTGACGGTGCTCAACGACCGCGATGCATCTGGGTCGTTGGGGTTCTCTCTCCACTGACCGCGGTAGACAAACTCGTAGTCGCCTACTCCATTGGTATGGTTCACCAAGTGGATGTGGGCTGAACTGGTGGAGCGGAATTCCTGCTCCAAGAACATTCGTCCGGCCCCATCCAGTTTGCGGTAGTCCCCTTCATAATCGCAATACCAATCCAGGGACGCCGGGGCGATGGCGTGCTGAAACACATGGAGGGAATGCTCAATGCGCTGGGTGATGTCCTGGTGGGAATGGCTGATGTAGAATGAAATGCTGACGCCATCCCGGATCAGCATCCCTCCATGACCGGCACGAATCCTGATCTGCGGGTGAGGGCGAGTCATGGTGTTGCTCCAAGGATGGGGACGATGAGCCAGGGGCGAACCCCCAAGGCCTGTTCATATATCTCGCCTTGCGTCTTTCCTTCATGCGGGTGCCCGCGAGGATAGGGTCGCCAGTTCGGGTTATTGCTGATGGGGCAGGGGAACTTGAAGTCGAAGCTCTCCTCAACGCGCAGTGGGTTTCCAGAATGGATGACCACGTCAGGGACAATCGTCCCTCGAAGCTGTCCTGTTCGACCTGTGCGGATCATCGCCTGCGCTTCTCCAGGTGAGATCAGTTCCAAGGTCTTCGTGTCCCGGTCGTACCGGTAGCGCTGTTCCAGGCTGAATCCGCCGGGCCGTTCGATGGACAAGCGAGCCTGGACGCAGCGAAGGGCCACCGTGTGCTTCTCCTGACCCAGGTGCATGGCCCGGGTGATGGGTTGGCCGGCCGCATCCGTTCCGACCTGCTCCTGGCACTGCTTCGCCGTCGGCGTCTTGCCGTCCATCAGCCTCAGGTTCACGTCCCAGTCCGCCTGGGTCGCGCACTCCTTCATGAGCTCCCTCAGGCGGGCCAGCCCCTCCGAATCCATGGCCCGCAGCGCCCCTGCCACGGAGGCACCTGCCTGTGCCGTGGAGCGGACCCCAGCGGACACGGCCATGTCCGCGCAGTAGGCAGGGTTGTGCCGGCACGCGTTCGTGCCTGAATCGAAGGTCTGCTGGTACTCCCGCCGCGTCTGTGCGCCGCCCCCGGCCTGACACCCGGAGAGCAGCAGCCAGCCCAGGAGGACCGCCGTGTGACGAATCCGCATGGCCTCCGAGCGTGCCAGAATCCCTTCGACTCCGCTCCGGAGTGATTCCGACGCTCGAGCCCAAGGACTACCAGGCTGTGCAGGGGCGTGACATCGACTTGCCCGAGCCTGACGCCCACCTCAATCCAGGAACCGGCGCTCCCAGCGGCGCAAGGCGTCGTTGTCACGGTAGGGACGTGAGACCTCTCGCGCCGCGAACCAGGGCTCCAGGATTCGAGCCAGTTCGCGGTGCGCGGGTAGCACGCGCCCTTCATTCATATCGCCCGCGTCAGGCTCAGGCCCCAGGGTGACGACGGCGCGGTCCGCTCCAAGCGCCTGCACGGAAGTCCCCGGTGTCTGGAGGCGTGCCGTCAGCGCGGAAGTGCCTCCCAGCGCCTCAAGCACCGGCGGTCCCAGGAAGTTCATCCAGTGGACGCCCTGGACCTTCTCTCCCACCGAGTATGCGTTGTTGTGTTCATCCGGCACATCCATGCCGGGATAACGGAGGCCGAGCTGAAACATGTGCCGCATGAGATCTTTTATGCCCAGCCAGGCATGGAATGACGGCCCTGCATGCCCGGAGTTGAGGGGCAGCAGTTTTGCCAATGCAAGGGCAAGTTCTCGAAACGAACCGCTGCCCTGGGATTGGAGGAACTGGGCGGGAAGCCAGAAGGAAGCCGCACAGGTGTGTAGGCCCGGTGCGCGGCGGCTCTCCGGTGAATCCAGGTCGACGCCCCGGTAAAGGAACTGAAAATCGACGAGGCTTCCGTAGCTGTCCCGCAGTTGGACGCGCGGGGCTGGATGTCTCATCAGTTCCTGATGGGTTGATTCGAGTGCTGCGTCATCCAGTTCCTGCCATTCACCTTCCACATCTGGGTACCAGGTCAGCGCCTGTCGACCGACAGCTTGGATGTAGGTCGTCAGTGCTTGTGAGATCAGAGGGGCCAGTTCCCGATGCGAGCGTCGCATGTAGAAGCAGATGCTGAGGCCCGCCTTCATGATGACGGAGCCGTGCGCGGCGACCATTTCGACAGAGGGCAGGTTCCAGGACATCAGTAGACTCCCACGATGGGCGAGACGCGGAATGCATCGACGCCCAATGCCTCTTCATACATTTCACCCTGGAGCCTGCCCTTCCAGGGATGCCCTTCGGGGTACATTCGCCAGATACCTTCCTTGCCAATAGGGCAGGGGAACTTGAAGTCGTAGCTCGCTTCAGCGCGAAGCGGGTCTCCAGAATGGATGACAATGTCGGGCACAATCGTCCCGCGGAGCCGTCCTGTTCGACCCGCGCGGATCAGCGCCTGCTCTTCTCCAGGAGAGATCAGTTCCAGGGTCTTCGTATCCCGGCCGTATCGGTAACGCTGTTCCAGGCTGAACCCACCGGGACGCTCGACGGAGAGACGCGCCTGGACGCACCGAAGGGCCACCGTGTGCTTCTCCTGCCCCAGTTGCATGGCCCGGGTGATGGGTTGGCCGGATGCATCCGTTCCGACCTGCTCCTGGCACTGCTTCGCCGTCGGTGTCTTTCCGTTGAACATCCGCAGGTTCACGTCCAGGTCCGCCTCGGTCGCGCAAGACGTCAGCAGCTCCCTCAGGCGTGCCTCAGCCGCCGCATCCATGGCCTTCAGTGCCCCTGCCACGGACGCACCGGCCTGTGCCGTGGATCGCACCCCAGCGGACACAGCCATGTCCGCGCAGTAGGCAGGGTTGTTCCGGCACGCGTTCGTGCCTGAATCGAAGGTCTGCTGGTACTCCCGTCGCGTCTATGCGCCGCCCGCGGACTGACACCCGCAGAGCAGCAACCAGCCCAGCAGGGCCGCCGTGTGACGAATCCGCATGGCCACCGAGCGTGCCAGAATCCCCTCAGCCCCGTCCCTCATGCCGGGTAGGGTGCGGCTCCACACGATGACCTCCGACCTCACGCCCGAATCCCTGCGCTGCGTCCGCGCCGACTCGCGCGAGCCCGAGGGCTACCGGGCCGCCCTCGGCGACACCCGCGCGTCCCTGCTCCACACGGATCCGCCCTATTGCCTGCTCACCCGGCGGCGCAAGGGCGGCGACCTGCGCGACCCCCGCGCGAACAAGAAGATCGACCGCAACCCCATCGTCCGCTTCGAGTCCGTGCGCGACTACCGCGTCTTCTCCGAGGCCTGGCTCACCCGCGCCACCGCGCACCTCACCGCCGACGCGCCCCTCATCATCTGGACGAACCTGCTGGGCAAGGAGCCCATCCTCTCCGCCGCGCGCGACCTGGGCTACACCCACCTGCGCGGCGAGTACGTCTGGGGCAAGCGCACCACCGACAAGAACGCCAACGAGCAGCTCCTGCGCGTCTACGAGGTCGCCCTCGTCATCGCCCGCACGCCCGCGCCGCCGCTCGCGCCCGGGGACGCCCCCACCGTGTGGGCCGTCGTCGGCGGCTACGACGATGACGCGGAGGCCGTGCAGTGGGGCGGCCACCCGCACCACAAGCCCTTCTCCGTGCTGGAGCCCCTGGTCCGCACCTGGAGCCGCCCCGGCGACACCGTGCTGGATCCGTTCGCCGGCAGCGGCTCCATGCCCTCCGCCGCCCTGCGCCTGGGCCGCCGCCCCGCCTGCATGGAGGTCGAACCCGAGTGGGCCGAGCGCGTCACCCACCGCCTGCGCGAAACCGCCCGTCAGCTCGCCAGCGCCCGGTAGAAGCGCGTCTCGCTCCACGTGGGCACGTCCGTGGGACGGTGGCCCCACCAGTTCATCACCAGCGTGCGCCGCTCGCGCGAAGGCCCCGGCAGCTTCCCCTCCGGGACCTGGTTGTTCGCGTCCAGCACCCCGTGCGTCAGCGTCCCGTCGAACACCACCAGCCGGTTGGGACGCGGCGCCACCAGCGTCAACTCCTCCAGCCGGTCCGGCGCGAGCGACGGGTTGTCCTCCGACGGCAGCTCCCGCGTCACCGCCAGCGCGCCGCCCCGCACCCGGTTGAGGAACAACACCGACGAGCGCACCGGATGCACCAGCTTCCCCGTCGCCAACGCCAGCCGCTCATCCCGGTCCTGGTGGAAGTCCACCCGCACGTCCGTGGCCTTCATCCGCGACAGCCACCACTCCACGCCGGCAATCTTCCACCCCTTCGTCACCCGGGGCCGCAGCGCGTGGATGACCTCCTCCACCACGTTCTCTGGATGCCCGAAGGCGTACCAGAACGTCGTCTGGTACGTGTGACGCAGCCGCTCTCCCTTCAAGTCCCCCACGCGGCGCGACAGCCGGCGGAAGAGGGGGAGGGGCAGGGCGGGCTCGGTGAGCTGGACGAGGGATTCCACGATGGGGCGGAAGCTTTCCCCCGAACGCGAGGTGGGCGCCACCCTCTTTCACCGGTAGGCTTCGCCCCCTCATGAAGCCCCATCAGAAGATGCTCCTTGGCATTTCCGTCGGCGCGGTGGCCGGGCTCGTCTGCAACGCCGTGTTCGGGAGCGCGGGCTGGCTCACCTGGACCGTCGAGCACGTCACCAACCCCGTGGGGCAGATCTTCATCCGCCTGCTCCTGATGCTCGTCGTGCCGCTCCTGTTCTCCGCGCTCGTCGTCGGCGTGGCGGAGCTGGACCTGAAGCAGGTGGGACGGCTGGGCGCCCGCACGCTGGGCTACACCGTCGTCTTCTCCGTCATCTCCGTGCTCATCGGCCTGTTGCTCGTCAACACGCTGCGCCCCGGAGACGGCCTGAGCGACGAGGCCCGGGCCCTGGCCCGCACGGGCACGACCATCAAGCCCGCGCCGCCCCCCGGGGACACGTCCGCGGGCGCGCTGTTCATGTCCATGGTGCCCACCAACCCGCTGAAGGCCGCGGCGGACGGGGACATGATTGGCCTCATCGTCTTCTCGCTCATCTTCGGCCTGGGCCTGGCGCTCACGCCGGGCGAGCCCGCGCAGCGGCTCAAGGACGTCGTCCAGGGGCTCTACGACGTGATGATGAAGCTCATCGACGGCGTGCTCCAGCTGGCGCCCGTGGGCGTGGGCGCGCTGCTGTTCTCCATGACGGCGCGGCTGGGCTTCCACATCCTGGGTCAGCTGGCGTCGTACGTGGGCGTGGTGCTGCTGGCGTTGAGCATCCACATGTTCGTCATGTACTCGCTGTCCGTGCGCTTTCTGGGCGGGCGCAACCCGGTGGAGTTCTTCCGCTCCTGCCGGCTGGCCATCGTCACCGCGTTCTCCACGTCCTCCTCCAGCGCCACGCTGCCCACCGCGCTCAAGGTCGCGGAGGAGAACCTCAAGCTGCCGCGCAACGTGTCGCGCTTCGTGCTCACCGCCGGCTCCGCGATGAACCAGAACGGCACCGCGCTCTTCGAGGGCGTCACCGTCCTCTTCCTCGCGCAGGTGTACGGCGTCCAGCTGGGCCTGGGGCAGCAGGCGACCATCATGTTCATCTGCGTGCTGGCGGGCATTGGCACCGCGGGCGTGCCGGCGGGCTCCATCCCTGTCATCGCGATGATCCTCGGCATGTTCAACATCCCCGTGGAGGGGCTGGGCCTCATCCTCGGCGTGGACCGCTTCCTGGACATGTGCCGCACCGTGCTCAACGTGACAGGAGACCTGGCCGCCGCGGTGTACGTGTCGCGCGGCGAACCCCCCGACCGTCCGGTCGGCGAGGAGGCGGCGGAGTCCCCCGCGGCCTGAGCCATGGTGTCACCCCGGTTCCACCTTTGACCGAAGTCCCATCCGCTGTCTTCCGAAGCCAAGGAGCTTCCGCCGCATGAAAATCGCCAACGGTAAGGTCGTCGCGCTCGAGTACCGCCTCCACCTGGGAGACGGGCAGGTCATCGACCAGAGCGCCCCGGGCCAGCCGCTCGCCTATCTGCACGGGCACGGGCAGATCGTCCCCGGCCTGGAGGGCGCGCTGGGCGGCCTGGGCGTGGGTGAGAGCAAGCAGGTGGTGGTGGCGCCGGATCAGGGCTACGGCAACCACAACCCGGAGGGCGTGCGGACCGTCCCCCGCTCCATGCTGCCGCCGGGCTTCGCGCCCCAGGTGGGCCAGACGCTGATGGCGCAGACGGAGGACGGCAACATCCCCCTGCGCATCCAGACGGTGAACCCGGACTCCGTCGTGGTGGACTTGAACCACCCGCTCGCCGGCAAGACGCTCCACTTCGATGTCACCGTGCGCGAAGTGCGTGACGCGACGCAGGAAGAGCTCACGCACGGCCACGTGCACGGGCCGGGCGGCGCGCACGAGTAACGCCCCGGGACGGCACGGAGCGTTTCGTTCCTCCGGGGGGCGTGAACTATCTTGCGCCCCCCATGGCTCCTCCCGTCCCGAACCCCAGCCAGCTCCGCGTCCCCCCGCCCGACCCCGGCGCCGTCCCTGACCGGCCCGGCGCCTCCGCGGCCATGGATCCGGAGCTGTACTGGCGGGAGCACGTCTACCAGGGCGGCGCGCGGCAGCTCACCGTGCGCGCCGTCATCGCCGGGATGCTCATTGGCGCGGTGATGTGCCTGTCCAACCTCTACGTCATCCTCAAGACGGGCTGGAGCCTGGGCGTCACCATCACCGCGTGCATCCTGGCGTTCGCGGTGTTCGGCACGCTGCGCTCGCTGAAGGTGCTGCGCCGCGAGTTCACCGACCTGGAGAACAACGCCATGGGCTCCGTGGCGTCCGCCGCGGGCTACATGACGGGCGGCGGCAACATGGCCGCGGTGCCCGCGCTGCTGATGCTCACCGGCACGCTGCCGTCGTCCGGCTGGCTGATGGTGTGGTTCGCCGTCATCTCCGCGCTGGGCGTCTTCGCCGCCATCCCCATCAAGCGCCAGCTCATCAACATCGAAGCGCTGCCGTTCCCCACGGGCACCGCCACCGCGGAGACCATCCGCGCGCTGCACGGCCACGGCGACGTGGCCCGCCGCAAGTCGTACCTGCTGCGCCTGGCGGCGGAGGTGGGCGTGCTGCTGGTGTTGTTGCGCGAAGGCCGCTCTCCGTGGCTGAGGAACCTGCCGGAGAAGGTCAGCCTGCCGTTCAGCATCCTGGGCCGTGAGGCGGGCAAGTGGTCCCTGTCCTTCGACTTCAGCTTGCTGCTCATTGGCGCGGGCGCGCTGGTGAACTTCCGCACCGGCTGGTCCATGCTCCTGGGCGCCATCCTCAACTACGGCTTCCTCGCGCCCGCCATGGTCTCCAGGGGTGTCATCCCGGAGGTGACGTACAAGGCCATCAACAGCTGGTCGCTGTGGACGGGCTCCGCGGTGCTGGTGTCGTCCGGCCTGTTGTCCTTCGCGTTCCAGTGGAAGAGCGTGGTGCGCTCCTTCTCCGCGCTCGGCGGGCTGGTGGGGATGAAGCCCAAGGAGGGAGCGAAGGAGGATCCGCTGGCGGACATCGAGTGCCCGCCGGCGTGGTTCCCCCTGGGCTTCGCGCTGCTGGGCCCGGTGGCCGTCTTCCTCATGGCCTACCTGTTCCAGATTCCCTGGTGGGCCGGCGTGCTCGCGCTCCCCCTGGCGGTGGTGATGGGCGTCATCGCGTCGCGCGTGACGGGCGAGACGGACACCACGCCCACCAAGGCGCTGGGGCCCGTCACCCAGCTCATCTTCGGCGGCCTGGCCCCGGGCAACATCCCCGCGAACGTGATGAGCGCCAACGCCACGGGCGGCGTGGGGCTGCACTCGGCGGACCTGCTCACGGACCTCAAGTCCGGGTGGCTTCTGGGCGCATCGCCGCGTCAGCAGTTCTTCGCGCAGCTGTTCGGCGTGGCCGCGGGCGCCATCGTGGTGGTGCCCATCTTCAAGCTGCTGGTGCCCACCGCGGACGTGCTGGGCACGGAGCAGTTCCCCGCGCCTGCCTCCATGGTGTGGGCCGGCGTGTCGAAGATGCTCGCGTCGGGTGTGGCCGCGCTGCACCCCACCGCGCGCATGGGCGCCCTGTGCGGCGCGCTGTTGGGCATCGCGCTGGTGCTGCTGGAGCGCTGGGCCCATCCGAAGGTGAAGGCCTTCATTCCCACCGCGTCCGGCCTGGGGCTGGCCATCGTCATCCCCGGCTCCAGCTCCATCAGCCTCTTCGTGGGCGCGGCGCTGGCGGCGCTCATCCGGCGCGTGAAGCCGAAGCTCGCGGAGGACTCCGTGCTGCCCGTCTCCTCCGGCTTCATCGCGGGCGAAAGCCTCACGGGCATCGCCATCGCGATGTCGAAGGCCTTCGACCTCATGCCGAAGTAGCGACGGGCCTTCAGTCCACCTTGCTGGTGGCGAAGGACAGGCCCGCGACGAAGCGGAAGGTGGGCGTGTCCAACCCCGCGCCCACGCCTGGACCGCCCATCACATACAGGTCCAGGCTGGACAGGGCGTGGCGGCGGATGGCGATGAGCAGCTCCGCCCCCACGCGCCCGCCGTCCAGCGGGATGCCCGAAATCACGCTCACCTCGCCGCGCGTCATCTCGCCGTGCAGCGACGTCACCGTGGCGCCCAATCGCAGCTCATTGCCCACGACGTCCCGCGGGTCGTAGGACACCGGGCCCAGATCCTGGCGCTTGCGCAGGAACACGCCGGCCTCGCCGCCCAGCTGGAAGCCCTCGCCCACGTAGCCCAATTGCAGACGCGGCTGCCACGCGTAGTCCTCGTGCGCCAGGGCCTCGCGGCTGCCCACGGGCAGGCCCGCCGTCAGCGCCACCGCCACGTTGAGGGGCGCCCCCTTCGACTGGCGCAGCAGCGCCGCTCGCGCGGTCAGCCACGGCGTGGCGAGCCCTCCGGACTTCGGCCCGAAGTACTCCAGCGTGGGCTTGCCGCCCTGCGTGAGGACGAAGGGCAGCTCCGCCCCCACGTCCAGCCAGGACAGCACGCCAAAGCCCACCGTCAGGTGGGCGGTCATCTTGTTCTCCACCAGCCCCGTGCCCTCACCGGGCTCCCAGCGTGTCTGGAAATGCAGGGGGAGCTGCTCGTAGTGGTAGTTCAATCCCACCCGCAGTTGCCCCGGCTCCAGCGTCCGGCCCGTCCCCACCACCAGCGACCCCAGGGCGCCCGGGTCCAGGCGCAGCCGTTGCAGGTCAAACATGGGCAGCGGGTTCTTGGGGCCACCTTCCTGGGCGAGGGCAGGGAAGGGGAGGGACAACAGGGCAGCGGCGATGACCGAGGCCGGACGAAACACGTGACGACTCCCGAGGCGGAGGGACGCGGACTCTAGCCAGAGTCCCCCGATCCGAAAATCATGCACGGGTGCGGCGCGAAGGTGTTTGCCCCGCGCAAATACTGCCCTGTCAGGCCGTTCCGGCCGCCAGGTCCTGCAATTCCTGCCATCGCGTATAGAGCCGATCCACCTCGGCGGTGGTGGCCTCCAGCGCCTGGTTGACCTCCGCGGATTTGGAGCCGCTGCTGTAGACGGCGGGGTCGGCCAGCTGGGCCTCCAGCTCCGCCTTGCGCTTCTCCGCGGCCTCGATGGTGGCCTCCATGCCGTCCAGCTCGCGCTGGTCCTTGTAGGAGAGCTTCCCGGGCTTCTTCTGCGCGGGCTTCGCGGCGGCGGCCTCCTCGCGGGGCGGCGGCTCGTCCTTCTTCTGCGCGGCGGCCTTGAGCGCGGCGGCCTGCGACTGCTCGCGCAGCCGCTTGTACATGTCGTAGTTGCCCTCGTAGCGGGTGACCTTGCCCTCGCCGTCGAAGGAGAGGATGGCGGTGGCCACCTTGTCGAGGAAGTACCGGTCGTGCGTCACCAGCAGCGTGCTGCCCGCGAAGTCCAGCAGCAGGCGCTCCAGGATGTTGAGCGTGACGATGTCCAGGTCGTTGGTGGGCTCGTCCAGCACCAGCACGTTGGCCCCTTCCAAAAACAGCCGCGCCAGCAGCAGCCGGTTGCGCTCGCCGCCGGACAGCGCGCCCACCTTCATGCGCTGCATGGGCACCGGGAAGAGCAGGTCCTCCAGGTAGTCGCGCAGGGCCACCTTGCGGTCCGCCAGCTCCACGTGGTCCTCGCCGTTGGAGGCCGCGTCGTACACCGTCTGCTCGGGGTCCAGCTGCGCGCGCTGCTGGTCGTAGTAGGCGACCTTGGTGTTCTTCCCGATGACGAGCTTGCCGCTGTCCGCCGGGATTTCGCCCAGCAGCACGCGCAGGAAGGTCGTCTTGCCCACGCCGTTGGGGCCCAGGAAGCCCACGCGCTCGCCGCGCTGGAGGCGGAAGTCCACACCGTCCAGCACCTTGCGCTCGCCGAAGGCCTTCCGCAGCCCTTCCGCCTCGATGACGGTGTGGCCCAGCCGGGGCGCCGCCACGACCTTCAGGTCCGCCACCTTGGGACGCTGGAAGCCCTTCTCCGCCAGCAGCTTCTGCGCCCGTTCGATGCGCGCCTTGCTCTTGGTGCGCCGCGCCTCCGGGCCCTTGCGCAGCCACGCCACCTCCTGCGCAATCCAGCGGCCGCGCTTGTGCTCCGCGACCTCCGCGTTCTCCTGCGCGACGAGCTTCTGCTCCACGTAGGCCGCGTAGTTGCCGGGATAGGAGATGAGCCCGCCGCCGGGCTGGATCTCGACGATGCGGTCCACCAGGTCATCCAGGAAGTAGCGGTCGTGCGTCACCAGCAGCAGCGCCCCGGGCAGCTTGTCCAGCTCGTCCTCCAGCCAGTCCACGGTGTCCGCGTCCAGGTGGTTGGTGGGCTCGTCCAAGAGCAGCAGGTCCGGCCGCGTGAGCAGGGCGCGGGCAATGGCCACGCGCTTCTTCAATCCTCCGGACAGCTGCGCCACCGGCCGGTCCCAGTCCTTCACGCCCAGCCGGTCCAGCAGCGTCTTCGCGTGGTGCTCCGTGTCCCAGCCGCCTGCCTGCTCAATGCGGTCGCTCAGCGCGGACAGCTGCTCCAGCATCTTGGGGGTGGCGTTCGCGGGGTCCGCCTCCATCCGCCGGGACAGCTCCGCGTGCGCCGCCAGCGCCTCCTTGAGCGGCGCCTGGGACACGGCCAGCTCGCTCGCCACGGTGGCGCCCTCGGGGAACTCCGGCTCCTGGGGCAGGTAGGTGACGCGAGCGCCCCGGCGCAGCTGCAGCTCGCCCAGGTCCGGCTTCGCCGCGCCGGCCAATATCTTCATCAGCGACGACTTGCCGGAGCCGTTGACGCCGACCAGGCCCACGCGCTCGCCCTCCTCGATGGTGAAGGTGAGGCCCTCGAAGACGGTGCGGCTGCCGAAGGCGAGCTGGACGTTGGCGGCGCGAAGCAGCGTCACGGAAAGGAACCTTTCGAAAGGGGGGACTTCAGAAAACGAAAAGGCGCCCCCCACCTGAAGCGGGGAGCGCCCTTCCTACAGCCAGTGCGGCGTCGGCACCCGGACTACTTGCGGGCAGCCTGCTCCGCGGCCTGCTTCTCCTTGTACTGCGCCATCAGGGCCTCCGCCTCGTTGCGCGGGACCGGCATGTACTTGGCGAACTCCATCGTGAACTCGCCCTTGCCCTGGGTCGCGGAGCGCAGGTCGGTGGAGTAGCCGAACATCGTGTTCAGCGGCACTTCGGCCACGGCCGTGACGTAGCCTTCCGCGGTGCCCGTCTCCAGGATGGTGCCGCGGCGCTGGTTCAGCTGGCCGACGACGGAACCCTGGAAGTCTTCCGGAGCCGTGACTTCGACCTTCATGATCGGCTCGAGGATGACCGGCTTGGCGGCGGCGTAGCCCTCGCGGAAGCCCATGATGGCGGCCGTCTTGAACGCCATTTCGGACGAGTCGACCGCGTGGAACGCGCCGTCATTGATGACCACGCGCAGGCCCACCACGGGGAAGCCGATGAGGCTGCCCTTCTTCACGGCCTCCTGGAAGCCCTTGTCGCACGCGGGGATGAACTCGCGCGGGATGGAGCCACCGACGATGTCGTCCACGAACTCGTACTGCTGCACGGCGTCCGAGGGCAGGGGCTCCACGTAGCCGCACACGCGCGCGAACTGACCCGAACCACCGGTCTGCTTCTTGTGCGTGTACGCGAACTCGCCCTTCTGGGAGATGGTCTCGCGGTACGCCACCTGGGGCTTACCGGCGACCACCTCGCAGTTGTACTCGCGCTTCATGCGCTCGATGTAGATCTCCAGGTGGAGCTCGCCCATGCCGCTGATGATGGTCTGCGCGGACTCTTCGTCACGGCGCACGCGGAAGGTGGGGTCTTCCTTGTGGAAGCGGTTGAGCGCCTTGGAGAAGTTCGCCAGCGTGTCGCGGTTCTTCGGCGTGACCGCCAGCGAGATGACCGCGTCCGGCACGAACATGGACGTCATCGTGTACTGCACGGTGCCGTCGGTGAACGTGTCGCCGGAGGCGCACTCGATGCCGAACAGCGCGACGATGTCGCCGGCCGTGGCCTCGTTCACGTCGTGCATTTCCGACGCGTGCATGCGGACGATGCGCGGAACCTTGACCTTCTTCTGGTTCACCTGGTTGATGATGAAGTCGCCCTTGCTCACCTTGCCCTGGTAGATGCGCATGTAGGTGAGCTGGCCGTAGCGACCGTCTTCCAGCTTGAACGCCAGGCCGACGAAGGGCTTGGCCGGGTCCGACTCCAGGATGACCTTGGCCTCGTTGTTCTTCTGGTCGAGGGCCTCGTTGGTCGCTTCCTTGGGGTTGGGCAGGTAGCTGCACACCGCGTTCAGGAGCAGCTGCACGCCCTTGTTCTTGTACGCGGAGCCGCACATCACCGGCGTCATCTTCAGCGCGATGGTGGCGCGGCGCACGGCGGCGCGGAGCTGCGCCTCGGTGATGGAGGCCGGGTCCATGAGGAAGGCCTCGCCCAGCTCGTCGTCGACGTTGGCGATGCCCTCGATCATCTCGTCGCGGCGCAGCTTGGCCTCGTCCAGCATGTCCGCGGGGATGGCCTCCTCACGGATGTGCTCGCCGTTCTCGCCGTCGAAGTAGAACGCCTTCATCGACAGCAGGTCGATGAGGCCCTGGAAGCGGTCCTCCGCGCCGATGGGGTACTGGAGCTTCACCGCGTGGTGGCCCAGCTTCTCCTTCAGCTGCGCGGCAACGCGGTCGTAGTTCGCGCCCGAGCGGTCCATCTTGTTGATGAACGCGATGCGCGGAACCTTGTAGCGCTTCATCTGGCGGTCCACCGTGATGGACTGCGACTGCACGCCCGACACGGAGCAGAGCACCAGGATGGCACCGTCGAGGACGCGGAGCGCGCGCTCCACCTCGATGGTGAAGTCCACGTGTCCCGGCGTGTCGATGAGGTTGATGTTGAAGTCGCCCCACATCGCGTACGTGGCGGCGGACTGGATGGTGATGCCCTTCTCACGCTCCAGGTCCATCGAGTCCATGACCGCGCCCACGCCGTCCTTGCCGCGGACCTCGTGGATCTCGTGGATCTTGCCCGTGTAGAACAGGATGCGCTCGGACAGCGTCGTCTTGCCCGAGTCGATGTGGGCGGAGATACCGATGTTACGAATCTTCTCGATGGGTACGTTGGAGGCCACGATCCGGTCCTTCTTCGTTTGAAAAAATTGCCTGAGGGAACAGAGCAGGCGGGGCCCTTACTTCCCACAGGACCCAGTTACCAGACAAATCCGCATGACGTAGGGCGTACATCCGCCTACGTTCCGCCGTTCCCGGTTCCGACTGAGGTCTCATAACAATGAGCGCGAGCGAAAACTTCTCCCTGGCCCGAGCCTGGCTCAAGGCCTTCAACGCCCACGACGTCACCGCCCTGGTTTCGCTCTACGCGGAGGATGCAACACACACCTCGCCCAAGATTCGCGTCCTGCACCCGGAGACGGGCGGGCGCCTGGTGGGCCGGCCGGCCCTGGAGCGGTGGTGGAGGGACGCCATCGCCCGGCTGCCGGGCCTGCGCTACGAGGAGACGGCGCTCACGGCGGACGGGGACCGGGTGTTCATGGAGTACCTGCGCCATGCGCCCAACGAGGCCCCCCTGCCGGTGGCGGAGGTGCTGGAGGTGAAGGGCGGGCGCATCGTCGCGTCGCGCGTCTACCACGGCTAAGGTGCCCCCATGGCGAACCCTCCCAACAGCTTCGACCGGGACTTCGGATACCTGCTGCCCTTCATGGACAAGGTGGCGGCGGCCGCCTCGGACCTGCCGGATGCGTCCGCCCGCGAGGAGCTGGTGCGGCTGATGGCGGAGGAGAAGGTCCGCTGGGAGCGCATCCGCTCGCTGCTCCAGGGCGCTCCGGGGCGGGGGGGGGCCTCCACGGGGGCCGCGCCCAGGCCGGCCGCCTCCAAGGCCGCGCCGCCCGCCGCGGCGCCTCCGCTGGCCCGGGTGTCCGGGGACGGGGTGAACCGGGTGGCCCGGCTGGAGTCGGGCCTCACCGTGGGCAGCCTCAAGGACTCGCGTTGAGCCCGGTGGATCAGGCGCTGCTGACGCGGACCTGATCCAGCGCGTCGTAGGTGGCGGCCTTGTAGGCCTCCGACAGTGTCGGGTAGTTGAAGCAGGTCTCCACGAAGAGCTGCGCGGTGGCGCCGGTGAGCAGCGCGGTGAGCCCCACGTGCACCAGCTCCGAGGCCTGCTCGCCCAGCACGTGCACGCCCAGCAGCTTCATGTCGTCGCGGTGGAAGAGCAGCTTCAGCATGCCCTGCCGCTCGCCGATGATCTGCCCGCGCGGGTTGGTGTCGAACGTGGCCCGGCCGACGACGTAGGGGATGCTGCGCGTGCGCAGGGACTCCTCCGTGTCGCCGGCCATGGACACCTCCGGGATGGTGTAGATGCCGTAGGGCAGGATGGGCGTGAGCGTGCGCTTGCCCGGGCCGAACGCGTGCTCCACCGCGATGCGGGCCTGCTCCATGGAGGTGGAGGCCAGCGCCGGGAAGCCGATGACGTCCCCCACCGCGTAGATGTGCGGCACGGCCGTCTGGTACGCGAGCCCCACCTCGATCTGCCCGCGCTTGCCCTGCTTGATGCCCAGCGCCTCGATGCCCAGGCCCGCGGTGTTGGAGGTGCGGCCGGAGGCGACCAGCACCTGATCCGCCTCCAGCACCTCGCCCGTGGACAGCTTCAGGCGGATGGGCTCCTCGTGCGACTCCGGGACGTGCGCGGACTCCACCGTCTGGCCCAGGCGCAGCCGCACGCCCAGCGTCTCCATGCAGTCGCGCAAGAGCTGGCCAATTTCCGCGTCCAGGAAGGACAGCAGGTCGTTCTTCACCTCCACCAGCGTCACCGGGATGCCGAGCGCGGCGAACATGCACGCGTACTCGCAGCCGATGACGCCGCCGCCCACCACCACCAGCGTGCGGGGCAGGGTGGTGATGTCGAGGATCTCATCCGAGTCGTGCACGCGCGGGTCCCCGAAGGGGTACAGCGGCGGCCGGTAGGGCGTGGAGCCGGTGGCGATGAGGACGGTGCCGGCGCTGAGCCTCGCGACCTCCGCGCCGTCGCGCTTCACCGCGACGGTGTGCGCGTCCACGAAGGCGCCGGAGCCCTGGAACACCGTCACGCCGTGGCGCTGGAGGTTCTTGTGGATGCGCTCGCGCTCCATCTGCTTCACGCGGCGCTCGCGGAAGAGAAAGTCGGAGACGGTGGCCTCGTGGCGCAGCGTCGCGTCCACGCTGTAGAGGCCACGCGCCTTGAAGCCGGACAGGTGCAGCGCCGTCTCGCGCAGCGTCTTGGAGGGAAGGGTGCCGGTGTTGGCCGCGGTGCCTCCGAGCACCGGCTCCCGCTCCACCACCGCCACGCGCTTGCCCGCGAGCGAGGCCTGTACCGCGCCCCATTCCCCCGCGGGGCCAGAGCCGATGACCACCAGGTCGAAGTCCGCCATGGACCCCACCCTAACCCCACCCCGGCGGACAGGGCAGCGGGAAGTCAGTCCCGGCCGGAGTAGTGCAGCTTCTCGCGGACCTCCTCGTCGGTGAGCAGCCGGAAGCCGCTCTCCGGCAGCCCCTCCAGGGTGATGTCGCCCACGGCCTCCCGGTGGAGCGCCCGGGCGGGCAGCCCCACGGCGCCCAGCATGCGCTTCACCTGGTGGTGGCGCCCTTCCGTGAGCGTCACCTCCACCGTGTGCTCGTCGCGCACGCGCACGACGGCGGGGCGCGCCGGGCCGTCATCCAGCGTCATCCCGTGGCGCAGCGGCTCCACCTTCGCGTCGTCCGCCACGCTGAACACCGTGGCCACGTAGCGCTTGGGCAGGTTCGTCTCCGGGGACGTGCAGTGGGCCACCAGCTTGTCGTCGTTGGTGAAGAGCAGCAGGCCCGTGGTGTCCACGTCCAGCCGGCCCACGGCGTGCCATGTGAAGCGGTTCAGCTCCAGGGGCAACTGGGGCAGCAGCACCTCGAACACGGTGCCCGTGCGGTGCTGGCGCGCGGTGGAGGTCAGCACGCCCGCGGGCTTGTGGAAGGCCAGCACGTGCGTGGGCACCTCCTTGCGCACCGGCAGCCCGTCCACCTTGATGACGGCGTCGGGTGGCACGGGCGTCAGCGGCGTCGTCGCAACGCGGCCGTTGACGCTCACGCGGCCCGCCTTGATGGCGGCCTCCGCTTCGTCCTGGGGCATGGCGCCCGCGCGGGCGAGCGCGCGGGAGAGCCAGTCCGGCTTCTCCTTGCCCTCCCAGCGGTTGGGGCGGGGCGGGGACTTGGGGGGCCGTTCGGGCTTGCGAGGCATGGGCGCGGCACCATAGCCGCGCTCGGGCGGCGGCGTGCTGGGAGTTAATGCCGGGACGGCTCGTCCGGATCCTCGCCCTCGGCGGAGCCCGGCGTCGGACCGGGCTCGTCGCCGTCCGCCATGCGGTGGGGCTCCTCCTCCAGTCCGCCGTCCTCCGCCGTCCCGGGCGTGCGGCCGGGTTCCTCGTAGCTGTCCTCGTGGGCCGGTGCCTGACGGCCAGGGCCGGGCTCGCTGCCTCCCACGATCATCGACTCATAGGGCATGTGGTTCACGCGGTGCTCCTTCCCGAAGGTTCCGCTGGTTCCGGCAAAGGTAGCGACGCGTGGGCATCCCGCCGCGCGCGGGAGGGGCGTTCCCCTGCCTGCTCAGGTGTCGTCCTCGGAAGGTCCGCCCTACTGGGGGAAGTGCTTGCGCACGGTGTGCAGCGCCGCCAGCCAGAGGCGGGCCTCGTTGCGCGTGAGGCGGGAGCGGCGCAGGGGCGCCACCAGGTCGCGCACCGCCGTGCGCCCGGGCTGCTCATCCACGAGGAAGCCCCCCGTGGTCAGCAGCGCCTCCAGCGTGGACTCCACGCGGGCCAGCTCCGCGTCCGTGGCGGCCAGGGGCAGGGGGCCTGGGGGCGGCGCGGTGTCCGCGAGGTGGGCCATGCGGACCTCGTAGGCGTAGAGCAGCACCGCCTGCGCCAGGTTGATGGAGGGCTGCTCCGGCGCGGTGGGCACCGCGGACAGGTCATGGCAGCGCTCCACCTCCGCGTTGGTGAGCCCGCTGCGCTCGTCGCCGAAGACGAGCGCCACCGGCCCCTGCTTCGCCCGCGCCACCAGCTCCTCGCCCACGGCCCGGGGCGACAGCCGGCGCTTGCCCTCCACCTTCCGGGAGCTGGTGCCCACCACCCAGACGCAGTCGGACACGGCCGCGTCCAGCGTGTCCGGCCGCTTCACCCCACCCAGCACGTCCTCCGCGTGCACGGCCAGCCGGTGGGCCGGGCCCAGGTCCTCGACCTCCGGCGTCACCCAGGCCCAGTCGGACAGGCCGCAGTTCTTCAGGGCGCGGGCGGCGGCGCCCAGGTTCTCCGCGTTGCGCGGGCGCATGAGGACGAATCGGACGGGCAGCACCATGGCCGCGCACCCTAAGCCGTCGGACACGCGGTCTGTCCACCTGGATGAGAAGGTGAGAACGGTGCGGCTCCCCCCGCCGGAGGCGCCAGGCCCGAACTGGTCCGACAGTCGGACCAGTTGGGACCGGACCGGCCCGGCAGGGGCGCACCTCCGTGTCCCGGCCAGGGACCCCAGTTGACCGCCGAGGCGTCTCACCGCCAGTCTTCACGTCGAAATCCCGCGTCCCGAGCGCGTCCGGAGGCCACCCGCGAGTGTGGCTGCCCGGACACCCTGTGGGCCCGCGGACGCGCACGGGGGAGCGCCGGCACGTGGTCGCCGGGCCGCACTTTCCGTGCGCCTCCGAGGCGTCCCATGCGCGGCACGCGGCATGAAATCGGTTCCGCCGCCACCCCCTGGAGGAAACATGTCCCCGCAGTCCGCAGTCCCGCCGAAGGCAGCGCGCGCCCCCCGTGCCCGCTGGCTGCTGCCGGCGTTGCTCGTGGGCGCGCTCGTCGCCGGCTGCAAGCAGGAGCCCGCGAAGACGCCGCCCGCCACCCCCGCGTCCGCCATGGCGCCTGATGCCGGCGCAACGTCCTCGTCCACGCCCGCGCCGGTGCAGGCCTCGAAGCTCACGCCCGTCATCCACGAGCTGGCCAGCGAGAACGCCCTGCCCACGGGTGTCGTCATCGAGTTCGCGCTGCCGGTGCGCCCGCGCTACGAGCAGATCGACGGCAGCGTCGTCACGCTGTCGCCGGAGGTCCCGGGCAGCCTGCGGTGGACGGGCCCCTCGTCGCTGCTCTTCACCCCCACCTCGGGCTTCGCGGCCGGCACGACGTACACCGTGTCCGTGGACGCGGTGAACACCGACGCGGGCGTCATCAAGCCGCCGAACGCGCGGGAGTGGCGCTACAACTTCACGACCTACGCCTTCAAGTTCGCCCAGCTCTACCCCACGCGCATCGACCTGCCGAAGGGCCGCGTGGAGGCGAACGTGGACTTCTCCGGCCCGGTGGACCTGGCCGCTGTGCGCTCCCGCGCCAGCTTCCGCGTGGGCGACACCGCCATCAGCGACGTGAAGTGGAGCACGCGCGCGGACGTGCGCAACTCCCTCTCCGTGGTGCTCACCCACCCGAAGCTCAAGCCCGGCGCGACGGTGCAGTTCTCCCTGCGTGAGGGCCTGACGGCCGCGGGGGGCGCCTCCACCGTGCAGGCGCCCGCGGCCACGTCCAGCTTCCCGCTGAATGGCGGCAAGCGCATGGACATCACCTTCGTGAACCTCCAGGAGGGGACCAACGGCTTCTTCTTCGAGGTGAGCTGCCGCGACGTGGAGTCGGACGCTCCGGCCAGCCCCACCGACGAGCAGTGGGACTCGTACTACTACGACGACGACAACAAGGGCTGCTCGCTCAACGAAGCGGTGGCGGCGGAGGCCATCCGCTTCAAGCCGAAGGTGAAGTTCACCGTGGCCCCTTCGCGGCGAGGCTTCCGCATCTTCGGTGACTTCAAGCGCGGCCCGCACACGCTCTCCATCGCGGAGGGCACGCTGTCCGTGGGCGGCGGCACGCTCATGGGCGCCTGGTCGCGCGGCTTCTCCGTGCCCGCGCGCCAGCCCCAGGTGCGCTTCAACGCCAACGGCCGCTACCTGCCGCGCAGCGCGTGGCGCAACCTGCCCCTGCAGCACCTCAACGTGGAGGAGGTGACGCTCACGGTGCGCAACGTGCCGCCGGAGAACCTCGTCTTCTGGATGGGCAGTGACTACTCGGAGACCGCGGACGAGCGCACGAGCAACGTGCTGGTGCGCAAGGCGGTGCCGCTCAAGTCGACGCCGGACTCGCTGCTCACCACGTACATCGACGTGGCGTCGCTGGTGCCCGCCAGCACGCGCGGCCTGGTGGAAATCACGGCCGAGCGCGGCGACTACAAGGCCGCCGCCCGCATCCTGCTCACGGATTTGAGCCTCGTGGCCAAGCGCGGCGGTCCCGCCGTGGGCTCCCAGGACTCCGGCGAGGTGTGGGTCTGGGCCCTGGGCCTGGAGAGCACGGAGCCCCTGTCCGGCGTGGAGGTGTCGCTGGTGAAGAAGAGCGGCCAGACCGTGGCCCGCTGCACCACGCAGGGCGAGGCGGGCTGCAACCTCAAGGTGCCCCCGCCCGGCGTGGACGAAAGCGCGCCGTTCGCGCTGGTGGCGCGCAAGGGCGACGAGCTGACGTACCTCAAGTACGAGGAGCTGAAGACGGAGATCGCCAACTCGGACGTGCAGGGCGAGCCGTACCGCGCCGAGCAGCCGTACCGCGCCTCCATCTGGTCCGACCGCGGCGTGTACCGCCCCGGTGACACCGCGCACGTGGCCGCGGTGCTGCGCGGCCAGGACAACCTGGCGCCGCCCGCGGGCATGCCGGTGGAGGTGCGCGTCATCGACCCGCGCGAGCGGGAAATCCGCAAGGTGACGCTGAAGACGAACGCGGCGGGGCTCGTGTCGTTCGACCAGGCCTTCGCGGCGTTCCAGGACACGGGCCACTACTGGGTGCGCCTCAAGGTGGCGGACCGCGACCTGGCCTCCTACGCGGTGAACGTGGAGGAGTTCGTCCCGGAGCGCATGAAGGTGACGGCCAGCACCACCGCGCCGGGCTACGTGCAGGGCAAGGAGATCCCCGTGGGCGTGGAGGCCGCGTACCTCTTCGGCGGCTCCGCGGAAGGCAGCCCGGTGGAGATGACGTGCCGCCTGGAGTCCGTGGCCTTCAAGCCCAAGCAGAACGCCCAGT